>DATIEM010000043.1:0-15942 GCA_035455725.1 Rhizomicrobium sp. | reverse complement strand
CTTGCGCCTGCAGACATAGCTGCACCTCACTGCCCGTGCCGATGAGGATCACGTCCACCTTGTCGCCCGGTGGATCGGAAAGGATGTAGGCGCCGCGCAGAAGCCCGTCTGCGGGATTGTATTTGCTGCGGTCGAACGTGGGCACCTTCTGGCGCGTAAGCGCGAGGCAGACGGGCCGCGCCTTTTGTTCCATAGCCACCTGCCACGCCTGCGCCGTTTCGTTCGCATCGCAAGGACGGATCACCAGCATGTTGGGGGTGGCGCGCAAGGTCATCAGCTGTTCAATGGGCTGATGCGTGGGCCCGTCTTCGCCAAGCCCGATGGAATCGTGGGTGTAAATCCAGATGCTCGGAATGTGCGACAGCGCGGCAATGCGCACCGCCGGCTTCATGTAGTCGCTGAAGATGAGGAACGTTGCGCCATAGCCGCGCAAATCCGACATCGTCATGCCGTTGACGATACAGCCCATCGCATGTTCGCGTATACCGAAATGAAAATTGCGGCCGGTGGTGTCGGCTTCGAACGAGTCGCTGTTCTTGATGAGCGTCTTGGTGGATGGCGCGAGATCGGCAGCGCCGCCGGCAAGCCACGGCACGTTGGCGGCAATGGCGTTCTGCACCTGGCCGCCGGCGTCGCGCGTTGCCAATCCTTTTTCGTCAGGCGGAAACGACGGGATGTCCTTCGCCCAGCCGGGCGGCAATTCCCGGAAGCGCATGAAATCGAGCTGCTCGGCCATATCGGCCTGCTCGCGTTGATATCGCGCCCAGAGGTCGTTCCATTGCGCGTGCAGTTCGCCGCCGCGCTTGCCGAGGCTGCCGGACACATGCTCGCGCACGCCTTCCGGAACCAGAAAGGTGGCATCCTGCGGCCAGTCGTAGGCCTTCTTGGCGCCGCGGATGTTCCTTTCGCCCAAGGGCTCGCCGTGCGCTTCCTTGGTGTCCTGCTTGTCGGGCGCGCCATAGCCGATATGGCTGCGCACAATAATGAGCGTGGGGCCCTCTTTCGTCGCTTCGAACACCGACAGCGCCTGACTTACGGCCTCTGTGTCGTTCGCGTCGGCGACGTGCAGCACGTTCCAGCCATAGGCAGAGAAGCGTTCCGCAACGTTTTCCGTGAAAGCGAGCTTGGTGTCGCCTTCAATCGAGATGTGATTCTGATCGTAAATCCAGCAGAGGTTGGAGAGCTGCCAATGGCCGGCCAGCGACGCCGCTTCGCTGGAGATGCCCTCCATCATGTCGCCATCGCTGCAGATGGCGAACACGCGGTAGTTGAGAAGCTCAAGCCCGTCGCGATTGAAATGATGTGCCTTCCACCGCGCTGCCGCCGCCATGCCGACGCTCATGCCGCAGCCTTGGCCGAGAGGGCCGGTCGTCACCTCCACGCCCGGCGTATGCCAGTATTCGGGATGCCCTGGCGTGCGGCTGTCGATCTGGCGGAAGTTCTTGATGTCATCGAGCGTAAGACCCTCGCCGTTCGGCTCACGCACATTGGCGAGAAACAGCATCGAATAGAGCAGCATCGATGCATGACCGGCAGACAGAATGAACCGGTCCCGGTTCTGCCAGCGAGCGTCCGCCGGATCGTAGCGCATGTGCCGCATGAAGAGCGTGTAAATGACGGGGGCAAGCGCCATGGGCGTGCCGGGATGGCCGGAATTCGCCTTCTCCACCGCATCCATGGAGAGCGTCCTGATGGTGTCAATGGCAAGCTTGTCGATGTGGTTCATGCGAGGGCGTCTTCCTTCGACGTTAACGGCGCAAACGCGCGCGGAGCCCGCCTGAAAGGACAGGGAACGTCCCTGAATATCCCATAGTTCCGGTTTCGCAAAAGCGCCGCAGTTTGGGCATCTCGGACGTAGCGGACCTTGATTTTGCATCGCGAGGGCCCGCCCCATAGCGCGTGTAGTTTGTTCTGCCGCAACTTGATGATAAGGAACCGTGTGTTGCGGGCAGTTTCGGCGTCTCAATGACGATTACTCCCATCATCTTATGCGGCGGGGAAGGATCGCGCCTGTGGCCGGTCTCCCGCCGAGACTTTCCCAAACAGTTCGCCCGTCTTGTCGGTGAACACTCCTGCTTCCAGCAGGCCGTCCTTCGCTTTCACGGAATGAAGGGGGCCCAGAAGCCGGTCATCGTGACCGGTGAGGCGCACGAGGCGACCGTGCGCGAGCAACTGGAGCAGATCGAGGCCGAAGCCACGATTCTTCTTGAGCCGGAAGGCCGGGATTCGGGCCCGGCGACAGCGGCCGCGGCAGCCTACCTTCTGAACGAGGGACGGGACGGCCCGGCCATTATGCAGCCGGCCGATCATTACATTCCCGACACAGAGCGTTTCCGGGGGGCCGCGGAGCATGCTGCGGAGGGGGCGGAGCGCGGCTTCATCGTCACGTTCGGTATTTCACCCACCGCGCCGGACACCTCCTACGGCTACATCGACCCGGCCGAAGCCGTATCCGGATGCGATGGACTTTCCACGGTCCGGCGGTTTGTCGAGAAGCCCTCGCGAGAGCGGGCGGCGGAGTACCTGTCGCGGGGGTTTCTCTGGAACAGCGGCATGTTCGCATTCCGCCCATCCATCATGCTGGATGAAATGCGCCTCTTTGAGCCGGCTATCGCAGACGCGGTGGAACGCGCCGCGTCGAACGCCAAGCGCGATGGCGGGGTTGTCCGTCTGGATTCATTCTCATTTGCCCAAGCTCCGAAAAAATCACTCGATTACGCGGTGATGGAGCGCACCTCCAAGGCTGCTGTGGTCGCTGGCGATTTCCCGTGGTCAGACTTAGGGGCATGGTCCGCCATATATGGTGCTCATGAGAAAGACGGCCGCGGCAACGTGATTGCCGGAAATCATGTGATCGCGGTGCAGTCGGAGCGTTGCTTCGTGCGCAGCGCGAGCCTGCCACTCGCCGTCATTGGCGTGTCGGATATCGGCGTCGTTGTCGAGCCGGATGGAATTCTTGTCTGCAAGCTTGAGCATAGCGCCCAAGTGAAGACCGCGGTCGATGCCTTGCGTGCCCGTGCCCGCCCTGAATCCTTGCGGCGTACCGCGGCGCCCAGGCTCCACCGCAATTTCGACGATCTGGAAACCGCCGCTCACAGGCTTGGACGGTGGCTGGATGCTTCGGCACTGCCTTTGTGGTGGGCCGCGGGAGCCGACCACGAGAGCGGCGGCTTCTTTGAACTGCTGGACCAGGAAGGAAAAGGCGTGCCCGTTTCGCGTCGCCTGCGCGTTCAGGCGCGGCAGGTCTACGTGTATGCCACCGCCGGATTTGCCGGCTGGCAAGGACCGTGGCGGGCGGCCGTCGCCCACGGACTGGCATCCCTGTCTGCCACGTACCGCCGGAGCGACGGATTCTACAGGACCTTGTGCGACAGTGTGGGTGCGCCAGTCGACGACCGCGCCTTTCTCTACGACCAGGCATTCGTGCTCCTCGCGTTGGCTGAGGCAGCCAGAGCAGGGGTCGAGGAGAGACGCTGCACAGGAGATGCCGCGGAATTGAGGGAATTGATTTCTGTACGCTTCGGCCGATCGGGCGGGGGTTTCCTGGAAGAGGAGCAGCGTGGCTCCAAATTCCAGTCGAACCCTCATATGCATCTGCTGGAAGCCGCGCTTGCCTGGCTTTCCTTTGCGCCTGAGCCGGCATGGGAAGCCTTGGCCTCGGACATCGTGCGGGTCTGCCTCCAGCATTTTGTCGATACAGAAAGCGGGATGCTGCGCGAGTTCTTCGCCGACGAGGGTCTTCCGCTGTCGGGGTTTCCTGGCAGCATTGTCGAGCCGGGCCATCAATTCGAATGGGCGTGGCTGCTGTCGCGCTGGAGTGGAATATCCGGCGACAAGAACGCGGAGAAAGCGGCGGCGCGGCTGTTCGAAATCGGCGAACGCTATGGCATCGATCCGATCCGCGGCGTCGCGATCGATGTTCTGCTCGCCGACATGTCGCCGCATTCGCGACAGGCCAGGCTCTGGCCCCAGACGGAGCGGCTCAAAGTGGCGCTGGAGCTCGCCGGACGCGCGACGGATGGGGAGGGCAAATCAGCGCTGGAGCAAACGGCGCTATCCGCAGCGGAAGGCCTCTCGCACTACCTGCACACCACCATTGCCGGTCTATGGCAGGACAAGATGCGGCCGGATGGCACCTTCGTGATCGAGCCGTCGCCTGCGAGTTCGCTCTATCATATTTCCTGCGCGATCGACGGACTGCGCCGCTACGTTGGCTGACATTATTCCATGAGCGACATCAAACGCGTGGTGACCATAGCGGGCGCCAGGCCGCAATTTGTCAAAGCCTTCGCGCTGTCGCGCGCCTTCGCCGGCGCTCCGGATTTCGAGGAAATCCTCATCCATACCGGCCAGCATTTCGACGAGAACATGTCGGCAGTGTTCTTCGACGAACTGGGCATCCCGCAGCCGAAATATCATTTCCGGATTGAGCCTGGCGGCCGGCCGGCGCTGCCGCAGATGCTGCGGAATGTGGGCAAGGCGATCGCGGCCGAGGTGCCCGACGCGGTGGTCGTCTATGGCGACACCGATTCTACGCTTGCCGGCGCGTTGGCGGCGTCGCGGGCGCGAATACCCCTCGTGCATATCGAAGCGGGCATGCGTTCTTTCAACAGGCGCATGCCGGAAGAGGCAAATCGCACCGTCACGGATCATCTCAGCCAGATACTGTTCTGCGTCACGGCGACTGCGGCCGAAAATCTCGCGCGCGAGGGAATAGACCGGAACGTTCACCTTGTTGGCGATCTCATGTACGACGCCACGTTGCTCGCCAGCGACATCGCGGAGCGACGCTCCGGCATTCTCCAGAAACTCAGTCTCGCGCCGAAGGGTTATGCGGTCGCGACGGTGCATCGCGCCGGCAACACCGACGAAACCGAGGTGCTCAACCGAGTACTCGATTTCATCGCTGGAGAGGCGCGCAAGCAGCCGGTTGTCTTTCCGATCCATCCCCGCACGGCGCGCGCGGCGGCAGAGGCCGGAATCGATGTGGGCCGCAGCGGCGCCACGATCATCGAACCGCTTGGCTACCTGGCAATGTGCCGTCTGGTCCACAACGCCAATCTTGTGCTGACAGATTCCGGTGGCCTGCAGAAAGAGGCTTATTTCCACCGGGTTCCGTGCGTCACGCTGCGCGATGAAACCGAGTGGGTAGAGACCATCGAGTGCGGGTGGAACCGGCTATGGACCGAGCCGCGCTATCGCGACCGCCGCGAGATCGCCGATTTCGGCGATGGCCAATCCGCCACGCATATCCTGGACCATTTGCGCTCCGGGCTGCGCGTACAAGGGCAGACTCAGGCCACGTCCTGATAGCTGCGCGTGTGCGCCCCCATCCAGCGATCGAAGATGCTGCCGAGGTCCAGCGCGATCCCACCGCGTCGCTTGGCCTCGCCGACGATTACCTTGCCTGCATATCCAGCACCCACCAGCACCAGCCGCCCTTGCGGCCAGCTTCCCAATTCGGCCAGGGCGCGGTTCACGAGATTGGGCGGAACTTCGTCGTCGGTCAGCGCGCGATGCTCCATCTCCCGCATGGAGTCCCCCGGAGGCACCAGCACCTGATGGACGGCGCGCAACTCGAATAGCTTTTGCGTCGCTGCCGGCAGGCCGCGATGACACGAGACAAGCACCACTTCGCCGGCACCGTTCAGCAGTTCACCGTAAAGCTTCCAGCGCTGCAGATCCTGGGGCAGGTGTGCCGAGACGAGAGACTTGTCCGACAGCAGTCCCGCGCGGCATTGACTCTCGAGGGCTTCGATGACGGACAGCAGGCCGCGGCCCGACTTGGTGGCCGAAAGCGGCCTCCCGGAATCGAGCCGCACGTCGCGCAGAAACCATTCCCGCGTGGGAAAACCAAGCGCATCGGCCTCCAGCGCCGCTTCCCGAACCTGGTGTGCCAATGCCACACGCGCTTCAGGCGCGAGCATTCTCCCCCACCATACGATCTCCCGCTCGCCGGCATCGGATTCCAGCTGCGCGGCGAGCGACGCTTTCTCCTGGAATGCATTGGCTTCGCCGTCGCCCAGGCGGACCAGCGAAAACGGCTGCTTGTTCGCGAGATGCTCCCGCACCGTTCGAACAAAGCTGCGGCAGCATTCGGCATCGATGTCGGTGTCGAGCAGGCAAGTGGTGCGGCTATGCCGGAACGCGCTTTCGGCTGCCGTCACTTTGACGAGCGGATCGGCCGCGCCGCTGCTCAGCCGCGCATTCTGTACCATGCGGAGAAACCGGCTTTCGTTACGGGAGATGGCAAGAGCGGCGCCAGCCCGCCTGGGGAATAAGGCAAGTATGGCGCGGACCAACCTCAATGCGGCCGCTCGATAATCCTTGCGGCCGCGCATCGCCTTCAGGAACGCCCGGATCAGGGCGCGCGCGCGTGAATTCTCGCCGCGCTCCAGACAGGCATTCGCAAATCCCACAATGAAGTCAGAATCGCTTGCAGCCAGCGAATGTCGCGCGAGCAATTGCCGGAACGCAGCTTCTGCCTTGTCGAACTGGCGCGCCCAGAGAGCTGCGTGCACGAGTTTGCGCGTGATGTCTGCGTTGTCGGGGAGTTGCGCGGATGCGGCTTCCCAGAAGGCCGTGTGATCCTGAAAAGGGTTCTGCTTGGCCAGCACCTCTCCGCGTAGCCGCAAGGCATGTGCCAGATCGAACCTGGCGAGCTGGTCCGCTACCGCCAGGGCACTGTCGTAAGCGCCACCCGATGTCAAAGCGCGGCCGTAAGCGCGCAGGAGGGAGAGGTCGTTCGGAAACCGCTCCACGGCGCTCCGCCAGAGCGGCGCCGCGGCATCCCATCCGTTTCGCTGCTGGCGGACTTGTGCCTGCAGAACGGCGCCGTGCGGCTCGCGCGGATAGCGCGCCAGCAGCTCGGCCGCGCATTCATCGGCTTCGTCGGCACGCTTTAGAGAGAGAAGGGCGGCCCCCAGCCGGATGAGCGCTTGTCGATTGCCCGGCCGCAGCGCCAAGGCCGCCTGCCAATGGGTGATCGCAGCCTCCACATCGCCGTACGCTTCGGCAATTCGCGCCAGCGCGATGGGGCCGCTCTCATCGCTGGGAAAGCGGCGGACATGCGCCGCGGCCTCTGCTTCCGCCGCATCGATCTCATTCGCGTAGATCAGGGCACTCAGATAGGCGGAGTTGTGGAACTGGCCCGGTGCTTTCTCCCGGCAGCGGCGCCACAGGGCAACGGCGGCGGGCCAGTCCTTCCGCGCCTGCGCCAGCCGTGCCCGCTGGCGGAGCAGCCGCACCTCTGCTTGAGAAAGCGCGGCCCGCAACGGATTTGTCCTGTTTGAAAGGGGCGGCATGGCAGGGCTAGGAAATCGGCTCTCGGCAAGCTAAGAGGCACGGCCTTTGTCTCGCCCGCTATCGGCCCGGCCGGAATCAGGAGTTCCCTGAGTTCGGTCCAGACGATAATCGTGGCCGAGCGATGGTTGCAACCTGGTGTCGAGTCGAGCACATGCAGCAATTGGTTGGGGCGCCGCAGCCGCACGGGTTTTCGAGGGATCAGGCGGACGAAATGCGCGATCCGCATCTGTCCCACCTGAAGAGGCTGGAGGCCGAAAGCATCCATATCATCCGGGAGGTCGCGGCGGAGTTCCGCAATCCCGTGATGCTCTATTCCATCGGCAAGGATTCGTCGGTGATGCTGCACCTGGCGCTGAAGGCCTTCTATCCCTCTAAGCCGCCGTTTCCCCTGCTGCACGTGGATACCACGTGGAAATTCCGCGAAATGATCCAGTTCCGCGACGACACCGCCAGGCGGCTGGGTCTCAACCTGCTGGTGCACATCAACGAGGAAGGGCTCAAGCGGGGCATCAACCCGTTCGATTCCGGTTCTTCGCTGCACACGCAGGTGATGAAGACGGAATCCTTGAAGCAGGCGCTCGACAAATACGGTTTCGACGCCGCTTTCGGTGGCGCCCGCCGCGACGAGGAGAAATCCCGCGCCAAGGAGCGGGTGTTTTCGTTCCGCACCGCCACCCACGCCTGGGATCCCAAGAATCAGCGGCCCGAGCTCTGGCGCGTCTACAACACCCGCATCAACAAGGGTGAATCGATTCGCGTTTTCCCCCTCTCCAACTGGACCGAGCTGGACGTCTGGCAATACGTGATGAAGGAGAACATCCCCATCGTGCCGCTCTATTTCGCCAAACGGCGGCCCATCGTGGAGCGCGATGGCACGCTCATCATGGTGGATGACGAGCGGATGAAGCTTGGGGCGGGCGAGAGCCCGCAGATGCGTCTGGTGCGCTTCCGCACCTTGGGCTGCTATCCGCTCACCGGCGCGATTGAGTCAAACGCCGACACACTGGAAGGCATTGTCACGGAGATGTTCACCGCCCGCACCTCCGAGCGCCAGGGCCGCTTGATCGACAGCGACGAGAAGGCCTCGATGGAGAAGAAGAAGCGCGAGGGCTACTTCTGATGAACGATATCACGATCGATCGCGATCTCGCGCGCTTCCTGGCGGAGCAGGAAGGCAAATCGCTGCTGCGCTTCCTCACCTGCGGCAGCGTGGACGACGGCAAATCTACGCTCATCGGGCGGCTGCTCTACGATTCCAAGCTCTTGTTCGACGACCATCTCTCCGCGTTGGAGAAAGACTCCAAAAAGCACGGCACCACCGGCGGCGATATCGACTTTGCGCTGCTGGTCGATGGGCTGGAAGCGGAGCGGGAGCAGGGCATCACCATCGATGTCGCCTACCGCTTCTTCGCCACCGAGAAGCGCCGCTTCATCGTCGCCGACTGCCCAGGCCACGAGCAGTACACCCGCAACATGGCGACCGGCGCATCGAACTCCGAGCTCGCCGTTATTCTGATCGATGCCCGCAAGGGCGTGCTGACGCAGACGCGGCGCCATGCCTACATCGCCTCGCTGCTCGGCATCCGGCACGTGGTGCTGGCGGTCAACAAGATCGACCTGGTGAATTACGCGCAGGAGGTGTTCGAACCGATCGTTGCCGATTTCAAAGAATTCTCGAAAGACCTCGGCTTCACCAATCTTGTCGCGATTCCGATGTCGGCGCGCTTCGGCGACAACGTCATCGAGAAAAGCCCGAACACCCGGTGGTACAACGGCCCAACTTTTCTGGCGCACCTTGAAAACGTGGATGTGGATACCGCGCTCACGTCCAAGCCGTTCCGCATGCCGGTGCAGTGGGTGAACCGTCCCAATCTCGATTTTCGCGGCTTCTCCGGCACCATCGCCAGCGGACGGGTGCAGAGGGGCGACAAGGTGGTTGTCGCGAAATCTGGCCGCGAAAGCACGGTCAAACGCATCGTGACCATGGACGGTGATCTAGACGAAGCAGTGGCCGGGGCGGCGGTCACGCTCTGCCTGGCCGACGAAGTGGACGTTTCGCGCGGCGACGTTCTGTGTGAACCGACGGCGCGGCCGGAAGTTTCAGAGCAGTTTGCAGCCCACGTCCTCTGGATGATGGACGACGAGATGCTACCGGGCCGCCAGTATCTGCTGAAGATCGGCACGGCGACGGTTCCGGCCACCATTAGCGAACTGAAGCACAAGGTGGACGTCAACACACTCGACCACTTCGCGGCAAAGACGCTGGCGCTGAACGAAGTGGGCTACCTCAACATTTCCGCGGCGCAGCCGATCGCCTTCGATCCGTATCGGGAAAACCGCGATACCGGCGGGTTCATCGTGATCGATCGCTTCACGCACGCAACCGCCGGCGCGGGAATGATCGATTTCGGCCTGCGCCGCGCGACCAATGTGCACTGGCAGGCGACCTCCGTGAACAAACGGCTGCGCTCGGCCATCAAGGGGCAGCGTCCGGCGGTGCTATGGTTCACCGGGCTTTCCGGCTCGGGCAAGTCCACCATTGCGAATATCGTTGAGCACAAGCTTTGCGGCCTGGGGCGCCACACCTACATGCTGGACGGCGACAACGTGCGCCACGGCCTCAATCGTGATCTCGGCTTCACCGATGCCGACCGGGTGGAAAACATCCGTCGGGTGGCGGAAGCCTCCAAGCTGTTCGTGGAAGCCGGCCACATCGTGCTGGTGTCATTTATTTCGCCGTTCCGCTCCGAGCGGCGCATGGCGCGGGAGCTGCTGGAATCCGGCGAATTTATCGAGATTTTCGTGGATACGCCGATCGAAGTCTGCATGCAGCGCGATCCGAAGGGCCTCTACGAGAAAGCGCAGGCCGGCGAGATCAAGAACTTCACCGGCATCGACAGCCCCTACGAAGCGCCCGAACTGGCCGACATGGTTTTGAAAACCATCGAGAAGTCGCCGGAGCAGTCCGCGGCGGAAGTGCTCGATTACCTGCGGGAGCGCGGCTTCATTTTCTGATCGCGCTCAGCCGGGCGGGCGAAGCACGCGGATCGTCAGCGGATCGAGCTTGGGGCTGACGTACTGGACCGAGCGCCAGATGAGCCCGCTCTGCGGCGCAATCCAGTAGCTGTTGGTGAAGCTCCAGTCGAGCTGATCGCTGCGGCATTCCTCGTCGACCTGCACGGTCGCCACTGGTGTGCCGAAATTGTTGATCGAGCCGGGGCCGCGCGACACCGCGTGACAGCGGATCAGCACCGAGTATGCATGCAGGTCGCCGAAGTCCGCTTCCCATACGCTCTCGGGCTGCCCCGTGCCGCCGCGTACCAGCCGCATGTCGTTCAGATTGTGCTCGAGCCCGGCCGTTTTCACGATTCGGCCGGCGCGCAGCAGCAGCACGACATGCGAGGCGGCGGTCCAGAGCTGCTGATCGGCGTTGGATGACGCGAGCACCAGAATGCCCTCGCTGCCGCCGCCCACGCGCACGCCGATCGAGGCAAACGGGATCTGCGCCGCCTGCTGATAGGTCACCGCATTATCGGAAAAGGCGCGCTGGAAGATGCCGTAGACTTCGGTCCAGTCGCCTCGCTGTTCCGAGCTGCAGCCGGCCACCAGCGCCAGCAACGGCAGCGCGGCGGCTGCGATTTGCTTATGGTGAAATGACATTGTCGAGATGGTCGCTGATTTCGCGGTAGCTGTAACGCTTGGTCTCGTCGTAGAGCGAGTCGTCGTAGTTGAGCCGCTGACCGCCGTCGCGGCTGAGCGGACGGAAGTCGAGATTGCCGAGGGATTGCGTGTTCACCGGCACCATCCACTCCAGCGGAATGCGCACGATCACGCCCTTGTCGAAACTGCCTTCGCCGAATTGCGAGAAGGGCACGTTGGTGAAGGTGGCAAACGCGCCGATCTCCACACCGGATTCAAATTCGCGCGAGACCTGGAAGGTGCCGCCCCAGTCGCCGGCGAGATAGCGGCCGCCGTGCACCTGGAAATTCAGCCCGTACCAAGGCGATTCATAATAGACATTCAGATGTCCGGTGACGGTGTTATAGGGGCGTAGGTCGAACAGCCGGTCGAAGCCCCGCTGGTAAACCTGATAGACATCGGCACCGATCGCCCAGCGCTCGCCGTTGGGCCGCCAGAGGACCTGGCCGCCGTAGCCCATGAACATGTCCTCCAGATAGCCGGCCTTCACCTCGCCGTAGACATCGCTCGCGAGCCGGTTGCGGTAAGTCATCTGCAGCACGGAAATGCCATTTGCGCCATCCTTGTAATAAAAGCCGAAATCGCTGCGCACGTGGGGCAGTCCACTGTCGCTGGGGAAGGTCGAGCCCAGATTGTTGTAGACGGCGCCCTCGAGAATGGTATCGAAGGTCAGGCCCGGAGCAACTTCGAGATAGCCGCTCAAGTCGACAAAAACGCCGAAGCGGGCCGGCGCCTTGGGATCGAAGAAGGAGCGGGCGAGCCGGGGGGCAATGGACCAGCCCCATTTTGGATAGCTGTCCTGCGCGTCCAGAATGGGATTGTCGAGCGGCGCATCCAGAACGCTCATGGTAGCGCGGAGCTCTGCCGCGCCGCCGTACATCGTGATCACACGCTCCAGATCGCTGCGGAGCAGCCTGACCTCGCGCACCGGCACACCGTGATAAACGGAAACAATCCGGAAGATTTCCACAGTGGGTGGCGTGTCGGACATGAGAACGCGCGCCAGCCGTCCCAATGCTTCATCTTCGAAGTAGTATTTGGTGTTCGAGACATACACGAGCACGGTGTTGTTCTTGACCTGCACGCCGCGAATGTCGAGGTCCTGCGCGTCCGCGTCGTCGCGAATCTTCTGCTCGGCGCGCGTGGGATCCCGGACCGTGGGCCGGAACTGCAATGTTTTCTCGTCCAGAACCGGTGCGTCGGGGGTGGCTCCCGGAGGCGGAGGATTGGCGGCCACAACTTCCGCCATCACCTGGTCCTTGTGGCTGCGCACCGGACAGAGAACCACCCCGCCGTCGTGCGACGACAGATCGGTGATGGCGATGGTGTCAATGCCCGCCACGGAATTGCCGACCACCTGCGCATAGATGCGGCACTGCGCATCCATGTCCGTCGGGCCATCGACATCGATGGCTAGCGTGCGCCCGTCCACTTCGTAATCGCGCGCTGCCGAGGATGGCACGGCGGCGAGCACTTCGCGCAGATTGGTCGGATCGCTGCCGAGATTCAGGGCCACCCCGTTGTTGTTCAGCGCCACGATCGGCGTCTTTTTGTTCAGTTCGTCGAGCGACAGCTGGCGCTGTTCAGGGCTGCGGATGGCCGGGGGCGGCGGCGGCGCGCTGAACCGCTCCGAATAGAGCGGCTGCTTGGGATCGAAATGCACGGAAATCGCCAATCCCCACGTCGTGCCGTAGAAATAGCCGGCCATCACAGAGACATGATTGAAGGGGCGATAGTTCAGACCCACGTTCACCGGCGCCCGCGTGAAGAAATGCGTGTTCGTGCGCTCCTGCAGGTAGCGGTCCGGACTGTACTCGGCGACCAGGTTCAGATTCTCGATCGGCGTCTGCCAGTTGATGCCGCCGAACACGCTCGTATCAGGCCCATGAAACAACTGCCCGAAGGCGACGGTGCCGCCCTCGCCAGTGTTGGTGTTTCGGAAGTTGAACGAGGGAAAGATTCGCCCGAACGGGTTCTCGAACATCTCGGTTGAGGCAAGCCGTCCCCACCCAAGGCCGGCGGTTAAATCGACGTCCCACAGCCGCTTGGAGAGAACGATGAATTCCTGTCCGAACACGCCCGTGCCCACGATATCACGGGCGCCGACGGCAACCGATGGCGAATAAGGCGTCTCCTGGAACAGCCGCACCTTCATGCCGAAACTGCGGTCGAACAGCGGTTGACCGTTGTCGAAAAAATGCGGGATGTGGCTGTAGCGGAACGAGGTCTCCAGCCATGGCAGCATCTGGAACCCCAGACCCACGCGCCATTGGGTGGCGTTGATGTCACCGAGTGTCAGCGACATGTCGCCATCGGGCGCCATACGGGCGCTGGGCATCTCGATCAGCCCGATGTCGCCATAGGTGGTGCGGTTCTGCTCGAATATTTCGTCGGTGTATTCGTCCTGCGCGCGTGCTCCTTGCGCGCAGGCCAGGATGGAAGCGGCCGCCCACGCCAGGGCGGCGGGGGATGCTCTGAACCGGAGTCCTCCGGGCGCGCGCCGAAAGGGCAGCCTTGAAATGACGCCTGCTGTGAGCACCAGTCCCAGCCCTCAGAGAAACACCCGCGGCGGCTGTTTCAGCGCGTCTATCCGGAAAGCGGGTGTTTCACCCGAGCACTACCCCAGCCGTCCCGCGACACTGTCATTAACCAAAGGTCGTGGTCAACCCGCTATGTGGTTGAATTTATGAGGGATTAGAGTTGATTTCCCGCAGAATCGCCTTCAGCGCCGGTGCGATATCGGGCCGGCGAAGAGCGACCGCAATATTGGCATGCAGAAAGCCGACTTTATCGCCGCAGTCGTAGCGCGCGCATGCGGTCTTGACGGCATGAAAGGGCATGCGCCCGATCAGCCGGGCCATGGAGTCAGTTAGCTGGATCTCTCCGCCGGCCCCGGTTTCGTGCCGGTCCAGTTCCGCGAAAATTTCCGGCTGCAGAATATAACGGCCGATGATGCATAGCCGCGACGGAGCTTTGGTGGGTTTGGGTTTCTCCACGACACCCTTCACCTCTACGGCGTTACCCTTGGTTTCGCCGGGCGAGATCACGCCGTAGCGCCTCACCTCTTCGAGCGGCTTCTCTTCAGCCGCGACGATCACCCCGCCCCCCACCCGCTCATAGACTTCCACCATCTGCGCCAGTCCGCCGGGCGTTCCGACCATCAGGTCATCGGGGAGGAGAACGGCGAAGGGTTCGTTGCCCACCAGGTGGCGTGCCGACCAGACCGCGTGCCCCAATCCCATGGGCTTCTGCTGGCGGGTAAAGCTGACGGCTCCGGTAACCGGGAGCCCTTCAAGCAGGCTGTTCAGTTCAGCCGTCTTTTCCCGCGCGGATAATAGCATCTCGAGTTCGTAGGCATGGTCGAAATGATCCTCGATGATCGCCTTGCCGCGTCCCGTAACGAAAATGAACTGCTCGATCCCAGCCTCGCGCGCTTCTTCCACCGCGTACTGCACCACCGGCTTGTCGACCACCGGCAGCATTTCCTTGGGAACGGCTTTGGTGGCGGGAAGAAAGCGCGTGCCCATCCCGGCAACGGGCAGCACGGCTTTGCGGACAGGCTGAGGCTTGCTCATGCGACCGGTGAAATTTGAATAACGGGCTTTCTTGGCATATGAGGCGCGCCATCGTCCACGGGCCGAATGTTGCTCCATGCGCGTGCTATTGACCGGCGGCGCCGGCTTTGTCGGGTTCCATGCAGCGACGGCCCTGCTTGCGCGCGGCCATGAGCTGCGCGCGCTGGACAATCTCAATTCCTACTACGATCCGGGACTGAAGCGCGCGCGGCTGGCCATGTTGTCTGGGCACCAGCATTTTTCATTTTTCAAATGCGACATCGCCGAGGCGGAGGAATTGTCCGACGCAGCGGGCGAAGGCTCATATGATGTCATTCTGCACCTCGCTGCGCAGGCAGGCGTGCGCTATGGTCTGATCGATCCCGCCTCATACACCCGCTCCAATCTTGTCGGGCAGCAGAACATCCTCGAATTGGCGCGGCGCCGTTCGCCGGATGCGCATGTGGTCTATGCATCATCGAGTTCGGTCTACGGCAACGACTCGACGCCGCCGTTTTCGGAAGAGGCGCGCGCCGACAAGCCGGTATCCTATTACGGCGCCACCAAGCGGGCGGGCGAATTGATGGCGCATGCCTACGCCGAGTTGTTCGGCCTCAAGCTGACGGGCTTGCGTTTTTTCACCGTCTACGGCCCGTGGGGGCGACCGGACATGGCCTATTGGTTATTCACCGAAAGGGTGTTGCGGGGTGACCCGCTGCCGGTGTTCGGCGGAGGCGCCCTGCGGCGCGACTTCACCTATATCGACGATATCGTGAAGGCGCTTGTTGCCATCGTTGAAACGCCTTTCGCCCCACCGGCTGGCGCTCCGCACCGCCTGTACAATTTGGGCAACAGCCACCCCGAAGATGTCCGCACGCTCATCTCGTGCATCGAACAGGCGGCGGGCAGGGCCGCCCGCATCGAGCAGGCGGAAGCGCCCCCGGGCGATGTGCGCGAGACCTATGCCGACATTTCCCGCGCGCGCCGCGATTTCGGTTTTTCGCCATCCGTGCCGTTGCGTGCGGGGATCGACAATTTCGTGAAGTGGTTCCGGTCTGACACCGGACAATAGATCCGTGGATATTCGATGGCGCAGTACGACGTCGCGCTCATTGGGTTGGGGGCAATGGGAGCCGCAGCGGCCCAGCAACTTGCCAAACGCGGCGCGCGGGTTATCGGCTTCGATCGGTTTGCACCGCCCCATGTGCTTGGCTCGTCGCACGGCGGCACACGCGTGACGCGACTCGCGATCGGAGAGGGCGATCACCTCACGCCTTTTGCGATGCGCTCTCATCAGCTATGGCGAGAGATCGAGCACGAAACCGGCACTGAGCTAGTGAACGAAACCGGTTTGCTGGTCATTTCCAGCGACAACAACGCCGCG
>DATIEM010000042.1:0-4287 GCA_035455725.1 Rhizomicrobium sp. | reverse complement strand
GTTGGCGTCGGTGGTGGCGATCAGGAGATTGCGGAAATCGAGCAGGAAGGCTTCGGCGTCATAGCTGAGGCGGCCATCGAGCAGCGCGCCCTTCACCCCCATCTCATAGCTCTGCGCCGTTTCCGGGTTCAGCACATCGGGGGTGTAGTCCGGCCCGAAATCGATCGCCGCCGGTTTGAAGGCGTTGCGGTAATCAGCATAGAGCACGGCCTCATCCGCGCCATCCTTCCAGGCCTGATAGCTTGCGCCCACCATGCCGGAGAGCCGGAACTTGTCGCGCGTGGCGCGCTCCGATTCGTCGGCCGTGGGATCGAGTGTATCAATGTGGCCGGAGCTTTTGCTCTCGCCGGTTTCGTTCATCCGCAAGCCGGCGAGCAGATCGAGCGCAGGCACCGGATGCCAGTCGAACTCGGCATACTGCCCGCCGAACACGCGGGTGTCGCGGATGGTGTTGATCTCGTCCACATGAATGGCCGTGGTGGGCGGCGGAATGATGAGCCCCGAGAGCGGCGCGAAATATTCGCCGTTCAGGCTGCGCTGGCGGCCAAGGCCCAGCAGCAGGTCCGCCCCAAGCACAAGCTCCATGTTATCGGCAAGCTTGTGCGTGAGATGCGTGTCCGCATAGCCGTCCTGCAGCAGGCGATGCTGCGCTTGCGAGTCCGCGTTGGCATCGGGGCCATTGGTAAGATCGGCGCGCAGGAAGCCGCGGATGTCGTCGATGTCGGAATGCGCGAAGGAGATCAGCGTGCTCCAGTCGCCGAAGGTGGTCGGCGCCTCGTATCCGAGGCTGACCTGAAAGCGGCGCTCGTCGATTTTGGCATTGGCCGGATTGTAGTTGGCGTTGAGCGGCGTCAGCATGGTCAGAGCATCGCCTTCGCGCACCACCGGGCTCGCCGGCACATCGCTGACGATAGAGATGTTCGCGTCGAGCCTGAGCGTGCCGGCGCCCAGCGGCGTTGCGGCCCGGTAAAGAAGATGCCCGTCCTTCACCTCTTCCCGCTTGTCCGCGAAGCCCAGTTTCTCGAAATCCGCGGCGATCGAATGGCGCCAGTCGCCCCAGTCCGGCAGCGCGATCGAGCCGTCCGCGCGAACGGAATCGTAATTGCCGCCCGCCGCTTCGATGTCGTTCTCCGCCTCGCCCGCGGGATAGTGCAGCACCTGGATGACGCCGACGAAGGATGTGGCGCCGAAGGCCACCGGCGCGGCGCCCTTCAGCACCTCGACGCGCTGGACGTCGTTGAAGGTGATGTCCGGAATGGTGGGGTTGTAGGCGCCGCCCCACGGCACGCCATCCTGCACCAGCAGGAAATCGTCGAACTCGTGCAGCCCCCAGAATGAGGGCACCGCGCTGGAGGGGCCGGCATCGCCGCCGGGCGGCGCTTCCACCCCCGCCGTGAGCGCCAGCGCACTGGCCAGCGTGTGCACCTGCCGCTCCTGCAGCTCTTCGGCGGGAACGAGGGACACATCGGCCGGCACGTCGCCCACCGACTCCGGCACACGCGTGGCCGTGACCTGCACGGTTTCGATATCGCTCTGCGCCTGCGCCGCAGTCGCAAGCAGCAGCGCGACGCACGCCGCAGGAAGCACATTTTTCTGCACGAAGAATTCACCCCAACCGAACGGGGCACGATATGGCCGGAACCGGCGCGGCTTGCCAGACGCCGCGAGGTGTTCGCGTCCACCCTGTGCCCATCCTGCCACGGTTTTGGTGACATCGCGCCGCACCCGCCCTAAGCTCGCACGAGCCAGTGCGGATATCTGTCGTGAAAATCAGATTGTCTGATCGTGTAGCCTGCGTAGGCGGGGGGCTGACATTCGTCCTGCTGCTCGCTACCACCACGGCGCACGCTGCAATCAACATCTCCACGCAGGCGACGCAGAACATGAGCTGCTTGGTCGGCGTGTGCACGGCGACGGCGCAGAAGGCGTATCTCAACGTCAACGATGTGACGAATTTTCTGGCGGCCGGCGACCTGAAGATCGTCAGCGGCGCGGGCGCCGAGGACATTCACATTGAGGCGCCATTCAGCTGGACCAGCACCAGCCGTCTTACGCTCGACGCGCAGCGCTCGATCGAATTCAAGAAGCCGGTGAGCGTTGCGGGAACCGGCGCGCTTACGCTCGTCACCAACGATGGCGGCAGCGACGGCGACTACTGGTTCGATGAAGGCGCCAGCGTGAGCTTTTGGGATACCTCAAGCAGTCTCATCATCAACGGCCAGAGCTTCACGCTGGTGAAGGACATCAAAACGTTGGCCGCCGACATCGCCGCTAACCCGTCCGGCAATTACGCGCTGGCGGACTACTATGATGCTGGCGATGATGGGACTTATGTGAACTCCGTAGTGACTACTCCGCTAGGTGGGAGATTCGAAGGGCTTGGAAATACGATCTCCGACCTCTCAATAACTTCGAATGTGGCTTACGAATTCGTAGGTATGTTTTCGGAGGTGAAAAATGGGGCTGTGGTTAAGAACGTAGGACTCTCTAATGGGACCCTCACTGCAAACGCGAACCGGATCGAAGCAGGCCTGCTGATAGGACAAATCGATTCTGGCGCCTTACTGAGCGCTTCTCACGCCACAGGTATCGTCGCTGGGAAGGGATTTGTGGGAGGTTTGGTCGGCGGCAATCTCGGAACCATTCTACGGTGTTCGGCCGATGTAAATGTCACGTTAGAAGGGCACCATGCTTACGATGGAGGCGGACTGGTTGGTGCGAACGAAGCCACGGTTATCCAGTCCTATGCCACCGGCCTCGTGCGCGGACATGGAGAATCCTCGGTTGGCGGATTAGTTGGCAACAATGATGGATTTGTAGGTAACGGAACTATCGTTCAATCTTACTCAACGGGAGATGTGTCTCGAAGCAACTACTATACTGGAGGCTTGGCAGGCGAAGATATTGGCGCACACTTTTCCGAGGTTTACGCACTCGGTTTGGTTTCGGGACGTGGCTATGGTCACGCGGGATTGGTAGGGTCAGACTTGGAGGGCGTTTTTGAGAAGGCATATTGGGATACCACGACAACCGGGCAAAGCACGGCCTGCAATGGAACAGGCGTCGGCGATGAGTGCGATGCCACGGGTCTAACAGATACGCAGCTAAAATCGGCGCTGCCGGATGGGTTCGACCCGAAAGTCTGGGGGCAGGATGCCAACATTAACAACGGCTATCCCTACCTGCTCGCCAATCCGCCGCCGAAGAACGCGCCGGGCAAAGCGCGGCTGAAATCGTCTCGCCATTCTGCGCATTACGCGCCGCACGCCTGAGCCGGGCCCGCTCCGCCGCGGCGGGTGACATTCGGCCCCAGAGAATGCGGGATGGCCAGAGGCGAGAATCCCGATAAAAGCGGTCGGGAACACCGCCTTCCGGCGGCGAACATCCAGGGGCTTCACGCGTGTTCAGCCACAATCCCTTCGCGGCGCTTTCGGCATCCGTCCCCGCCATCGCCATGCAGCTCTATCTGCTCATCATGGTGGCGCTGGTGGTGGGCGGTACGCTGTTCGACATGCTGCACAAGCGCAGCGCGGACTATTTTTTCCAGAACCGGCGCAAAGCGCGTGCGGCGGCGACGCGGGAGATCGGCGCCGGCGAGAAGCTCGCGCTGGCAGCAGAGAGCGCGGCCGAGGCGCTGGTCTCCGGCGAGTTCTGCAACCCGCGCCGGCGCATCGCGCACCTGCTCACCATGTACGGCTTCATCCTCTATGCCGCGACCACCGCCATTCTGGTGTTCTGCTATGCCAGGCCCAACGCCGCCACGCCGCCGATCCTCCCGCTGCTCTGGCATGTGGGAGCTGCGATGATCCTGATCGGCGGCTGCTGGTTCTGGTTCTTCGTACGGGTGGATGTGGCGGCGGAAGGGCGCTCGCCGCTGCGCGTGGTGCATGCCGATCTCTTCATCGTGGCGCTGCTGAAGAGCGCGGCGCTGGCGCTGATCTGGTCGTGGCTGCAATGGGCGGACAGCCCGCTCGCCATCTGGGCGCTTGGGCTGTACCTCATCGCAACGACGGTGCTGTTCGCCTCGGTGCCGTGGTCGAAGTTCTCACACATGTTCTACAAACCCGCGGCGGCGTTTCAGCGGCGGCTGGAAGAGGCGCGCGGCTCGCGCATGAACCTGCCCTCGCCCGCCGATCTGCCGGAGCGTTTCGGCAATCCGCGCGAGCTGCCGCGGCACTATTGATTTCCACACCAGCGCACAGGGGCTGACATGCCGACCTTCGTTTACATGACGGCTTGCGATGGCTGCGGGCACTGCGTCGACATCTGCCCCTCCGACATCATGCA
>DATIEM010000041.1:0-13922 GCA_035455725.1 Rhizomicrobium sp. | reverse complement strand
GCCGCTTGCGGCAATTTAACAAAAATGCGGTTGGCGTTCGGAAACGGGCGAACCTTCGCTCTCCCGCGCGCGTTGCTAGCTCGCGAGGAGCGGCCTCTTTCCAGGCCCACATGCAGGCGAGGGGACCATCGGCGGCAGCGTATCTTGGGCGGACGGCGGCGGCGCTCCGGTAACAGCTGGCGCCACGCGGCCAATTGCCAAAGCTGCAACCGTTATCGGGGTCGCTCTGGCAGCGGCCGGATGCGGCGGCTCGCCCCAAACCGGTCCGGCGGCGCAGCACGTTGGCGATCCCTCCCGCGGCGCCGCCCTCATCCAATATTACGGCTGCGGCGCCTGCCACACAGTACCAGGCGTGTCCGGCGCCGATGCCCTGGTCGGGCCGCCGCTGACGCATTTCGCGCAGCGCGGCTATGTCGCCGGCATGCTGCGCAACACGCCCGACAATCTCGTGCGCTGGATCCGCTATCCGCAAAAAATCGTGCCGGGCAATGCCATGCCGAGCCTCGGGATCGACAACCGGGACGCGCACGACATCGCGGCCTATCTCTACACCATCGAGTGACATGAGCGAGCGAAGAAACCCATGACTTCTGTTTCCGCAAAACGGGTCGCACGCGCGGCCGTGCTTCTGGGATTGGGAATCGCCGCCGGCCGCGTGCTTGCCGACGATCTCGACGGCATGTCGCGCGACGACAAGCAGTGGATCATGCCGGCAAAGAACTACGCCGCCACGCGCTTCAGCGGTCTCAATCAGATCAATGCCGCTAATGTTCACCAGCTGAAGGTCGCCTGGACGTTTTCCCTCGGTTCGGTTCACGGCCAGGAAGCGGCTCCCATCGTGGTGAACAACACGCTCTATGTCGTCGGCGCTTTTCCGAACGAGCTGTTCGCGCTGGACCCTGCGAACGGCGACCTGAAATGGAAGTACACGCCGAACACCGATCCTTCATCTATCGGGGAAGCCTGCTGCGATACCGTGAACCGCGGCGAGGCCTACGACAACGGCAAGATCTTCTACAACACGCTGGACGATCACACCGTCGCCATCGACGCCAAAACCGGCAAGGAGGTTTGGGCCGTCAAGCTCGGCGAGATCAGCAGGGGCGAAACCATCACCATGGCGCCGCTGGTGGTGAAGGGCAAAGTCCTGGTCGGAAACAGCGGCGGCGAAATGGGCGTGCGCGGCTGGCTCACGGCGCTCGATGAAAACACCGGCAAGATTGCCTGGCGCGCCTATTCCACGGGGCCCGACAAGGATGTGCTGATCGGGCCGAGATTTCACCCCTTCTACAAATGGGAGCAGGGCAAGGACCTCGGCGTGAAGACCTGGCCGCCGGGCAAATGGAAAATCGGCGGTGGCACGGTGTGGGGCTGGATCGCCTTCGATCCCAAGGTGAACCTCATCTACTACGGCACCAGCAATCCCGGTCCGTGGAATTCCAACCAGCGGCCCGGCGACAATCTCTGGACGACCAGCGTGTTCGCCCGCGATGTCGATACCGGGCAGGCGGTGTGGGCGGACCAGCTGGGGCCGCACGATCTCTGGGATTACGATGAGATCAACGAGAGCATCCTTCTCGACCTGAATATCGGCGGCAAGCCGCGCCATGTGCTGCTGCATCCCGGCCGCAACGGATTCATGTATGTCATCGACCGAACGAACGGGCAGATTCTCTCGGCCGATAAATACGACACCGTGACGTCGGCATACGGCGTGGACCTGAAAAAGGGTCGCTATCTGCCGAATACCGCGCTGACGCCAAGCCTCGGCAAGACGGTGCAGAACATCTGCCCCGCCTCTCCGGGCGCGAAGGACTGGCAGCCGACCGCCTGGTCGCCGCGCACGCGCCTGCTTTACATCCCACACCAGCATTTGTGCATGAACTTCAAGACCGCGCAGGTGGGATACATCGCCGGCACGCCCTATGTCGGCGCCACCGTGGACATGTATGCCGGACCCGGCGGCTATCGCGGCGAGTTCGCAGCCTGGGATCCGATCAAGCGCAAGAAGGTCTGGGCGATTAAGGAGAACCTTCCCGTGTGGAGCGGCGCGCTGGTGACCGCCGGCGATGTGGCGTTCTACGGAACGCTCGACCGCTGGTTCAAAGCGGTCGACGCGCGCAGCGGCAAGCCCTTGTGGCAATTCCGTGCGCCGTCGGGATTTGTCGGCCAACCGATGACCTACGCCGGCAGCGACGGCACGCAATACGTCGCCATTCTCTCCGGTGTCGGCGGCTGGGTGGGCGCAATCGCCAACAGCGAAATCGATCCGCGAGTGCGTTCCGGCGCGCTGGGCTTCAACGGTGCGACGCAGGATCTTCCGGCCTATACGAGCGGCGGCGCTACGCTGCTGGTGTTTGCGCTGCCCGGACGGCCCAATCCGCCGAAAGGGGCAAATGCGAAGCCGCACTAGCGTCGCCCTTGCGTTGGCGGTGACGCTGGCGCTCACGGCCGCGCAGACGGCGGGCGCCGAGGGGACGCTGCGCGTCTGCGCCAATCCCGACGGCATGCCCTTCTCCAATGTGAAAGGCGAGGGCTTTGAAAACAGGCTGGCCCAACTGGTGGCCCACGATCTCGGAGACCAGCTCGCCTACTTCTGGACTCCGCAGCGGGAGGACTTCGTCCGCAAGACCCTCGATGCCGGCAAATGCGACATCCTGATGGGCGTACCCGTCACGTTCGACGAAGTGCAAACGACACAGCCCTATTACAGCTCTGGCTACGTTTTTATGTGGCGCAAGGATCGCGGCCTGAACATCTCCTCTATTCGCGATCCCCGCCTTCGCAAATTGCGCATCGGCCTGCATCTGATCGGCGATGACAACACCCCGCCCATGGAAGCGCTGAGCCGCCAGCGGATCGTGCAGAACGTTACCGGCTACATGATCTTTCACGACAGCCGCCGCGAGCCGGACGGCCAAGTCGGCTCACAGCTGATTGACGATTTGGCGGCAGGAAAAATCGATGTCGCCGCGGTCTGGGGGCCGCTTGGCGGCTACTACGCGCGCGAGGCGCGGGTGCCGCTTGCGGTGGTGCCGATCCGTGATACCGCCAGCTTCGCTCCGCTGGTGTTCCAGTATCCGATCGCCATGGGCGTCCGGAAAGGGAACGACGCGCTGCGCCTGAGGCTTGACGGGTTCATCGCGCATAAAAGAACCGCCATCTCGGCTCTCTTGCGCCAATACGGCGTGCCGGTGTTCGACAGGGCGGTTCGGACCGGCGGCTGATGCCCCGAACGGGTTGATCATATGTCCGGCCGGAGCATGATTTGGCCGCGCCAGAGTGCTCTGCCGGCCCCGCGATCGGATGGATGTTGTTTCTAGACACAACTTGCCAAGGCATCCGCCGCCGCAGCCTTTTCTTTCGCCGGCAGCTATCGAGTAACCGGCCGGTCGCTGCTGCTTTTCCTGCTTGAATGGGAAGACGAGCGCCCGGCGCAATTACCGCTGGCAATGAGCGTTCGCGGGATGTAGGGTCCGCTCCTTCTCAGGTAAAGATGGAGGGGTGTCTAGGATGTTGGGGCGCGCACTGGCGTACGCCGGGATTATGGCCTGTCTGACGATGAGTTCGGCGGTCGCGAGTTCGATCGTCAATCTGAAAAGCCAGGCTCCGGAAGGAATAGATATTTCCTTCCAGCTGACCGATGGAAGGGTGCTCGGCCAATCCTTCAACGAGCAGCACTGGTACATTCTGACCCCTGACAACACAGGCAGCTATGTCAACGGGACCTGGACTCGCGCGGCCGACCTGCCCGCCAACTATGCTCCTTACGCATTTTCCTCTGCCGTGCTGGCGGATGGCCGGGTGATCGTGCAGGGCGGCGAATATAATTTCGGCAATTTCTCCCTGACGAAGCACGGCGAAGTCTACAACCCCACCAAGAATAGCTGGAGCAAACTCGACCCGCCGCCTGGCTGGCATTTTATCGGCGATTCAGGAGCCATCGTTCTGGCCGATGGTCGTTATGTCGTGCTCGCGAAGCTTAATAGGGATCTGGCAGCGCTCGATCCTTCGACGATGACCTGGACCGAGTTGGCCAACGCAGGCAAAAACGATTTCAATTCCGAGGAGGGCCCTGTCCTGCTGCCGGACGGCAGTTTCGTGGTCGTCGATGTCAAGGACGCACCCAAAGCCGAACGCTATTTCCCCAGCCAAGGGCTTTGGGAAAGCGCTGGAAAGACACCCGTGAGCCTGAAGGGGCCGCCGTGCTGCCAATGCGTCAACTATGGCAAGAATGGGCATAAATGCTACCACCCGCCCGGCGAGACCGGACCAGCAGTCCTGCGGCCTGACGGCACTGTTTTCGCGGCGGGCGCACTGCCCGCAACTGGACCAGCGCACACGGCTGTTTACAATCCAACGAGGAACAAGTGGACGGCCGGACCCGACTTCCCGAGCGGCGACGATGCGGGGGATAACTTTGCAAGCCTGCTCCCGAACGGCAATGTGCTCGTGCAGGGCAACAGCGGCAGCGCCTACGAGTTCGATGGCAGCAAGCTTGTGAAGCAAAGCGTCTGCACCTGCGGCGAAAGCCTGATGGTTCTGCCTACGGGCGAAGTGTTGCTGGGTGGCGATGCGGTCTATCGCGCCAGCGGCACCTACAAGGCCGCCTGGCAGCCGCAGGTTCAGAACTTCCCGTCAACCGTGAGCCGCGGCTCGAGCTATTCGATCTCCGGAACGCAGTTCAACGGGCTGTCGCAAGCCAATGGTTTCGGTGATGAGTTGATGACCTACACGAATTATCCGCTGGTGCGGATCACCAACAATTCCACCGGGCATGTGTTCTACGCCCGCACCCACGATCACAGCAGCATGGGCGTGGCGACCGGCAACCTGACCGTTTCGACCACCTTCGATGTTCCTTCCGGAATGGAGACGGGGGCCAGCAAGCTCGAGGTGGTGGCGAACGGCATTCCCTCGCCGGCAGTTTCGATTACGGTGAATTAGTCGACGGCGCCGCCTGTCATGGGTGGCGCCACTTTTTTCACGGAGGGCTTGAAAATGGCTCGCATTATCATTGCATTTGCCATGTTGCTGACCTTCGGCTTTCTGCAACCGGGGTATGCAGCCAATCGAACAAGCGAGTTCTGTCCCAGGCCGCCGGTGGGCAGTGAGGTGCAGCCGCCTCCCGATCTCTACAGCAGCAATGGCGCGCTCAACGTTTCGATGAACTACTACACCGATGTCGACGGGCGCGGCATCACGCGCTTCTGCTTCGTGACCTCCGATGGACTTCAGTCGCCCACGCTGCACGTCAATCCCGGCGACATTATCAATATCACGTTGACGAACATGCTTCCGAACGTGCCGGGTGGGCCTGCGGAAATTGTCTCGAACGACGGCACCAAGTGCGGCGCCCGGACGATGAACGCCACGTCCATCAACATGCATTTTCACGGCGTCAACACGTCGCCCAAATGTCATAGCGACGAAGTGATCCACACGCTGATCAACTCCGGGCAGACCTTCCAGTACAAGATAAAGATTCCGGCCAACGAGCCACCGGGGCTGTACTGGTACCATCCGCACATTCATGGGGTCTCGTCGGTCAACGTGCAGGGAGGCGCCTCCGGCGCGATCGTCGTCGAGGGCATTGAGAATCTGCAGCCGATCGTTGCCGGTCTGCCGGAACGCATCCTCGTGCTGCGGGACCAGCCGCTGTCGTTTGGGCCGACGCAAGGATCCAAGGCCCCGTTTTGGGATGTGTCGATCAATTACGTGCCGATCGAGTATCCCAGGTTCAAGCATTCCGTCATCAAGATGCAGGCCGGCAAACAGGAGTTCTGGCGCATTGCCAATGCATCGGCGAATTCCATTCTCGACCTCGAGTTGCGCTACGACGGCGTGGCCCAGCCCTTCCAGATCGTGGCCCTCGACGGCGTGCCGACCGGATCACAGGACGGCCGGCGCCAGGGCCGGGTAATCACCCGGCATCATCTCCTGATCCCGCCCGCAGGACGGGCGGAGGCGGTGATCACGGCACCAGCGGCCGGTGTAAAGCGCGCCATTCTGTCCACCAATCTTATCGATAGCGGTGCGGCGGGAGATTATTTGCCGGCGCGCATCCTCGCGGACGTCGTGACGACCGGTGCGGGCCCGCAACTGAGAAAGATGCCGGCGCCAAAGGCCGCACCGCACCAGCAGAGGTTCGAAGACCTTGAGGACGTCAAGGTCACCGCGCAGCGCAAGCTGTTCTTCGACGAGGTGTTTATCCAGAGCCGGCAAGATCCGCCGGGCAAACGCCTCCCCTCCGATCCGCCCGACAGCGACAAGCACATGCAGTTCTTCATCACCGTCGATGGGCAGACAAACCAGGTTTACGATCCAAACAATCCACCCGCGATCATCACGAACCGGGGCGCGGTTGAGGACTGGACGATCGAGAACCGCACGACCGAAGACCACGAATTCCATATGCACCAGATCCATTTCCTGCTTCTGGCGGTCAATGGAAAGCCGGTGCCGAAAAAGGATCGGCAGTTCTACGACACTTATCAGGTCGGCTACTGGGACGGCGTGAGCCAGACTTATCCCAACATCACGGTGCGCATGGATTTTCGCGGCGCGGTGACCGGCGACTTCGTCTATCACTGCCACATCCTCGACCATGAGGATCAGGGCATGATGGCGATCATCCGGGTGCTGCCGAGAGGCGCGAAGGCCAAAGCAGCGCGGCCTCCGCTGCAGAGCGCCAGCAAGGCGGCCCGTACGGTATCGGCGGCCGGCTAGCGCTCCGGCGCTAGCACATCCGCCTCGCCGGGATGCCGGCGAAACCAGGCGCGCGCGTAACCGCAGAGCGGCGCGACGGTGAAACCCTGCGCGCGCGCGTGTGACGCCAGGGCGCGCATCAGCCGGTCCGCGGTGCCTTTGCCCCGCAGCGGCGGCGGCGATTCCACATGGGGGATCACGAGGGTTCGCCCATGGCGCCGGTAATTTGCGAAGGCGATGAGTTCGCTCTCTTCCAGTTCGAAGCGCCGGCGCGCTGCATTGTCGCGGAAATTGTCGGGCACGCTCATGTGGAATGCCTCCGCCGAAAGAACGCGCGGCTACGGGGTCCGCTGTCGGGCCGCCGGTTCGCGCGACATCCACGGCAGCATCAGGCCGATGGGGATGATCCAGGCGATACCCGTGACGGCATAATAGAGGAACTGCTCCAGGCCGTTGGCGTGCGGCAGCACCCGCAAACCGACCGCCATCGCCAACATCGCATAGACGGGCAGCCAGAGCAGGATCACAAGCGCGCCGATCAATTTCTTCGCGCGGACGGGCAGGGCCATTGGCGGGTGATGGAGGATGCAGGCGGCGTCTTAAGGCGCGAACGCGTCGTTGTCACCTTGGCAGATGGCGACTGGCCGGGCCGCCGGAGTGCGCCGCCTAATCGGAGCTGGCGGAAGATGCCCTGACGGGCTCTTTGCGGCGATTTCGCGCAGAGGATGGCTCGCTGCGGTTTTCGTTGGCGGGCGTGGCTTGCGCCAGCCGGTCGTAGAGCCGTGCGCAGCGGGAGAACTCCTTCTGAGCCTCTTCGGATCTGGCGTACTGCGAGAGCCGACGAAGTCGTTCCGCCGTCCGCCTGTAGTCCGTCGCGCGCTCAATCGTGGAAGACAAAACCTACACTGACCCGTTCATCGCTCTTTAAGCGGACAATTGGGAGCCTAACTCCTTGGCCGGACAGAGGTTCCCCGTCTCAAAGTGCGACAGAAGGGCCGTACCCGCAAACAGCAATTCCATGTCGCTGGCCGGGTCTACGGCGCAATTTCGTAGATGGCGCCGCCAAAGTTCGGCCCGGATATCCTGATCCCGGCAAACCGGGATCAGGAATTCCGCAACCGATTTATCTCAGAACCGCCTCGCGAACCATCATGTCGCCCATGATGGTGCGGATGGAGCCGCGTGCCGCCTGCCCCTGATCGGATTTCGCGATCGAGCCGGCAATTCTTGCCTGCAGCGCGTATTGCTCGGCCTGCGAGGCATCGAACACCGCCATGTTCTTGTAGGTCTGCGTGAGCATGATGTCGGGCTCGCCGGCCCTTTGGTTCTGCACCAGCCAGACATGATAATCGACGATAACGCCGGCTTTCTTCAGCGCCTCTTCCTGGCGTTTCCAGTCGGTGGCGAGCCAGTGCATGTAATCGTTGAAATGGCCGTCCTTGGTCTGGATGGAGGCGACGTCCAGCACCACGCCGTTTTCGAACGACGGCGCATTTTGGTCCTGCGCCATCGCGGGAGCGACGGCCAACGCGATCGACGCCGCAAGTGCGGCGAGCGAGTATTTCATGGAAATTCCCCTTCGATGTTTGAGATTGTTGAAAAAAGCCAACGCCACGCGCACACGCCGCCACGCCCGGGGCGGCTGGCCGGGAGGCCAAACACACGCTCTCAACCGAATCACTATAGCAGCGGGACCCCTCCGGCGGCAGGTTACTTTGTCGTTATCCTGGCGCGCGCGCCAGACTCGCCCCATCGTGGTAAGAGGCTATGGCCCCCGCAACCTGATGTTTGCGAATTCCATGCTACGGCCGGTGCAGACCCGTCAGGGGAAAGCGCCATGATTTCAAAATCGCCTGGCTTTCGGCGGCATTTGCTGCTGCGCCGTGCCGCGCCCGCCGTGCTTTGCGCCGGTGTGTGCCTCGCCACCTCGGCCGCTCAAGCCAACAGCATCCGGAAATTCCATGCCCCGCGGGCGCTGGAAACCCACGTCCAGAGCATCAACGCGGGCGGCACGATCGGCGGCTATTCGTACAACGAGAAGGTCTATCGCGCCTTTCTCCGTGCGCCCGGCGGCGGCTTCACCGTCTACAACATTCTCGCCGACACGCTCGGCTATGGCGTCAGCGACGATGGCCACACCACCGGCACGACGGGCGATCGCGATGGCGCGGTATTCCATGGCTTCGTGCGCGCGCCCGACGGAACGGTTGCCCTCTTCGATGCGCCGAAGGCGATCTACACGCTGGGCGTCAGCATCAGCAATTCCGGCGCGGTGGCGGGCTGGTACCACGACCGCAAGGGGAAGGAGATCGGCTTCGTGCGCCAGCCGGACGGCACGCTGTCTATCATCGAGCCGCCGAACGCCCACGCCATTCGCGCGCTGGGGATCAATACGAGCGGCGTCGTGGCAGGATACTATCGCGGCGCCGGCACCTCTTATTACGGCTTTGCTCGCGCGGCAGACGGCACGCTGACAACATTCCAGTGTCCGCGTTCCCGCACCACGCAGGCGACGGCGATCAACGACGATGGGGTGGTGACCGGCACCTGTATGGATAGGCACCTCGTCTGGCATGGCTTCGTGCGCGATCCGGCCGGAGCGCTCACGCTCTTCGATACACCGGCGGACGATACCCGCCCGGTTGCCATCGCCGCGGATGGCTCGGTCGCGGGCTGGTGCTTCAATGGGCCAGGTTTCGTGCGAAAGCCGAACGGGGAGATCACGACGTTCATGGTGCGGGATTCGACGCAGACCATTGCCGAGGCCATTAACGGCACGGGCACGATCGCCGGCACCTGGTACGATCAGGACGGCAACGACATGGGATTCATCCGCGCGCCTTGATCGTGCATAATTTTCGCGCCTTGGATCGGAGGCTGACGACGGTGTGGAAATCGCTCGGGTTTCAGGCGGCGGCAGTTTGTGGAGGTGACGAAAAGCAGAACCAGATCTAGCCGGGAGGCGGTGAAGTGGCAGCGCCCTTCTTCTTTCCCATCCCCAGCAGCGGGCGCCACACACGCGTTGGGATTTCCTCCGCGTGGCCGGGCTCCAGCTGGCCCAGATGGAATGGTCCAAACTGCACCCGGATCAAGCGGGCCACCTTGCAGCCGAGGGATTCCATCAGCCGCTTCACTTCGCGGTTCTTGCCTTCCTTCAGGCTGACCATGGCCCAGGCATAGGGCCCGCGGGCGCGCTCGAGGTCGGCAATCACCGGCCCGTACTTTACGCCGGCAAGGGTGGTGCCAAGCGCCAGCTTGTCGAGATCGGCCTGGGTGATGCGGCCGAACAGGCGCACACGGTATTTCCGCTCCCAGCCGGCAGCCGGGAGTTCGAGTTGGCGGGCGAAGGCGCCGTCGTTGGTGAGGAGCAGCAGGCCCTCGGAGTTGATGTCGAGGCGGCCCACGGAAACCACCCGCGGCATCCGTGCCGGCAGCTTCTCGAAGACGGTGGGGCGGCCTTGTGGGTCGCGGTGGGTGGTCACGAGACCCGTCGGCTTGTGATAGCGCCACAGGCGGGTGGGCTCGGCCTGCTTCAGCGGGCGGCCGTCGATGGCGATGGTCTGCGCGGGCAGGGCACGGCTACCCTGCTGGGTGATCTTTTCCCCGTCGAGGGTGACGCGACCGTCCGCAATCAGCTTTTCGGCGTCGCGCCGGGAGCAGATGCCGACGCGGGCGATGATCTTGGCGATGCGCTCGCCCGTTTCGGTGTTATCGTCGGCCAAGGAGGGCTCGGGCATGGATGACGCGGACTGGATAGCATTGGCGCTGCGCGAGGCGGAAGCCGCCGGCAAGCGCGGCGAAGTCCCGGTGGGCGCGGTGCTGGTGGGGGAGGATGGCGAGATGCTGGCTGCGGCTGGCAACCGCATTGTCGAGCGGCGCGATCCCACCGCGCATGCGGAGATGCTGGTGATCCGCGAAGGCACCCGCACCCTCGACAATGAGCGGCTGGTCGGCGCTACGCTCTATGTCACGCTCGAGCCCTGTGCCATGTGCGTCGGCGCCATTTCGCTGGCGCGGGTTGCACGGCTGGTGTTCGCGGCGGATGATCCCAAAGGGGGCGCCGTGCTGCACGGGCCGCAATTTTTCGGCCAGCCCACCTGCCATCATCGTCCGCAGGTTGCGCGCGCCGGCGATGCGGGAGCGGCTGGTGCCCTGCTGCGCAAATTTTTTCAGGCCCGCCGGCCACGATTGGTATCGTCGGAAGACGCCTGACAGGCTTTGGGAGATTGGAAAGGGAGACCAAGATGGCATTGATCGTTTACGGCGCGAATTTGTCGCCCTTCGTGCGCAAGGTGCGCGTGGTGCTGGCGGAGAAGGGGCTGGATTACAGCCTCGAGCCGATCAATCCGTTTGCGCCGCCGCCGGAATTTTCGGAGATCAGCCCGCTGAAGCGCATTCCCGCGTTTCGCGATACCGATCTACCGGAACCGGACAATCACCTCGCGGATTCATCGGTGATCTGCGACTACCTCGAACGCAAATATCCCAATCCGCCGCTCTATCCGCAGGAGCCATACGCGCGGGCGCGGGCGCTGTGGTTCGAGGAGTATGCCGACAGCCAGATCGCATCGAACATGGTGCGGCCGCTCTTCTTCGAGCGCATCGTGAAGCGGATTCTGCGCCAGCAGCCGGACGAGACAATCTGCGAGGCTGCGCTGCGCGACCACATGCCGGCGATCGGCGACTACCTGGACAAGGAAATCGGCGGCCGCGAGTACCTCGTCGGCAACGCCTTCTCAATTGGGGACATCGCCGTCGCCACCATGTTCGTGAACGTGCGGCACGCGGGCGAGCTCGTGGATGCAAGCCGCTGGCCCAATCTGGCGGCGTATGTGGCGCGTATTCATCAGCGGCCATCGTTCCAAGCATTGATCGAGGAGGAGACACCGGTGGTTCAGCATTTCCGCGCCGCCGCCTGATTTTTCTTCCGTCGTCGTGCGGCGAGCTGGTTGAGGCCTTCGACGATTCCCGAGAAGGCGACAGCGAAATAGAGGTAGCCGCGCGGGATATGGAAGTGCATCGCGTCCGCCACCAGCGACATGCCGATCAAAAGGAGGAAGCTGAGCGCCAGCATCTTCACCGTCGGGTTGCGGTGCACGAACTCGGAGACCGGGCCTGAGGCGGCCAGCATCACGATCATCGCCAGCACCACCGCGGCGATCATGATGGCGAGATGCTCCGCCATGCCGACCGCGGTGATGACCGAGTCGATGGAGAAGACCAGATCGAAAATCGCGATCTGCACGATCACCCCGGCGAAGGTGGCGTTCGTGCGGCGGCCTTCCTCCTCTCCACCTTCCACCATGCCGTGAATTTCGCGCGTGCCCTTGGTGAGCAGGAACAGCCCGCCAGCGGCGAACACGATATCGCGCCAGGAAAATCCTTCGCCCCACACGGTGATCGCGGCAGCGGACAGGCCGATGATCGCCGCCACGCACGAGAGCAGCGCGATGCGCATGATGAGCGCGAAGGAAAGCCCGATGCGCCGCGCCGCCGGCCTTCGCTCGGCCGGCAGCCGATTGGAAGCGATCGACAGGAACACGATATTGTCGATGCCCAGCACGATCTCCAGCGCCGTCAGCGTGGCGAGGCTCAGCCAGGCATGCGGGTCGGTCAGCAGCTGCAGCATCGGATCAGAACCATGGCTGGGCGATGTCGCGGAACAAGAGCGCCAGCGTTTCGCGGGAGGCAATCAGGCCTACCGCGATTCCGATGAACACATCGCTGAGGAAATGGGAATTCAGCACCGCGCGGGTCACCGCCAGATAGAATGCAACCGCGAACCACAGCGGCGCCAGCCCCGGCCATGCGCCGGCGAGCACCACCGCCACGCACATGATCGTCATCGCATGGCCGGAGGGAAAGGAATCGTGCTGCGGGTCGTAGTGGAAAAAGCGGAAGCCGTAGAACTCATGCTCCAGCTCGTCCCTCGGCCGTCGCCGTCCGAACACCAGCTTAATCGAATGCAACACCGCGCTGCTCACCGCCAGGCAGGCGAGAAAGGCGAGCGCGCCCCGGGCGATATTGTGGAGCAGCGGTCTCGGTCCCAGAGCCGCCTGCGCAATTATTGCGACAGCGAGCACGAAGGTGGCGCCGAGCAGCCAGCGCGCCCCCTTGGCGTAATCGGTGGTCAGGCGAATGCGCCGGAACCAGCGCACGGGTATGCGATCGTGAAAGAAATGCGTTGCCCGCCGGTCGATGGCGAAGCAGCAAAGCCCGATCAGCAAGGCGGCGACCCCGGCCCACAGCAGCATGGGCCGCCTTTGCCGCGCGGGTGGCACATCTGTCAAACCCCAGCGCCGCCGAACGTCGCCAGTCGCGAGGCCCGGCGTCGCTGCTCCGCGCTCACCGCTCGCCGCAATTAAACATTCGAAACTGTAATCTATTGCAAAAGAGAAATATCCGCGCTTAAGGTTCGCGGCGCGGGCGGGACTGGCGCCCTTTTGTGCTGCGTCTAATCGGTAATCTCGTTGCTGGGACTGCGTTTTGGTCGTCGGGGCAGGCGAGCAGAACAACACTTTTGTCTGGCGGGATTGGGTGGGGAAAAAGGCGGTTGTGGCAGGGGTCCGTACCTCTGCGTGCGCCGAATGGGCGCGCGGAGAGGACGACGCGGCTTCTCATTCTGTGGCTTCGCGGCTGTGCCGGCATCTCACCGGCGCAGCGCGATCTTTATTGGTATCGGGAAATGCGGGCTGCCCGGTCGAGCAACGGCTGCGGGCGAACGCGCTGCATGAAGCCAGGAACGCGCTCCTCCGCAACGAGCCACAATACTCGGCCGCCGAAGTACTTACTGCTGCGCAAAGGTACGGCTTGGCGGGGTTGGCCCTCTGCCTCCTCTGCCCTGTAACACTATGGCCCCGGTTCGGCGGTTTGCTTCTGACGGGTCTGGTAGCGGCAGGGTATCTCGCGAACGCCGCTTTTCGCGCCTGGCTCTTTTGGGTCGGTGCCGATCGGCCCGGCGCAACCACGGTGGCGGTGGAGGAAACTCAGCATTGGCCTGTGTACACCGTGCTAATTCCGATGTACCACGAAGCCAACATGGTGCCCCGGGTCGTCCAGGCAATGCGCCAGCTGGACTATCCCGGCGACCGGCTCGATGTGAAACTGGTTGTCGAGGAAGATGACCTCGAGACGGTGGCGGCGGCAGAGGCTGTCGCTGCAGGTTCGGCATTCGATGTTACCATTGTGCCTCGCGGCGAGCCTCGGACAAAACC
>DATIEM010000040.1:0-3767 GCA_035455725.1 Rhizomicrobium sp. | reverse complement strand
CGATGCCGACGGTCAGACAGAACCGCTCGAAACTCGCCGTCACGTTCTCCCAGGCCATCTCGATGCCCGACGCGACAATCTCGGCAGGTATGATACTCTTCTTCATGGCGTTGCCTTCCTTCGTGGAGTCGACACCCCGAGCCTACGGGCTCAAGGCGGGCAACGCCGACCTCCGCTATTTCAACATGCTACGGGACATCCCCTATTGTGGACGACGCCCTTTATCAACAGGGCAACCCACGCCGCCGCGCTTATGTTGAATTGGGTGGAGCGCGAAGTGCTGCATCGGTCGCATTGCGCAAGGATGGCGCTCTGCTTGGCGCCATCCAGATCTACCGGCAAGGAGTACGTCCCTTCTCCGACAAAGAGATCGCGCTGCTCCAGAATTTCGCGGCCCAGGCGGTGATCGCGATGGAGAACGCGCGGCTAATCAACGAAACGCGCGAGGCGCTGGAGCAGCAGACCGCGATGGCCGAGGTCTTGCAGGTGATCAATGCCTCGCCGGGCGATCTAGTGCCGGTATTTGAGACGATTTTGGAGAAAGCGCACACTCTGTGCGGTACTACCATTGGCGCATTGATGATGCACGATGGCGACGGCCGGTTCCACGCGGTTGCTACGCACGGATTTCCGGAGGTGTCAACGCCGGAGAGAAGATGCATCGGCGTGCCGGGGTAAAAATGCATCACGGGGGCAGCCAAGTTAGCGCGACGCCGAATGCAGCTTTCCGGTTCGATCAAAGAGCCTGCTTTCCCGTCCCGACCTGGCGACTGCTGGCGACGGCGCGCAGCGTAGGGGATGGGAGGAGCGGAGCCACGCGCAGCACCGCGAGCATGGCGAGCACCGGACCTTCCCCGCCGCGAGCACCGTGGCATGCTGAACGCCAGTCGGTTTAGGTCCGACGCTGGCGCTGCTTGCTCTGTTTGAGGCGATAGCTGTCGCCGTTCATTTCCAGGATGTGGACGTGGTGGGTCAGTCGATCGAGCAGCGCGCCGGTCAACCGCTCGGAGCCGAACACGCCGGTCCACTCGTCGAACGGCAGATTGCTGGTGACGATGGTCGAGGCGCGCTCGTAACGCTGGCTGAAGATCTCGAACAAGAGTTCTGCGCCGATGGTTGACAGGGGCACGTAGCCGAGTTCGTCGATGATCAGCAGCTTGTAGGCCGCCAGCTGACGTTGCAAGCGGAGTAGTCGCTTCTCGTCCCGGGCCTCGATTAACTCGTGGACCATGGCGGCCGCGGCGATAAAGCCGACCGACAAGCCTTTCTGGCAGGCGGCAAGCCCCAATCCAAGAACGATGTGGGTCTTCCCTGTGCCGCTGTTGCCGACGGCGATCACGTTGTCTCGGCGAGCAATGTATTCGCAGCGGGCCAACTCCAGCACCAATGTCTTGTTAAGCGATGGGATCGCCGTGAAGTCGAAACTGTCGAGGCTTTTCACCGTCGGGAATCGTGCCTCCTTGATGCGCCGCTCGACTATCCGCCGTTCCCGCTCGATCAGTTCGAGTTCAGTCAAGCGCAACAGGTAGCGAGGATAGTCGACGCCTTCGGCGGCGCATTGCTGGGCAAGCTTGTCGTACTCGCGGAGGAACGTCGGCAGCCTGAGTGCCTTGAGGTGATGAGCGAGCAGCAGCTGCGGCGTGTCGTTCATGACGCACCCCCAGCTAGAAGGCCAAGATAGGCCTTGGCCGAAGTCGTCGCCACCATTGCCCGCGGAAGGTAGGGGTAGACCGTCAAGTCGAGCCGCGGTGGCCGGCGCTCGATCCGGCACAACACCAGATGCTTGACCGCGTCAAAGCCGATTGCGCCGCGGGCAATAGCCTCTCTGACACCGGCCAGCACATCCTCGGGACGGAATACTTCCAGCAGCCGCAAGACCTGGACAAACTCGCGTTTGCCGCGCTTGGCCATGCGAGCCTCGATCAGGCGACGCAGCGTGGCAAATTCCTCGGGCAGGTCCCAGCCGACCAGCGGCGCGGCCTGGTCGAGAGCACCGATCTTCTGTTCGAGCAAGGCTAGGTAATGCAGCGGGTTGAACACGAAGTCGTCGCGCTCGTAGGAGCGCGGATGACGGGCGATCACCTCGGCCCCACAGGAGATCACCACCTCGTGGACGTAGCCGCGGATCACAACGTCACGGTGCCCGTAAGCGGTTGGCACCGAATAGTCGCTGCCGCGATAGCGCACCAGTAATTGCGAGCTGACCCGGCCTGTCCTCTTCTCACAGGCGTCGTAAGGCGTTGGCGGCAACGAGTGGAACGCTTGCAGATCCCGAACCAGCCGTTCGCCGATCGTCTCGTCGTGACCACGCAGCCGAGCGCCGAGCCGGCGGCGACACCCCTCAAGCAATTGTTCATTCAACGCTCGCAAGCTGACCGCCCGCGGCACCGGTACCAGCAGGTTCCGCCGGATCCAGCCGATCAGTCCCTCGACTTTGCCTTTGTCGTTGCCTTTCCCGGGACGGCCGAAGCGGTCGGCAAACACGTAATGCGACTGCAACTCGCTGAACACCCGCGTTCGCTGCCGCACCCCATCGCCCAGGATCCGCGCCACCGCCAGTGTCGTGTTGTCGTAAAGGATCGTGCGCGGCACCTTGCCGAAGAATTCGAACGCGGCGTTGTGCCCGTCACAGAACGCTTCGGCGGTCTCCGCCAGATAGGCTCGCACAAAGCAAGCGTCGCTGTGCGGCAAGTCCATCGCAAAAAAGTGGATCTTGCATGCGCCCCCGGCGATCTCCGCCTGCGCCTCACCAAAATCAACCTGCGCATGCCCAGGATCGTGCCGCAGCGGAACAAAAACCTCGCGCCGCCCCAGCCGCCGAGCCAGCACGTAGTCCTTAACGATGGTGATCCCTCCGGAGTAGCCGTGCTCGTCGCGAAGACGTTCGAAAATCCGCTTCGAGGTATGCCGCTGCTTCCGCGGACGACCCTCATCCTCCACCAGGATACTGTCGATGATCCCGGTGAAGGGATCCAGCTTTGGGCGCGCCGGCCGCCGGCTTCGCCGATACCCCGGCGGCACCGAAAACGCCAGCATCTTGGCTACCGTCCGCGGGTCGATCCCATAACGCCGCGCCGCTTCCCGCCGGCTCACGCCCTCGATCTGAACCGCATAACGAACCTGAGCATAGAGCTCCACGCCCTTCATCCCCCGGCCCCTGTCGCTCGCCGACAAAGGCCTTCTGCTGCCGGATTTTTATTCCGGCGCAACCGGACAACCCGGCCACTTCAGTGAGGGATTTTTGCTCCGGCGCTTACAGCTGGTGCTCGAAAGCCTGAAGAAGCGTCGCAGCGGCATCTACCGCGCTGTGCCGGTGCCGCCGGTGCTGCTGGAAGCACTCGACCTGGTGCACGGTGTCCGCGAGCTGCAGGGCGGCCGCGGCAAAGGACGTGGCGTTCGGCTCTGGCCCTGGAGCCGCATGACCGGCTGGCGCGCCGTGAATGCTGTCATGGCAGCCGCAGGGCTGGACGGACCCCACGCCTCGCCCAAGGGGCTGCGGCACGGCTTTGGCGTTGCCGCCGTTTCGGCCGGCATTCCGCTGAACCTGGTGCAGAAATGGCTGGGCCACGCTCAGCTCACCACGACCGCAATCTATGCCGATGCGGTCGGGGAGGAGGAGCAGAGCATTGCGTCGCGGATGTGGTGATCGCGCTGCGCGTGCCATGCATAAAGTCTATCACGATAAGCGCAGGAACTTGGTCAGGTGGCATTACTAACAGGCGATCTACTTCAGTAGATCTAGCACTCGTCGCTGCTGCTCGCGCAAT
>DATIEM010000039.1:0-3344 GCA_035455725.1 Rhizomicrobium sp. | reverse complement strand
CCGGTGACAAACGCGATGCCGACTGGTTCGAAACCCCGCGGCGGCAGCGATTTCGTCGCCACGCCGGCCCAGAAGCTGTGGCGATCGCCTGCCACCGTCGCAAAGCCGGTGATCCCTTCGCGCGCAATCATGTCGTAGATTTCGTTGCGCTCGACGTAAGCCGTGCAAGGCTCGCCGCCCCCAAAGCCGCCGTAACCGCCGCCCGGCCATTTCGCGCGCAGGGCATCCGGCAGGTTTTGCGCATCCAGGCGCATGTCGAGCGTCGCCTGCGTGTTGCCCCACACTTTCCACGTCGCCTGCGACTTCTTCAGCCTGTCGATGAACCACGCCTTTTGCGTGGCACCAAGAATCGTTTGCGGCGGCTGATTTTTGCGGAAATTCGCAATTTCGATGGCGCCAAACTTTATGGTCGCTGGCGGCTTGCCGCCGTTTGCCGCGCGGCCGGCATCCAGAACGATCTGCACCTCTTCCGGGAAGAACGCGAGATCCTGCAGCGGCGCCGTCGCGGGATCGCCCGTGGGCTCCTGCGAGCGATAGGAATGCTGGTCGGTGAGAATGAGCTCGACGTTCCTGCCGAACCGCAGCGCGCGATAGCCGATGAGGCAGTTCACCGCCGCGAGATTGTTCGGCTCCGTGCCCAAACCATTGTCATCGAAGCTGGTGATGGGAGTGTTCGTCACCGCGGGCGGATCGAATTTTTCCAGCGACGGATTTTTCTTCATCACGCGCGCCGGATGAATCTCGAACCAGGCTTGCATGGCCATGACCTTGCGCGTCTGCGCGGGAATATCGCCCTTGCCGAAATTCTGCAGCGACTGCCAGCCCTGCCAGGAGAATTCGTGATTGTCCCACATCGCCACGAAGGGGAAGCAGGCGCGGGCGTCCTGGATATCGGGATCGTGCAGATAGGCTTTGTAGACGGCGCGATAGTCCGCCAGCGTTGTGGGCACGTAAAAATCCGCGTGCTTTTCGCCGTGTTCGTAACGCACGATGTCGCGGACTTTGCGGTCGTAATAGGTGGCGCGTTCTTCCGGATACCAGACGAGCTCGTAGATGAAATCGCCCAGATGCAGCACGAAGGCGAGCTTGTCTTCGGCTGCCGCGCGATCATCTTCATAGATCATGCGGCGATAGGCGTTCTGCGCGCCATAGTTGGCGTTCTGGCAGGACACGAAGGCGAAATTCACGCGGCGTGGGTCGTCGTCGGCAGGCGCAGTGATCGTGCGGCCGATCCGGCTGCCGTTCCCGTCCGCATCGGTGAAGCGATACCAGTATTCCGTTGCCGGCTTGAGACCGCCGACCAGAACGCGCGCCGTCCAATCGGATTCCTCCGGCGCGTTTGCTTTTGCGGTCGCGACCACCCGCTCGAAGGCGCGATCTTCCGCGAGCTCGACGATCAGCCGGGGCGTTTTGTGACCCGCGGGATAGGGGCGGCGTGTCCACAGAATGACGCTGGCGCTGTCCGGATCGCCGGATGCCACGCCCTCGGGGAAAAACTGCCGCGCCTCGCGCCACAAACTGCGCGATTTCGTTGGAGGCTTCGCAAACGCGGCGGTCGCGCCGAGCGCCGCTGCCGTCGCCAGCAAGGCGCGACGGGAAATTATTGACATGGGACGCCCCACCGCGAATGACGGCCGAGGCTATCACTGAACCCGCACGCCCAAAGCCACGAAACTGTGAGCAATGGGTAACGCGGCAAAGAACCTACCGAGAGACCCGGTAAGCGGCTTGACGGAGCTGCGGACCGTCCGTATAGGTGTCGCGTGCATACCGTGGTCGAAACCGGGATGTTCCTCAGGGCCGCCGCGAAAGCTGGCTTGACGGACGCCGAACGCGACACGCTGGTTTCATATACAGCGGCCAATCCTGCCGAAGGCGACCTCATTCAGGGAACGGGCGGCTATCGCAAGGTGCGCTTCGCCAAGACCGGCAAGGGCAAGAGCGGCGGCTATCGGGTGATTACGCTGTACGCGAATGCCGATATTCCGGTGTTCCTGATCACCGTTTACGCGAAAAACCAGCTGGGCAATCTATCCAGCGCGGACAAGAACGCCCTCAAGAAAATCGCAAGGGACCTGCTTAACTACCGCCAGGCACACAAATGAGGACAGTACGCATGACCAGCAAGAGTCGCGGCGCCACGACGAAAAGGAAGGCGCACAATCAGATCGTGGCGGAAATGATCGAGGGCGCAAAGCAGGCGGTAGCCATCATGCGCGGGGAAGCTGACCCTTCCACGTACCGCGTCCACTTCGGCGAGATCGATGTAAGGGAAGTGCGGAAGAAAACCGGCCTCACGCAGGACGGATTCGCCAACACCTTCGGCTTCTCGGCCGGCAGCGTCCGCGACTGGGAGCAGCGCCGCGTGATGCCTGACCAGGCGGCGCGCGCATATCTCTATGTGATCGGGCAGAAGCCGGACATGGTGCGCGAAACGCTGGCGCCGATCTACCAGGCCGCGAAGCGGAGTCCCCAACACGCCCGCGCCAGCAAGCCGATGTCTGCCGGCATGGCGCGCAAGGCGAGTTCGAAAAAGTAAAACCGCTCGCCAGCGTGCAGCAGTATTGAGCGATTTGAATAAGTCAGCTGCTCCCGGGTTACAGGGTACGGCATCGCGTTGTGCAATCTTACTATCGATTGCCTTTGGCGCGGTTGTGGGTGACGCAGAGCATCTGGCAATTCTCGGCCGAGCTTCCGCCGCCCTTGCTCCATGCGGAAACGTGATCCGCGTCCATTTCGGCAAACTTCCATATCTTGTTCTTGTGGGCGTCATGGCCGATGGCACAGAACGGGCAGTTAGACGTGCCATTGGCTTCGGCGGTGGCGGTCTGCTTGGCGTAAACGGACTTCCTGGTCGCTTCGTCGAAAACCCGGACGTTCAGCAGCTTCGAATCCTGAAGGCCGCCGAGAATGTATTCAAAGATGCCGCGATGGTTGCCGACATATGGGTCGGCGTAGAGCCGCTTGACCTCGGCGGAAACCTTGGCCGGATCGTATGCCTTGGAGTGATATTGCTCGTACAGCCGTCCCCATTCCAGCCCCTGCATCTCCTTCTCAACATCTGTGAACACGCGCGACGCCCACTCGATCACGCTGTCGAAGTAGGTCTTTAGTTCATGGATGTTGTTGTCGTGGCGATGCGCGTTCATGTAACCGTCAACATCGCCCTTGCTCACCCAGTCCAGCGCCCGCTCCAGGAACTCCTGCCGGCGTACGTCTGCCTTGATGTACGCGCTCCATTTCTGAATGTTGGCATTCTGGCTGTTGCTGAACTCGGCCTTGGCAAGCGTCACGAACCGTCCGGAGTAGATGGCGTTCAAGCGCTCCTGCTGGTTGAGCGGCAC
>DATIEM010000038.1:0-33214 GCA_035455725.1 Rhizomicrobium sp. | reverse complement strand
GATACGCGAAAGCGTCGCAGAATCGAGCGGCAGCAAATCCTTCGGCCTGCGCTTCAACTCGAACAGCAGCCTTCCGGCGCGATCAAGCACGGCGACATTCTGTAGCGCCGGACCGCCGGCTTCGGAGAGCGCAGCTGAGGTTTCCACGCTCGGCTCGGCGTTGGCGAAGGCGGCGCCGAGCGCGGCATAGCGGTCGAATGTGGAGGTGAAATCCGAAGCAAGTTCTTGCGCCCGCCGCGCTTCGATCACCGTGGCCTGCCCCAGCGCATGTTCATGGTCGCGCCGCATCTGGATCACCGCGGCCGAAACGAAGCTCCCGAAGATCAGGAGGATGGAGATGAGAACCGTCCAGCGCACATGGCGCGTGGCAGCTTTCGTCGCGCCGGAAAAGGCGCGGCCCACGGCCTGCGCAGGAGAAAGGGCGAGAGAAGTCATCTGCGAATCGCCCGCGATTCGTTTCGCGATCAGGATAGGAGGGAAAGTCCCGCTGTCGACGCCGGGCGTTCTGTTTTGTTGTGATCAACCCTTGGGCAACCCAGAACCCATGCTTGTGTGACAAAACCCCGAAGCAGGGCTTCGGGGTTTTGCATATCCATCACGGAGAATTGGTTGCGGGGCTAGGATTTGAACCTAGGACCTTCAGGTTATGAGCCTGACGAGCTACCGGGCTGCTCCACCCCGCGTCATGTCTGGGCCGCATATAGGGTGCCGGATCGCGCGTGTCCACCCTTCTGAACTCCCAGATACCGCCTCGCCCACCTTGCGCTCACGCGCCAGGCCACGCATTTATCGATTGCGACAAGCCGGACCGACCATGCCGAGCGAGTACTATGCCCTGTGCTTCGACGCCATTCTCGGCCGCAACCAGCTGGTGTTCACCTATCGCGACCGGCGGCGCGAGGTTTGCCCGCACGTGCTTGGGCAAACGAAGGGCAACGAGATGCTGCTCGGCTACCAGTTTGCCGGCGAGACCAGCGGGACACTCCCTCGTGGGGGCGAATGGCGCTGCTTCCAGGTGGCGGAGATCCACAGCATCGAAATGCGCCACGGCGAATGGCATACCGGAGACAGCCATTCGCAATCGCATAGTTGCGTGAGCGAGGTCGATCTCGACGTCAATCCCGACGCCCCGCAGCGTTCCTGGGCACGACACAAGCGCAAGACCTGAAGTTCAACAGAAATTGCACCCCAATTAAATATGCAGCGGGCGTCCGTCGGCGGCGAGTACGGCTTCATGCATCATCTCGCTGAGGGTCGGGTGGGGGAAGATGGTGGCAGCCAGCTCGGCATCGGTGAGCTCGCCGGTCTTGGCAATGACATAGCCCTCAATCAGCTCGGTGACTTCCGCACCCACCATGTGCGCGCCCAGCAACTCACCGGTTTCGGCATCGAAGACGGTTTTTACCAGTCCTTCCGGTTCGCCCAGGGCGATGGCCTTGCCGTTACCGATAAAGGGGAATTTACCGACGCGGACCTTGCGTCCCAGCGCCTTCGCCGCGGCTTCGGTAAGGCCCACGCTCGCAACCTGCGGATAACAGTAGGTGCAGCCGGGAACATTGCTGACGTTCAGCGGATGGACGCCTTTCAGCCCTGCGATGCGCTCGGCCACGATCACACCTTCATGCATGCCCTTGTGCGCGAGCCATGGTGGCCCAACGAGATCGCCGATGGCCCACAGGCCCGGCACGCCTGTTTCTCCCCACTCGTTCACCACCACATGGGTGCGTTCCACCTTCGCGCCGACTTGCTCATAGCCATTGTTCGCGACATTGCCGACAATCCCGACAGCAAGAATGACGCGATCGACCGTGATCGTTTCGGTATCGCCATCCTTTCCTTTTAGCGTGGCAGTGACATTGTCCGTGCCTTTCTCCAGCTTTTCGACGGTGGTGCCGAGCTTGATCTTCATGCCCTGCTTGGCAAACGCCTTGTGCGCGAAATGTGAAATCTCCTCGTCTTCGACCGGCAGCACGCGGTCGAGCACCTCCACCACGGTCACATCGCTGCCGAGTGTACGGTAGAAGCTCGCGAACTCGATCCCGATGGCGCCCGAGCCCACCACCAGCAGCGACTTCGGGAAGCTCGGCGGGATCATGGCCTCCCGATAAGTCCAAATGAGTTTCCCGTCCGGCTCCAGCCCCGGCAAGGTGCGCGCGCGCGCGCCAGTCGCCAGCACGATGTTCCTCGCCGCATATTCGGCTGTCTTGCCGTCCTTCACGACCGCGATCTTGCCTTTGCCGGACAGCTTCGCCTCGCCGCTGACCACGGTGATTTTGTGCTTCTTCATCAGGAAGCCGACGCCGTTCGACAGCTGCTTCGAGACCTTGCGCGAGCGCTCAACGATTTTCGCCAGATCGAATTTGAAATTATCGGCGGAGAAGCCGAACTCCCCCAGCCTGTGCATCAGGTGCCAGATCTCGCTCGAGCGCAACAGCGCCTTGGTGGGAATACAGCCCCAGTTCAGGCAGATGCCCCCCAGCTGATCGCGCTCGACGATCGCGGTTTTTAGTCCAAGCTGTGCGGCGCGGATGGCGCACACGTAACCGGCAGGGCCGGAGCCAATCACAATGACGTCGAAAGAATCCATGGTGCTCTCATGAATAGAGGAAGCCGTACACGATCACCGAGCCGAGCGCCGGCAACAGAAAGAAACTCGTGTAGACGCCGGATATGCAGAGGAATTTCACCGCCGTCCAGAACCAGCTCTGCCGGTAGAAGCGCCGCAGCGAAAAGAAGACATAAAGTCCGATGGAACCGAGCAAAAACCAGAATACGAGCCCACCGGAAACGAGCTGTGCCAATCCCACTGCGATGATCAACGCCACAAAGGTGAAGGTGTGCGCGGTCAGCGAGAAGATCAGATGATCTATGAGGTAGAACTTCTTTCGCTGCCGCCAATAGAAGAGGGCCAGCAGGAGCGCATACAGCGGCAGCAGCAAGAACAGCACGCGCGGAATCCAGGTGGTCAGCGGCTCGTTGAGGGCGGCCGGGTTCGCTGCCAGCCGCTCCAGGCCGCCATAGAGATGGGTTTCGATCCAGCTTCCGACTTTCTTTCGCTCGGCCGCCTGTCGCGAATCCTTGCCAGTCCCCTGAATTTCGCGCCTGGTGGCGGCGCGGCTGTTTTCAAGTTGCGCGCGCAATTGGGGCGTGAGCCCGGAAGGTGTCTTGCCGATAGGCTGAAAGAAGTAGGGCACCGTTGAAAAGCGGTGGAGGCCTCCCGGCCGGTTCGCCCTCTCCTTTGGGATCGGAATGAGCTTCGGCAGGCGCCGCTGGTCCGGGTCGTCGGGATCATAGGCAGGGTTGCGGATGAAGGCGTTGCCGTGGGCATCGAACAGCACTTTTACAGGCGTCGCGACGACCTGCAGCTGCATAATGGCGATATTGAAGCCGCCAAGGATCAGGAAGAAGACGAGCGAAACAAAAAAATAGAGCCGTAGCGCCGGCACATAGCGCCGCGTGCGGCCCTCGTGAAAGGCCAGCGGAAGTTCGCCGGGCTGGAACAGCAGAGCCTTGGCCGTGCGGAGAATGCGGCTGTCGAAGCTGGCGATGTCTTCGAACAGATCGTGCGCCAGACTGACGACGGAGCGGCGATGAATATCCGGCTCCTGTCCGCACATGGCACAATAGGGGCCGACCAGCGGCGCGCCGCAATTGGCGCAGTTGCCCAGAGGCTTGCCCTGTTCGGCAAGCCGTGCGGCGGCATATTCCACGCCCAGCGCCGCGCCGCTTTCCAGGATGGCTTCCATGTCGCTCACGGGAGGCGACTATAGCAGCATCGAAGTCGGTTCCTCGATAAAGCCCTTGAACGCCTGCAGGAAGCGTGCGCCGGTCGCGCCGTCGATCACCCGGTGATCGCAAGACATTGTGATAGTCATCAGCGTGGCGGTTTCGAGCTTGCCCTCACGCACGACCGCGCGCTGCTCACCCGCGCCGACCGCAAGAATGGCCGCGTGCGGGGGATTGATCACCCCGGTGAACTCCCGGATGCCGAACATGCCGAGGTTCGAGATCGCAAAGGTGCCGCCCTCGAATTCCTGCGGCTTCAGCTTCTTCGAGCGGGCACGCTCCGCAAGCGACTTAACTTCGCTTGAAATTTGCGCCAAGCCTTTTTCCTCCGCACGGAACACGATAGGCGTGATCAGCCCGAAATCCAGCGCCACGGCCACGCCGACGTCGGCATGCCTGTGACGAAGGATGGACGTCTCCGTCCAGCTGGCGTTGACCTCCGGCACCCGCATCAGCGCGAGCGCGGAGGCCTTCACGATGAAATCGTTTACGGAAACCTTGTAAGCGCCCTCGCCCTTCGGGCTTCGCTCGTTCAGCCGCGCCCGGGCTTCCAGCAGGCGATCGATGTTGCAGTCGACCGTAAGATAATAATGGGGAATGAGAGTCTTTGCGGAAGACAGGCGTTTGGCGATGGATTTCCGCATCGAGTTGTGCGGAATTTCCTCGTAATCCTCCGGCTTGAAGTAGAGCTTTGCATCCGGCAGCGGCAAAATGCCGGTTAGCGCTGCTTCGCTCTTTGCAGCGGCTGTGGGTACCGAGGGTTTGGCTACCTTTCCAGCGCCGCTGCTCTGCGCCGCCTCGATATCCGCCCTGACGATACGGCCGCGCGGTCCGGATCCGTGCACGGACGAAAGATCGATACCGACCTGTGCCGCCAACCGTTTCGCCAGTGGCGAGGCGAATATCCGGCCATTGGATTCGGCTTCACCGGGCTTCAACTCCTCCCCCCCCTTGCGGGGGAGGGCATTCGGCGCAAGCGCAGCTTGCTGCGAATGGGAGGGGGAGCTTTTCACTGCCCCCTCCCCCGCGCGCGGCGCGTGCGCCCCCTCCCGCGGTGGGGAGGGGGGTGATTGCAGTTTCACATCCGACTTTTTTGCCTCTTTGCTGACGGCGTGCTTGATCGACTCCATGGCAGAAGAAATGTCTAGCGAAGGTGCTGGAGCAGGTGCTGCAGCTTTGGCGTCCTCACCCTCCCCCAAAAGGACCGCGATGGGCTGGTTCACCTTCACGCCCTCGCTGCCTTCCGGCACCAGAATCTTTCCGATGCGGCCTTCGTCCACCGCCTCGAATTCCATGGTGGCCTTGTCGGTCTCGATCTCGGCAAGAATATCGCCGGAGCGAACATCATCGCCCTCCTTCACCAGCCATTTGGAGAGCTTGCCCTCCTCCATCGTGGGCGACAGCGCGGGCATCAGGATGTTGGTCGCCATCAGTTCGGATCCAGCTGCGAAAGCTCGCCGGCGTGCAATTCCCAGTGCTGTCCGTCGAACTCCGTCGTTATAATCGAGGCGAACTCTTCCGCATCGAGGCAGCGGAAATTAACGCTGTAGCCTTCCGGGTGCGAGCGCGGGACATAGAATGACTTGATCCCGCACACCTTGCAGAACATGTGCTTCGCCGCGCCCGTGTTGAACGTGTAGGTGGTAAGCACATCCGCGCCGCGCAGCAGCCTGAAGCGCGATTTCGGCACGATGAGATGCAGGTAGCCGGTCTTCGCGCACATGGAACAGTTGCAGTCGACCAGCTCGACTTCGTCCGGCGTGTAGACCTCGAACGCCACTGCCCCGCAGTGACATCCCCCGCGGTGCGCCTGCATGTTGAATGTGGTGCCGCTTTCGGCTCTGGCAGGCATCTCAGGTCCTGTAGCAAACCGCCTTGGCCGCGGCGACGATCTCATCCACCGAAGGCAGCGCCAGTTTCTCGAGATTCGCGGCGTAGGGCATCGGCACGTCCTTTCCCGCGACCTTGGTTGGCGGCGCATCTAAGTAATCGAACGCCTCATCGATCACGCGCGCGGCTAGCTCCGAGCCGATGGAGCAAACCGGCCAGCCCTGCTCCACGGTCACCAAGCGGTTGGTCTTCTTCACTGACGCGATCACGGTTGCCGTGTCGAGTGGACGTAGCGTGCGCAGGTCGACCAGCTCGGCATCGATACCCTCGGCGGCAAGCTTCTCCTCAGCCTCCAGAATCTGTCCCACGCAGATCGAGTGGGCGACGATGGTGACGTCCTTGCCCCGCTTCAAAACGCGCGCCTTACCGATCGGCACCACATAATCGTCGAGCTTCGGCACCGGAAACGAGCGGCCATAAACGATTTCGTTTTCCAGAAAGATCACCGGGTTGGGATCGCGGATCGCGGCCTTCAGCAGTCCCTTGGCATCGGAGGCGAAGTATGGCGCGATCACCTTGAGTCCCGGAACTGCCGCATACCAGCCGGAGTAATCCTGGCTGTGCTGCGCGGCCACGCGGGCGGCGGGCCCGTTGGGTCCGCGAAACACAATGGGACAGCCCATCTGCCCGCCCGACATGTAGCGCGTTTTCGCCGCGGAATTGATCAGCTGGTCCATCGCCTGCATGGCGAAATTCCACGTCATGAACTCGACGATGGGGCGCAAGCCGCCGAATGCCGCGCCCACGCCGAGCCCCGCAAACCCGTGCTCGGTGATCGGCGTGTCAATCACGCGCTCGGCGCCGAACTCGTCCAGCAATCCTTGGCTGACTTTGTACGCGCCCTGATATTCGGCGACTTCTTCGCCCATCAGGAAGACCGATGCGTCGCGGCGCATCTCTTCCGCCATGGCATCGCGCAGCGCTTCGCGCACCGTCATCGTCACCATTTGGGTGCCTTCCGGGACTTCAGTGTCGGCGAGCGCAGCTTCCGCGCGCTCCACATCGTCCGCAGCGCGCGCGGCGGGCTTTGTCCACTTCTCCTCCTCGCGTACTTCCGCTTTCGCCTCTCGCTTCGTTTCTTCCCGTCCGCCCCGGAATTGCGTGGCGGCAACCGGCGCGGCTTCCTCGCCCGCATCGCCGTCGGCGATCAGCACGGCGATCGGCTGGTTGACCTTCACGCCCTCGCTGCCTTCCGGCACCAGAATTTTCCCGATGCGGCCTTCGTCCACCGCCTCGAATTCCATCGTCGCTTTGTCGGTTTCGATCTCGGCGAGAATGTCGCCGGAGTGAACCTCGTCACCTTCCTTGACGAGCCATTTGGCGAGCTTGCCCTCTTCCATCGTGGGCGACAGCGCCGGCATGAGAATCTGCGTGCCCATCAGGCGTACACATCCGTGTAAAGCTCGTCCGGGGACGGCTCTGGACTTTCGATGGCGAATTCGGCCGCAGTGTTCACGATCTGCCGAATTTCCTTGTCCATCGCCTTGAGCGCGTCTTCACGCATGGCGCCCCGCTGCATCAGGCGCGCGCCATAATGCTCGATGGGATCGCGCTTCTCCCGCACCTCCTGCACCTCCTCCCGCGTGCGATATTTCGCGGGATCGCTCATCGAATGGCCGCGATAACGGTAGGTCTTCAGTTCGAGGATAAATGGTCCCTTCCCCCCGCGCGCGTATTCGGTCGCCCGGCACCCCGCCTCGTGCACTGCTTCCACGTCCATCCCGTCCACTTGTTCGCCCGGAATGTTGAAGGAGGCGCCGCGTTTATAGAGCTCGGCGGTTGCGCTGGAGCGAGCGACGCTGGTGCCCATGGCGTATTGGTTGTTCTCGATGATGTAGACGACCGGCAGCTTCCACAGCTCGGCCATGTTGAAGCTTTCGTAGACCTGCCCCTGATTGGCTGCGCCGTCTCCGAAATAGGTGAGGCACACCGCGCCATTCTTCTTGTATTTATTCGAGAAGGCGAGCCCGGTGCCGATCGGGACCTGCGCGCCCACGATGCCGTGCCCGCCGTAGAAGCGCTGCTCGACGGAGAACATATGCATCGAGCCGCCTTTGCCCTTGGAGTAGCCGGTGGCGCGGCCGGTCAGCTCCGCCATTACTCCTTTCGGGTCCATACCGGTCACCAGCATGTGGCCGTGATCGCGATAGGCCGTGATGACCTGGTCGCCGGGCTTGAGCGCCGCCTGCATGCCGACGACCACCGCTTCCTGGCCGATGTAGAGGTGGCAGAAACCGCCGATCAGGCCCATGCCATAGAGCTGCCCCGCCTTCTCCTCGAAGCGGCGGATGAGCAGCATGTCACGATAGAACTTCCTGGCCAGCTCGGGATCGGGGCCGTGCTCAGGCTCCTCTTTTCGGGCCGGTTCGGACATGCCAAAGCTCCTGCGGGCGCTGGGCTCAGCCCCTTGGGCGGTTTTGGCAAGGGGCTCGTTTTTTGGCAAGCGCAGGGCAGACGCACCGGCGGGCCTTCTTCAGCCCGGCATGCGGGCGAGTTCTTGAGAGCGCAGCTGGGCCATCCGCTCGCTGGCGCGCTGCTTGATGCTCTCGCTCTTGAGCTGGCCGCAGGCCGCCATGATGTCGCGGCCGCGCGGCGTGCGCACCGGCGAGGCATAGCCGGCGCGGTTTACCACGGCGGCGAATTTCTCGATCTGCTCCCAGTCGGAGCACTCGTACGGCGCGCCGGGCCACGCATTGAATGGAATGAGGTTGATCTTCGCCGGAATGCCTTTGATCACCCGCACGAGTTCGCGGGCATCGGGCAGCGTATCGTTCACGCCCTTCAGCATCACGTATTCGAAGGTAATGCGCCGCGCGTTCGACACGCCAGGGTAGTCGCGGCAGGCCTGCAGAAGCTCGGCAAGGGGGTACCTCTTGTTCAGTGGAACGATGATGTCGCGGATCTCGTCGCGCGCGGCATGCAGCGAAATGGCGAGCGACGAGCCGATCTCCTCTCCCGCTCGTCGGATCATCGGCACCACCCCAGCGGTGGAAAGCGTGATTCGGCGCTTCGACAGCGCAAGCCCATCGCCGTCCGCGACGATAGTAAGTGCCGCCTTCACATTGTCGAAATTGTAGAGCGGCTCGCCCATTCCCATCATTACCACATTTGTTAGCCGGCGGTTCTCGCCGGTGGAGGGCCAGTCGCCCAGCGCGTCTCGCGCCACCATCACCTGCCCCGCAATTTCGAACGGCGTGAGGTTGCGCACCAACCGTTGCGTGCCGGTATGACAGAAGCGGCAATTGAGGGTGCAGCCCACCTGCGAGGAGACGCACAGGGTGCCGCGGCCGGGCTCCGGGATGAATACGGTTTCGAATTCCGCGCCGCCTGTGCCGCGCAGCAGCCATTTGCGGGTGCCGTCGCTGGAAATCTGCTCTGTGACAATTTCGGGCCGCACGAGCGAAAATCGCTCTGTCATATCGTGGCGAAAATGCTTGGCGAGATTGGTCATGGCCGCGAAATCGGGGGCGCCGTGGACATAGGTCCAGTTCCACAGCTGACGAACACGCATGCCGGCGGCTTTCTCCGGCACACCGGCCTCGACCAGCGCCAGCCTCAGCGCCTCGAACGAAAGCCCAATGAGATTGTCTGGGGTCATCCGCCCAATATAGGCGATGTGGCCGGTTTTTTCTTCCCGATTGCGCGGGAAGAAAAACGGCCCACTACAGACCGCAGGCCTCGTGGATGCGGGCGATAGCGTCACTCACGCCGGACAGGCCATAGCTATCGGTGGTCTTGGTGCCGCGCCGGGACGTGCCGGTAACGGTGGCTGTCGAGCCGGCCCGCATGGCTTTCAGAAGCTTTGTATCGTCGGCCGGATTCAGCACCCAGGCACTTCCCGCGGCTGCGTCGTTTTTTGTGAAGAAGGCAAATTTCTCCCCGCCAATCTCAACGGTGACCGTGCTCGCCTCCTGATAGCGATAGCCAGGCACGATTTCAGTTTCCCCCCGCGCGTGGTGTCCGGGCCAGTCATTAATGAGGAAATAGGCAGGATCGCGCTTCACGTTGTCGGGCATTTCCGTCTTCGGCGCGGAAAGTGCGTAGCAGACCTTCGCGTCGCCGCTGCCGCGCGAATAGGCGGACCAATCCTTGTAGGTGCCCAGGAACGTCGGACCCTCTGTTGCCGATGAATCGGCAGGCGGAGATTTCTTGCCAGTCCTGGCGTGGGCGGGCGCAATGGCCAGGAGGCACGCAGCCAACGCTACACATCTGCGATATCGCATCCGTTCAGCCCCACTTCTCTCGTGTGAACAGCCGAATCGACATTCCGTTTGAAAAAGTAAAGGGGTGGATCGGCCCTGTCCACGCGTCGCGGTGTGGCTTCGCAAATTGCCTACCGGCCCTGCGTTCGAATATCTGAAGCCGCCGCTTGGAGTGAGTCTCCCACTGTGCTGCTGCGCTTCGCGCCAGGCGCAGCGAAGCCGGATTATTCCCGCAGACCGTATCCCACCGAAAACAGGCGCCAGACGACCATCGCGAGAAGGACTGCAATCGCGAGCGTCAGGGCTGCGCCCAGCAGTTCCGGAGCCTCCGTAAATCCGATCATCGAATGGCGGATGCCGTTGATAAAATAGAAGATCGGGTTCCCCCACGCGATCCAGCGCAGCCACGGCGGCAGCATGTGCACGGTGTTGAACACGCCGCCGACAAAGGAGAACGGGGTGATGAAAAAGATCACCGGCATGGTGAGCTGCTCGAAATTGTTCGCCCACAGGCCGACGATGATGCCGAACAGGCCAAAGATGACGGAAACTGCCACGATCCAGAACAGAAATTCCGGCAGGCCGGACATGGAGGTGGCGCCAAAGGCCGCGCCGATCAGCAGGATACCGATCGCCGTGATGACGGAGCGCACCACCGTCATGGCGAGCAGTCCCACAATCATCTCCACATAGGAAAACGGTGCCACCAGCGCTTCCTCGATGTAGCGCAGAAAGCGCTGGAAATAGATCTGCGAGGACGACTGCAGAAAGGCGGCATTCAGAATGTTCATCATCAGGATGCCAGGCAGCACGAACTGGATGTAGCGATGGCCGCCGATCGTGGCGATGCGGCCGCCCACCACGAACCCGAACACGAAGATGAACATCGCCGCCGAAATCCACGGCGCCACGAAAGCCTGTGTGGGCACCCGCATCAGGCGCGACAGCTCGCGGCGGATGATCGTCCACAGGCCGATCCAGTTAATCGCCATCGGCGGCATCGGCCTGAGTTCCGCAGTGTCGTCGATCGCGTTCATGCGGCACCCGCAATGTGGTCTGGCTCGGCACCGGTTGCGGCAAGATACGCCGCTTCCAGATCGCCCGTGCTGAGAAATTCGGCCTTAGGCCCCTCTCGCACGATCTTTCCATCGTTGATGATGGCAATGGTACGGCACAGCCGCTGAACCTCTTCCAGGTAATGCGAGGTCAGCAGAATGGTCTTGCCGTCCCGATTAAGTTCCGTCAGGTAGCGCCAAAGGTCGCGCCGCAGCTCCACGTCCACTCCCGCTGTGGGCTCGTCGAGGATGAGCAGCTTGGGATCGTGGATTAGCGCGCGGGCCAAGATGACTCGCCTCTTCAATCCGCCGGACAATTCGCGAAACTGCTTGTTGGCATGCGGTCGCAATTCGAACCGGTCGATCAGCATGTCGGTGCGGGCCTTGCGCTCCGCCGCGCGCATGCCGAAATAGCCGCCCATCCAGTCGATGATCTGAGTCACCTTGGCGAAGGTATCGACATTGAACTCCTGCGGCGAGAGTCCCACCAGCCGCCTTGCTTCGCGGTAATCTTTCACCGCGTCCACGCCGAAAATCTCGATCTTGCCGGAGGTGGGCTTCGCGATTCCGGTCATGCAATGGATGGTGGTGGACTTGCCCGCGCCATTGGGGCCGAGGAATCCGAAGAAATCGCCCGGCGCGATGGTCATGGAAAGATCGTCCACGGCGACGGTGCCGCGCCGGTACACTTTCGTCAGATGGGAGATCGCCACGGCGGGAATCATGAGCGCGCGACTATAGCGGCGGTGCGGCAAAACAGAAGCCAGATTTCGACGCAGTCCTGCTATAAGCGCCGCATGGCCAACCCGATTCTCGTGGAACTCACGCGCGGCATGATGGTGGAGAGCGTGCACCGGGGCGCCGTGGCCATCGCGCGGGCAAACGGGTCGCTGCTCTTCAGCCTCGGCGACGTGGATACGCCCATTTATCCGCGCTCTTCCCTGAAACCCATCCAGGCTTTGCCGCTCCTGGAATCGGGCGCGGCGGATACCTTTGGGCTTGGCGAAGAAGAAATCGCGCTCGCCTGCGCCTCCCATTCCGGCGAGGCGATGCACACCACGCGCGTGGCGGCCTGGCTGGAAAAAATAGGCTGCCGCGAAAGCGATCTCGCCTGCGGTTCCCAAGCGGTTCGCTATGAGCCATTGCGGGCGCAAATGGTCCGCCACGGCCACAGCCCCACGCGCGTTCACAACAACTGCTCGGGCAAGCACACCGGATTCCTGACCGTGGCCCGGCATTTGGGTGTTGCGACAGAGGGCTATGAGCAGCACGATCATCCGGTGCAGCGCGCCGTGGCAAGGGCGCTCGCGGAGCTGACGGACATTCCCGCCGAATTCCCTTGGGGGATCGATGGCTGCGCCGCGCCGAATTTTGCGGTGCCGATTGCCGCGTTCGCGCGGGCGCTGGCCAAATTGGCCAATCCTTCATCGCTGCCGCGGCCGCGCGCTGAAGCCGCCCGCCGCATTGTTGGGGCGATGATCGCGCATCCGGCATTGGTGGCCGGCACCGGCCGCAGCGACACGATTCTGATGGAAGCAGCCAAAGGGCGCGCCGCAACCAAGGCCGGAGCCGAAGCCTTCTATGCCGCGATCGTTCCCGAGGCGGGTCTTGGGATTGCCCTGAAGATCGAGGACGGAACGGGCCGCGCCGCGGAAACAGCGATTGGTGCCCTTCTCGACAAATTGGGTCTGATCGGGGACTACCAGGAGGCGCGCGAGATCATCCGTGCGCCTGTGCTCAACACGCGCAATGTCGTGGTCGGCGAGCGCCGCCCGGCGCCAGCGCTGAACGATGCTGCTTTGGAAGCGCTCCCTCGACCTGCCTGAAGACGTTACGCCACGGCGGCATGAGGCTGCATCAGCCATTCCCGCGCCCATTCGCCAACCACCGAGGCGTCCACGCCGGCGCCGGTCAGTTCTGCGTGAATTGCTGCGATGGCGTCGTGCGGCGTGCCGCAGCGCTCCACGCCGTTATCTCTGGCGATGCTGCCGTGCTCGTGCATGGGCGATGAGTCGCAATAGCGACGAAAGTCACAGGCCGTGCAGCTCGCCTGTTTCTTCCGAAGAATCGCTTGCTGGCAAATTTTGTAGGCTTCGCCTTCCAGCATCTGCTGCATGGAATGGCGCGCGATATTGCCCAGGCAATACCGCGTGTCATAGGCGAACGGCCGCGTGAAAACCTCCCCATTCACGTTGATGACAAAGATGTTGTCGAGGAGCGCGCGGCCGATGTCGATTGTGCCGGGCTGATCGACAATGCGCAGCGCGGAGGCCTTCGTGTAGTCGTCAAGCGGCGCGATCGGCAGGTGGCGCGCTGAATTGGCGCGCTTGCGAAACAGCTCGGCGAATACTTCAGCCACTTCGTTCGGCGACAACTGCAATTCCGCGGTGGCTTCCTCTGGGCCGCCTGCGAACAGAGGCAGGATGCGCCAGCCTTCGGCGAACTCGGCGGCCCAATCGTAGGCATCGACAAGCGTGGCGCGATTGTGTTTCCCCAGCACGGAGATCAATCCGAAGCGGCCGCCGCCGGTGCACAGCGCCTCCGCGTTGGCGATCACCCTCTCGTTCGAGCCTCTGCCGCCAGTGTTTCGCCGAATACCGCTAGCGAAATCGATGGAAACGCCCAATTCCCAATCGGACGCCAGCACAAATTCCAGCGTGTTCTTGTTGAAGCCGTAAAGGTTCGTTTGCAGGCTGTTGCGGTAACGATACCGCCGGATGCTCGCCCCCTGCATCTCGGCAACGCGCCGATAATATTCCGGCGCGAGCAGCAGCGGCTCACCGCCATGCCAGACGAAGGAGAAGCTCGGGGCTATCCCACGCCCGCGCAAATAATCGCCGAACGCATCGACTCCGTCGAACAGCGATGCCAAAGTTTCGGCGGACATGACATCGCGCACATGCAGCTCGCGATGCTCATAACAGTACGCGCACCGCAGATTGCAGAACTTCGAAACCTTTACGACGAAAACAAATTCCATAACAAATCCAATAGGCAGCTACTGGTGTGGAATTTCGTTCCATTTTGCTGCGATTGCGTATGCGTTATTTGCATCGCTTTGAGGGATATGTCCGTCCTTATCCGCTTTGAGCTTATGATTTCCGAGGGTTATCCAACCGCTCGCCGGGGTGAGCTTGTCCGCGGGAATATTATAAAAAACGTCTACTGTATCGAATGGTCGGCTCGGAACGTTGGCGATATCAGTCTGATATACAATTAACCGTCCTTCGCTGTCCTTCGGATCCAGAGCGAGAATGTACCAATGCTTTTGGTCTGCGCTCAGCGCAAAAATCGGTTCGAACTGATAACGTGTGCTGGGACTGCCGGGACCGAACCGATGACGCTGCTCCTTGCAGCCCACGAGAGCGGCAGATGCAACTCCCAGGGCCGACAGAATAGAAATTCTGAACAGCTGGCGGCGGGATTCAGTCATGAAATTTTGCCCCTCTATGCCGATGGCAGAATACCCCCTTAATTGGCCTTCGCAAGCTGCATCTGCCCTGCGTTTACTCACCGGACGCAAGTTGGCGGACCACCCGATCGTGCTCCTTCTGCCAGGCTTGCGCCTCAGGACGTTTCATCAGCGCTTTCCAAGCAGGTGAGATCAGCAGTTGTCGCGGTGTGGTCGGCAAATAGTTCAGAGACAGCAGCCCAACTCTTCGCCTGCTGTAGCCTCGATCAAACCAGGCCAATGCGGATTTGAGGTCTCCGGCTATTGCATAGAAGTAGCCGATGTCCGCTTCATCGAACGGAAAGCGCGGAAATTGTCTCGCTACGGCATCTGCAAGGTCATGCACCTGTGCGAGATCGCGGCTTGCCACGGCCATTCTCATTCGGCAGGCATCCGCAAGATCGGGTTGGCGCGCGTCCTTCAGGCTCCGCGCCAGGGTCGCCGCATCACGCCCAAGGCCTGCGCCAGCATAAGCCCAGCATAAATTGTACAACGACAGTGGCCGATTTGGTTTGAGGGCGAGCGCATTTCGCGCCGCGGACGCTGCATCGATATAAAGCGCCCGATCGTTATACGCTGTCGCAAGATTGTTGAAATCGACGAATGAGAGTGGATCGAGGCGAGTGGATTCACGCAACGCCGCCGTTCCTTGTTCGGGAAAACCGAGCATGGCGTAATAAAATTCGAGACCTCGAATCGTGAAGACGTTGTGTGGATTGATCGCCAACAACGCCTGGGCATCCCGCGAAGCGCGGTCCCAGGCCCATCCAAGCATGGCAACCCGCAAATCCGTCGAGAGCGCGTCGAGATTTCGCGGATCGAGCTGTAGAGCCTTCCTGAGGGCGGCACCGGCAGAATCCAAAAAGTCCTGCTGCCCGTTATGGAACTCTGCCATGTGCACATAGGTCCGGCCGAGGGCGGCGAAGGCGGGGGCGAAGCTCGGCTCGCGCGCCGTCACTGACTTCAACAGATCGACGGCCTGCGTGTCGCCGTCGTCGGTCTTCAGCGCCGAAAGCGCCTGCGCCTTCAGGTAATCCCGGTACGCATCCGGATCGATCGCGGGACGGTTCTGTTTCGGGGGCGCCTGTCCATCCCCATTCAGCGTGTGGGTCAGGGCGGCCGTAATGGCCGCCGCGATCTCATCCTGCACCTGCAGAATGTTGCTGAGGTCGCGGTCGTAGGTTTTGGACCATATGTGATAACCGTCGCTCGCGTTGATCAGCTGCGCGGTGATGCGAATGTGCTGCCCGTCTTCGCGCACGCTTCCTTCGAGAACCGCGCGCACGTTCAGGGCCTGCGCGATTTTGCGGATGTCCTCGTTCTTGCCCTTGAAGGCGAAGCCCGAGGTGCGCGCGGCAACCCGCAGTTTCGGCGCGTTGGCAAGGTCGTTCAGCAGTTCCTCCGAAATGCCGTCGCTGAAGAACTCCTTCTTGGGATCGCCGCTCAGGTTGAGGAACGGCAGCACGGCAATCGAAGTGGGCGGCGGACCGGCCGAGGCTTCCACAGCCGGTTGAGGACCTCTGCCGGTTGCTCCGCTCGCCCGTTCGTTCGGACGAAAGGCGCCAAGCTCGTAAGCAAATTGCCCGCCCACCAGGAGGATCAAGACTCCCAGCACTCCGAGCAGCGCCATGTCGGTGCGCCGCAGCGAGACGCTCGCTTCATCGGCCATCCCATGCGATGGCGCGGCGAGATGCCAGGCGACCCACAATGCCAGCGGAAATCCAAGCAGCGCGGCGAGGATGAGAACCTTCATCACCCACGCGGGGGCGCCAAAGGTGGGCACAGCAATCGATGCTGCCTGCACGAGCAGCCAGGCGGCGACGCCGTACGCCGCCGCCACGCGATCGATCTTCCGCGCCTGTATCGCCTGCAGGATCCGCTGCACCGTGGGCCCCATTGGTGCGTCGCGGCAATCCTAATGCCCCAAGCATGGCCTGCGCCATGGTATCTTGGGCCAGAATTCCGCCGGATGATGTCCGCTACGGCTGCTTCGCAGCCTTGGCCGCCTCATCGGTCTTCTGCATGGCCAGTGTGTAAGCGACGATGGACCTGATGGGGCATCGCTGAAAACCGGCGCCTGCATTGTTTACGATCACATCGTCGCCGGGCAAGAGGCATGTCAGTCGCATGGCCCCTGGAGAGCGGAACCCGACGCGCTCCCTGAAGGTGACATTCGGGCAATAGCCCATCAGCGACACCTTGAATTTCTGGTGCAAATTGTCTTCCACGATCAAGGTGCGATTGTCCGGTGCATCCCAGCTGTAGATCTCGCCGAAGCGCAGGCATGCGTTTCTGGTAGCGGTTCCCGTGGTTTGCGCAGTCGCAGATACAACGAGTGCGGCGGCCAACATGGTGCTTAAAACCAGAGTTGCTTTCATGGCACCTTCCTTCGTGACGGCGCCCGCCGCAATGAATATGTGCTTTTGTTCCGCCGGCTTCAACGGAACGCGCTTGGCCTTGGCAGGCGAGTTGCCTAGCCTCTGCCATACAGTCATCAGCCTGGGGAACATCCGATGAAGGCCGCGCTTTGCACCCATTACGGTCCACCGGAAGACTTGGAATTGCGGGAGGTGCCCAGCCCTTCCGCAGGGCGGGGCCAGGCATTGGTTGCGGTGAAGGCCTGCGGGGTGAATTTCCCGGATGTATTGCTGATCCAGGACAAGTACCAATTCAAGCCGCCGCTTCCCTTCGCGCCGGGTGGAGAGATTTCCGGTGTCGTGAAGCAGGTTGGGGAGGGTGTGACCAACCTGAAGCACGGCGATCGGGTGGCTGTTTCAATTGGCAGCGGCGGCTTTGCTGAAGAAGTCGCGGTTGACGCGCGCCGCTGCCTGATTGTGCCGGAGAACGTGCCATTTGACATGGCGGCGTCGTTCATCGTGACCTACGGCACCTCGTGGCATGCGCTTACCGACCGGGCCAATCTGCGGCCTGGCGAAAACTTGGTCGTGCTCGGCGCAGCCGGCGGCGTTGGGTTGGCGGCGGTTGAGATCGGCAAGTCTCTGGGCGCGCGGGTCGTAGCAGGCGCCTCCACACCGAAAAAAGTGGAGCTTGCGAAAGGTCATGGCGCGGATGACGGATTTGTCTATCCACCGACGCCGCTGTCACGGGATCAGCAGAAGGCGCTTTCGGAGGACATCAAGCGGCTGACGAACGGGGCAGGCACCGATGTGCTTTATGATCCTGTCGGTGACGATTACGCCGAACCTGCCTTACGGGCGATGAACTGGAACGGACGTTACCTGGTTATCGGGTTCGCTGCCGGCAATATCCCGCGCGTCCCCCTGAACCTCACGCTGCTTAAGGGCTGTCAGATTGTCGGCGTGTTCTGGGGCGCTTCCGTCGCCCGCGACCCCAAGCACGCGCAGGCGTCACTGCAAAAACTGCTGGGCATGATCGCAGACGGCACGCTGAAGCCGCACGTCTCCGCCCACATTCCCCTTGCGCGTGCCGGCGAAGCCATCCGCCTTCTGATGGATCGCAAGGCGCAAGGAAAGGTCGTCGTCACAATGGATTAGGTGCCGGCAAGTTCCGATCGCAGCAGCAGCACGACAGCAATCGCCATCAGCGCGGCGGCCAACCATCCAACCACCTTCAGCCAACGTGGCAGTTTGAGGTTCTCATGCTTGCCGGAAACCACCAGCATCATGGCGAACATGATCGGGACCGCGATCACGCCGTTGATCACCGCTGTCCAGAACAGCAGGGTAATGGGTTCGATCTTCGATAATGTGAGCACGGCGCCGGCGCAAGTAGCCGCACTGACGATTGCGTAAAATCCCATGGCGCGGCTTGCGGGCAACTCGAGGCTGCCAGGGATGCGAAATGCCTCAGCGAGACCATATGCAGCAGAGCCCGCCAACACCGGCACAGCGAGCAACCCAGTCCCGATGATGCCGGCCGAAAACAGGGCAAACGTAAGGGCTCCGGCGATCGGCTTCAGCGCTTCCGCCGCCTGGGCTGCAGTATCGATTTTATGAATGCCATGGGCGTGCAAGGTGGCAGCCGCGGTCACAATAATGAAGAACGCCACCGCGTTCGAAACCGTCATGCCAGACCAGGTGTCGATTGAAATGTGGCGGAAGGCTGCCGGGCTGAGCGCCGCCTTCGTTCTTCGGCGATAGCTCAGGTGCGATTCCTCGGCTTCCTGTGCCGCCTGCCAGAAAAAGAGATACGGACTTATGGTGGTACCGAACAAGGCCACGATCATGAGCAACGCGTCGCGATTGAGTGCGGAATGCGGAAGCACGGTTGCGGAAAGCACTGTCCGCCATGGCACATGCACGCTGAAGGCGGCGGCCACATACACGAACAGCACGAAAGTGAGCAGCTTCAGATAGCCAGCATAGGTATGATACGGGATCAGCACTTCCGCGCCAAGGCAGAACGCGCCAAAGGCCAGCGCATAGGCGACTGCAGGGCCGCCGATCGCGAGCCGCAGGGCATCGCCCATGGCGGCGAGATCGGCAGTGATGTTGACGGTATTCGCTATCACCAGGAGCGCGACCAGGCCGAGCAGCACCGGGCGCGGCAGCCGCTGCGCGATTGCAGCCGAAAGCCCACTGCCGGTGCCCCAGCCGATCGCTGCGCTGATCATCTGGATGGCTGCCATGAACGGCACCGTGAGGACCATCGTCCAGGTGAGCGCATAACCAAACTGCGCGCCCGCCTGGCTGTAAGTGGCGATGCCGCTCGGATCGTCATCCGCCGCGCCGGTGATCAGCCCCGGACCGAGAATCCGCCACACATTGCGAATGCCGTTCTTCAAGCCTGCCCAGAATCGCTTGCCGCTCGGATGATCAGTACATAGCTTTCGCCGCGGGCAAAGGAGCAACTGGGATGTCGATTTTGGGCTGGGTGGTTCTGGGTCTGATCAGTGGGTTTATTGCGAGCAAGGCGATACGTGGCCGCGGCGCCGGGTGCTTTGCCGATGTCGCGCTCGGTTTGATCGGAGCTGTCGTGGGCGGCTGGCTGTTTTCATATTTCGGGCACCACGATCCCATGCGATTCAATCTGACCTCGATGGTCATCGCCATCGTCGGTGCAGTGATCGTGCTGCTTGTGTGGCACGCCATAACCGGGCGCAGCTTGCGCCGATAGTTTTGGGGGAACCGTCAGCCTGAAGAGAGTGCAGAAGGAATCGTCGCCAGACGAGGCTTACCGGGATAGAATGTCTGTTCACGAGGAGGCGCCATGAGCACTGTTTTGGTGACCGGCGGGTCGGGCTTCATCGGCTGCTACTGCATCCTGCAACTACTGGCGGCGGGGCATCAGGTCCGCACCACGGTCCGCAGTCTTGCTCGGGAAGGCGACGTGCGCGCCATGCTAAGGGCCGGCGGCAGCGATGACAGCGGCCGGCTCTTGTTCTTCGCCGCAGATCTGATGGATGACGCGGGCTGGCCGGCAGCTGTCGCCGGCTGCGATTACGTCCTGCACGTTGCATCGCCATTTCCGCCCACGCTCCCAAAGCATGAAGACGAGTTGATCGTACCGGCGCGCGAGGGCGCATTGCGCGTGCTGCGGGCGGCGCGGGACGCTGGGGTGAAGCGCGTGGTGCTGACTTCCTCCTTCGCGGCGATCGGCTACGGCCACAAGCCCCGTAGCAGCCCTTTCGATGAGACCAGCTGGACCGATCCCGACGGCCCCGACGTGCAGCCCTATGCCAAATCCAAGACGCTGGCCGAACGCGCGGGTTGGGACTTTATCGCGCGCGAAGAAGGCGGGCTGGAGTTGTCAGTGGTCAACCCCGTCGGCGTTTTCGGGCCGGCTCTCGGGCCGGATTATTCCACCTCAATCTTGCTCGTTCAGAAGCTGATGGACGGCGCGATGCCGGGCTGCCCTCGCCTCCAGTTTGGCGTGGTGGACGTGCGTGACGTCGCCGATCTGCACATTCGGGCGATGGCTGATCCGGCGGCAAAAGGCGAACGGTTTCTCGCTGTCTCAGGCGATTTCATGTCCATTCTGGAAATGGCAAACGTCTTGAGGGCCCGCTTGGGTCAGGCAGCCCGGCGAGTGCCGACGCGGCAGATTCCGGACTGGCTCGTCCGCCTGGCGGCTTTCCGCGACCCTGCCGTCAAGCAGATACTGCCTGAACTCGGCAAGACGAAAAATGCCACCTCGGCGAAGGCACAGCGGCTCCTCGGTTGGATGCCGCGCTCGCGGGAAGAAGCGCTCGTGGCGACGGCCGAAAGCCTACTCCAACTCGGCCTGGTGAAGAATGGTCATAAAAAGGCCGCATGAAGCAAAGTTTATCTGCCATTCAGAGCTGAGCTGGAGGGTAGCCGCCAGCGGGGCTTCAGACGAAGGAGCATGTGATGAAGAGACCGATGCAATTGTTCAGTTTGGCGATCCTGCTGGCGGGGATTGCTGCGCCAGTGCTCGCGTTCCCCGGTGACGGCGGCGGCGCGGATCCAAACTATTGGGTCCGGCTTGGTGCCGAACGCTTCGAAGGACCGCGCGATCGTGAAACAGCCTTCGGTGGGTGGGCAGGCCGCAGCATCGACCGCGTCGGTTTGCGTGCCCTGGACGGAGAAGCGCGATGCACGGGGTTGCGGGCAGAGTTCGGCAACGGCCATATTCGCGATCTGGACACGAGCAATTTGCTTCAGATGACCCCAGGCCGAGTGTATCGCATCGATCTGCCCGGCGGCGACCGCAGGATTGTGCAACTACATCTAAAGTGCCGTGCGCTGGGCCAGCACGCCGTGTCGGTAGAGATTTTCGCCCGCAAATAGCGCCGGTCAGCAAAGGGCCGGCGACACCGGCCCTTTTTGCCCGCTTGATTTGCATCCGATTTCGCCATTGATTGCGCGGAGGCCCCCAAGGAGTTCCCGCATGTCGTTTTCCGTCTACGATGCCTCCATCGCGCCAATGATCCGTGGCCTCGATAACCTCTCCAAAATTCTCGATAAGGCCGTCGCGCAGGCGAAATCCGAAGACCGCGATTTGAATTCGCTTCTGGAGGCGCGGCTTGCCCCGGACATGTTCGCCTTTATCCGTCAGGTGCAGGTTGTGAGCGACACGGCAAAAGGATGCGCGGGGAGGCTCTCCGGCAGCGAGCCGCCCAGCTTTCCGGACGAGGAGAAGAGCTTCCCCGAATTGCAGCAGCGCATTGGCAAGACGGTCGAATACCTGAAGAGCTTCCGGCCGGAACAGTTCGAAGGCGCTGAGGCGCGCACCGTCACGCTAAAGTTTCCGAACGGCGCGATGACGTTCACAGGCGCCGATTACCTTACCGGCTTTGCCATTCCGAACTTCTATTTCCATGTGACGGCGGCCTACGCCATCCTCCGCCACGAGGGCATTGCCATCGGCAAAATGGATTATCTCGGACCAGCGCCGTCAGCCTAAGCGGGCCGCGGCGCCGGTGCGCGCCGCTTTTCGATCACGCGGCGCACTTCCCTCTGGTCATTACATGCTCGAAGAATGGCAGGCGCCACCGCTGCTGATAACCGAGCGCAACCAGGGCAAAGACCAGCGGGTCCTTAAGCCAATGGACCAGCATCCGGAAATCCGCGGCATGCGGCCGCTGCAGCTTCAGGACTGCGCGGAGAAGCGCGTCGGGAATGCGAATGTTGAGGCCCCAAAGCTTCTCGGTCGCCGGTTCCTTCCAATCCGCGAAATTCATTCCGGCCACCATGGCAACATCCATGTTGAAGGTGAACCGCGGGTTGCATTCAATCATCCAGAGGGTACCCTCGAAACCGATCCGCGCATCAAAGCCGATCACGCCGGTAAATTTGAGCGCGGAAACGATTTCGCCAGCCACCCTCTCGAGTTCCATGTCCGCCAGGAAGCGAAACTCTCCATCTGCATGTTCGTAAACCGTCTGCTTCAGGACTTCTCCACCGCGGCAGAACAGCGAGATGCAGCGGTCGGTGCCTTCGACGAATTGCTGTACCAGGATGGGAACATACGAAATCCGCTCAATTTCTCGCTCAGCATTCTCGCTGTCGATGCGCTGAACGCCGATTCCGCCGGCAAGATTGAGCGGCTTCAGCATCGCCGGCAGGGCGATCCGCCCTTGCGAGAAAGCCTGCTTGAGCGCCGCCGCGTTCTCGAACACCCGCCCCTCGGGGTGCGCGACCCCGAGGCTGCGGCAGAGTTCCATAAAGCGGTCTTTCGTTCCTAGCGCTTCCAGCGCCGAGGCATCGCCGACGGGAAATGTTGAGGTGCTCAGATGCGGCCTGATCCGCGCCAGAAAAAGGGCGGTTGGCAGGTCGCCCGGCACCACGACCTCCGCGGCGAGTTCACGCGCGGCCTGGTCGAGCCTCGCGGCGGCGGAAAGCGGATCTGCGGACTCGAATTCGAAGGGGACGAATCGCCGACAGTAGCGAGAGAGTGCCAACGAGCGGGCATATCTCGAACCGAGCACGGATACTTCGCCCGACAGCGCCGCGAGACACCGCAGCGCACGATATTGGGAGCTGAAATTTGTAGCAAGCAGCAGAGATCGCAACGGGAACTCCAGGGGGACCAGATGAGGCCGTGCTTGCAGAAGCCGTGCCGGCCGCCGGTTGTCCCGCGCCGGAGCAGTCCTCCGGCTTAGGAGAGCCAGCGCATCAGGAAATCGGGGTGGAACGTGGAGCCCGCAAAGGCAAGGGCAGCCATGGTAAAGCCTAAAGCGCCAAAGCCCCAGCTCACGCACAAGAGCCAAAACAGGTCGGTCAGCGCCGCCACGGCGGCTAGCGAAATGCCGATGGAGTTGAACGCCTCCGCCATGTCCAGCTGCTCGTGATGGAGATCGAGCCGCTCGTAGTGCTCATCCTCGCCTTTGGCCTTTTCCATCAGCTCCTTGGAACCGGCGTTGTATTTGGCGATCTTGCCCTTAAGTCGTTTCGCCTCCGCCTGCGCCGCCTCGGTGCCATTGCTGAGGGTGACCGTACCCAGCGCATCCTCATCGGTGTGTAGCTTGATCTTGGTCGCCTGGTATTCGTTCCAGACGTCGACTGAATTCCCCTTGGTGAATGCCATCTGCTGGGCGATGTTGCTGTTCTTGATGTTGCCGAGCGCGGTGACGACTGAAATGATGGCGACCGTAACAGCCACGTAGGCGTTCAGCCGCGCATGCTCGGCCTTTAGTTCGAGTTCCATCGCAATTCCCGCAAGGCATTGTTGTTGAACTCAGTCGGTACCGGCTCGACCCAGCCCCAGATCGTGCTCTGCCGCGACGATCGAGATGGTGTACCCGCCAACCACATCGATGAGGCACATAGCCAATATCTGGAAGAACGTGCTGGTGGCAAAGCCCTTAAGGACGATGAATTCCACCAGTGCCACCACGAAAGTCAGCATCGAAAGCCCGTGGTTGACGATCTGATTCGAGGTCGTCCGGGTGGATTTGATGATCTCGACGAAGAGCAGAACCAGGCCGAGCGTCACCAGCACATCGCCGAGACTGTAGTGCCAGACATCGCCTGAGAACATGTGAATGTTCGTAGCGGAGTTCAGGGTATCGGGCACATTATGGCCGCCCGCAAACGCGATGACGTTGTAGATAATGACGACAATCAGAAGCAGCGGAAAAAAGCGCATCTTGTCTCCCCGACTCGGAAGGCTCCGGCATTCATAGCACAATCAGGCTGCGGGATGCTGCGCCGCCGCCCGCAATGCCGCCCGCTCGCGGAAAATCAGATACAGGTTACGAGAATAGACTACGAGCCCACTCCCCTGTCCGATAATGAACGGTGCACTTTCGATGTGAACGGCATAGGCGAGGGATACAACACCCCCGGCAAGGCTGCAGTACCAGAATGCCACCGGTATGACGCTGCGGCCCTCCATCTCGCTTTTAAACCATTGCACGATGAAGCGCGAGGCAAACAGCGCCTGCCCCATGAGTCCAACCACAAGCCACACATGGTCGAGGGTGAGCCAGCGAGCGACCATCGTTCAGATCTCCTCCGGCTCACCTGTTCCGCGAGTGCGGCTTTGCAGCCACCGCACCCCGAGCGTGTCCACCACCCCGACCAAGGCGCGGCGGAGATTATTGTATTTTGAAATTCCGTGCGTCCGGGCCCGATGGTTTACGGGAATTTCACGCACCTCGTAGCCTTCGCGCAGCATCAGCGCGATCAGGAAGCGGTGCATGTGATCGAAATAAGGGAGCGCGAGATACGCCCGGCGCCGGAAAACCCGCAGACCACAACCGGAATCGAGCGCGGAATCTTTCAGCATCCAGCGGCGGAACCCGTTGGCGAACGTGGAAGCGAGGCGCCGGTTCGATGCGTCCTGCCGGTTGACCCTCACGCCGCCGACAAGCCCCAGCTTGCCGGTATTATCGGCGCGCAGTGCAGACAGCAGCCGCGGGATATCGGCGGGATCGTTCTGCCCGTCACCATCCAGGGTGGCCACGAGATCGCCGCGTGCCGCCTGCACTCCGGTTCGCACTGCCCGGCTTTGCCCGAAATTGCCATTGTGCCGGAGAAGTCGCAGGTTCGGGAGCTCCGCTTTCAGCGCCTGCAGCTCTTCGACCGTGCCATCCGTGGAGCCGTCATCCACGAAGATGATTTCTGCCGATTCGCCGGCCGTCGCGGTGGCGATCTCGCGGGCGAGCGCAGCCGCATTTCCTGCCTCGTCCTTCACAGGAACCACAATGGAGAGCGAAACCATCGGATCGGGATCGATTCAGTTCACCAGCATACGGCGCCACGGCGGCGCGCGCGGCTTATAGCGGCGGAGGCGCGGCGATAACAGGTCCCGGGCATCTAGCCCAGCTTGAGTGGCCACATGCTAAGAAATCAGGGTGAGCGAATCGCACCCGACCGCTGAGCACCTTCCGGCATGGCTCGTCCGCTGGCCGGGGCCGATTCTCATGCTTATCTGCCTACTGGCGTGGCTGCCGGGCCTGCTTTCGCTGCCGCCACTCGACCGCGACGAAAGCCGTTTCGCGCAAGCCTCCAAGCAGATGATTGAAACCGGCGATTACGTCGATATCCGCTTCAGCACAGTCCCACGTTACAACAAGCCGGTCGGGATATATTGGGCGCAGGCCGCGACCACCCGACTGTTCGGGTACCCGCCCTACAGTCAGATCTGGACCTATCGCCTGCCGTCGCTGATCGGCGGGATTCTCGCGGTGCTGCTAACCTACTGGTGCGCCGGAGCGTTCGCATCGCGCGAAGCCGCCTTTTTAGGTGCGGCACTGCTTGCGCTCACCGCCGCCCTTTCGGCCGAAGCCGAGATCGCCACCACCGATGCGGTTCTGCTGGCCACAATAATGGCAGCCCAGGGATTTCTGTTGCGCCTTTACCTGCGCGCTCGAGAGCGGCTGGAGCAGGCGCCCTCGCTTCTTGTGGCGCTGGCGGCGTGGGCGGCAGTTGGCGTGGGCATTCTCCTGAAAGGACCGGTCATTCTCGCGGTTCTCGCGTTGACCGTCGCGGCGCTGTCGCTGTGGGATCGCGACTGGAGATGGCTACATGGCCTGCGCGTGGGGCCTGGGCTGATTGTGGTGCTCGTGATCGTGCTCCCCTGGGCGTTGGCGATCGCGGTTGCCAGCCATGGCGCGTTTTACCAGCGCTCCCTGGGTCACGATTTTGCCGCGAAGGTTCTTGCCGGGCAGGAAAGCCATGGTGCGCCGCCCGGCTACTATCTGGCGTTGGCAGGTGTCACGCTCTGGCCCGCCACGCTCTTTGTGCTGCCCGCGATCGGCAGAGCGGTGGCACAGCGTATTCAACCGGCAACGCGCTTCCTGGTCGCCTGGACTGTTCCGATCTGGCTGATGTTTGAACTCATGCCCACCAAGCTCCCGCACTACATCCTGCCCGTATACCCTACCCTTTGCATCCTTGCGGCCACATGGTTGACCGCGCCACGAGAGTCACAGGGCGAGCGATCGCATGTTCTGCGGCTCATCGGCGCCGTTGCTTTTTTGGCGGTCGCCCTAGTACTCGCAGCAGCTTTGATTGTGGCGCCTATTCGGTTCGGGCATGGAGCAGGCATGCCGTTGATGCTGGCCGCCGCCCTCCTCGCCATTCTTGCGGTTGCTGCCAGCGTCTTGCAGCTATCACGCAAGCCTTTGAGCGCGTGTCTTGCGGCTATTGCCGCGGCGCTGCTGTTGTATCCGATTGCATCGGCTGTTGTGGCGCCCACCCTCGGCCAGGTCTGGATGAGCCGCGCGATTGCGGTTCGCATGGCGCATGATCGGGCGCGATCCGATCCGGCGCCTGTGCTGGCGGGCTATGTTGAACCGAGCGCCGTGTTCCTGCTGGGCACCGAGACACACCTGGAATCCGGCAGGGCCGCAGGCCAACTCGCCGCCCACCAAGGCGGCCTTGCGCTGATTGAGGATCGTGAGCGGGCTCATTTCCTTCAGGCGCTGCATGCTACCGGCGGACGCGAACGCGCTATCGATCAAGTTTCAGGTTTCAACTACTCGCGTGGCCGACACGAGCACGTGACGTTCTACCGGGTCACCCCCGCTGCCCGATGACAGCCCCGCTGCCCAGCGACGATCACGGCCTGTTCCGCCTTGCCTCGGCCGTTGTCGGCACAATCACGCTTGTGCGCATTGCCGTGTTGATCGCGACGCCGCTGCAACTCTACCCCGATGAGGCACAGTACTGGTGGTGGGCACAGGCGCCGGATTTGGGCTACTTCTCCAAACCGCCCCTGATCGCCTGGGTCATTTGGCTGACCACGAGATTCTCGGATGCGGAATGGGCGATCCGGCTTTCTTCCCCGCTGCTGCACGGCGCCACCGCCCTGGTCATGTTTCAGATCGGCTGGCGCGTTTACGATGCGCGCGTCGGCTTTTGGAGCGCGCTTGCCTACATCACGCTACCGGGAATCTCGTATTCCTCGGGACTGATCTCGACGGACGTGCCCCTGCTCTTCTGCTGGGCGGCGGCGCTTTATGCTTTTTTCCGAGCCATCCATCGCGACAGCTGGGGTTGGCCGCTGCTCTGTGGAGTCGCCCTCGGATTCGGCCTCCTCGCCAAATATGCCATGCTCTACTTCCTATTGGGCGCCTTCATCGCCGCCGCAGCGAGTACTGCGGCGCGAAGACTCGTCTTTTCGACACGCGGTGCGCTGATTCTGGGCATTGGCCTTCTGATCCTCTCGCCCAATCTCATTTGGAATGCGGCGCATGGGTGGCCCACCCTTGCTCACACGGAGGCCAACGCCAACTGGAGTCACGCCAGGTATGATTTCGGCAGCGCGTTCGCCTTCATCTTTGGTCAGTTTGGCGTGGTCGGACCGCTGATGATGGCCGGCTGGATCGGCGGCCTGCTCACGCTCCGAAGATCACGTAAATCCGGGGACGGTGACATTATCCTAGCCTGCTTCAGTGTGCCGATACTCCTCCTAATTGTCCTTCAGTCTTTCATCGCGGAGGCGAATGCGAACTGGGCGGCGCCGGCCTACGTCGCAGCGGTTCCACTCGCCGTCGCGACATTATTGCGGTGGTCGCGCGGACGCCTGCTCTGGGCGTCGCTGGCCCTCAGCGCGGCCGCAATGATCGGCTTGTGGGCGGGGGAGCTGAGCCCGGCTCTGGCTGACCGCGCCGGTTTCGGCAACGCGCTCAAGCGTCAGGAGGGCTGGCGCGAACTCGGTGCTGCGGTGGTCTCTCAATCCCGCACCGGCTCGTACGACGCGATCGCAGTTGCCAATCGCAGCGTGTTGGCCGAGGTGCTCTATTATGCGAGGCCGCGCTCCGCTCCGGTGCGAGCCTGGGACCGCACCGCCGTGCCACGGGATCACTTCCAGATGACCATCCCACTGAACGCCGGCAGTCACCGCGTACTGCTGGTCATAAGCCCAGATGAAGGTTCTGCAATGCTCGGCAGTTTCGATTCGCATCGCCTGCTGCGATCGATTTCGATTCCGCTTGGGCGGCATCACGAGCGCGTGCTTGCGCTTTACGATGCACTTTTTTATCGCGGTCCACAGTCTGGACGGTAGCCGCATCGCGTGAATGCTCATGATGTTTTGCGAAAAACTGAAACCTGTTGCAGTCGCTGCGAATGGAGCGCCGTAAAAACGTTAGCGAATTTTCGAAACCGTTATCGAGGGTTCTTCTTGCTGCTGACGTAACGCATGAAAATGTGCGGCCTTATCGTGGCTCTTCTGTTATCGCAAATACTTGCGCCTATTTCAGTATTCCATGCGATATATTTCGTCATTCTATTGATGAATTTTCCCTGAATGCCAGTATTCGACTAAAGAACACTTGACAGGCGGCTCAATTGCCCAAATATCGCGCGAATTGCTGCCTTCGGTCCGGAACGCGCTGGGGTTTTCCGGGTCATGGGCGAAAGCGCAATGAGAGGACAATGACCGTGTTGTTGTTGCGGGGGCGCGAGTTGAAGCCTCCGTTACGGCCTGTTCGCAAACCGGACCTGCGGCCGCACCTCCACACACACGCGAAGCCGATCCCGCCCGCAGGCCGCAGCCCTCGCAAACCGGCGCTTCGCTTCCCTGTCAATCCCGACACCAGAGCCTTCTATCGCCGATTCTATCCGGACACATCCGTGACCGAATGGAACGACTGGCACTGGCAATTCCAGACCCGCATCCGCGCACTGGACGAGCTCGCCCGAATTTTCCGTCTCTCGGAAGATGAACGGCAGGCCGTCTCACAGCATTCGGGCCCGCTGCCCGTTGGGATTACGCCATATTACGCCAGCCTGATGAGCCCTGACGATCCGGCCGAGCCGCTGCGACGCACACATATCACGACGCGAGCGGAAGGCATCCGCGTGCCGGGCGAATCCGACGACCCGCTGGCCGAGGATCATGACACCGCCGCACCGGGTATCGTGCATCGCTACCCCGACCGCGTGCTGTTCCTCACCACCGGCACCTGCGCCACCTATTGCCGCTACTGCACGCGAGCCCGCGCGGTGGGCAACCCGGGTGGCGAGTACCAGTTCTCGCCCAAGCAGTGGGAAAAGGCTCTCGCCTATCTCGAAGCGCACACGGAAGTGCGTGACGTACTGCTTTCCGGCGGCGACCCGCTCTCGATCTCCGATGAAAAGCTCGACTGGCTGCTCAGCCGCTTGCGCGCGCTGAAGCACATCGAATTCCTCCGGATCGGCTCGAAAATTCCCATGGTGCTGCCGCAGCGCGTCACAAAGGGGCTGGTGACCGTCCTCAAGAAGCACCACCCGCTTTTCATGAGCCTGCACATCACGCACCCCTGCGAGTTCACCGATGAGTCGCGTGAAGCGCTGGCCCGCCTGGCCGATGCCGGCATTCCGCTCGGCAGCCAGACGGTACTGATGAAGGGCATCAACGACGATATTGCCGTCATCAGACCCCTGATGCACCTGATGCTGAAAAACCGGGTCAAGCCGTATTATCTGTACCAGGTTGATCCCATCCGCGGCTCCAGTCACTTCCGCACCAATGTGCACAAGGGCTTGGAGATCATCGAAGGCCTGCGCGGCCACACTACCGGCTACGCCACGCCGATTTTCGCGGTGGATGCGCCAGGTGGCGGCGGCAAGATCCAGCTGGCGCCTGATTGCGTGGTGGGGCGAGACGGGGACGATCTCCTGCTGCGCAATTTCGAGGGTGGCGTGTATCGCTACCCCGATCCGGGCGGCACGCTGGGAGCGGGGAAGTAACGTGCGCATCGGCGTCACCTACGACCTCCGCTCTGACTACCGCGCCATGGGCTATGGCGAGGAGGACACGGCGGAATTCGACAACGAAATCACCATCGAGGCCATCTGCGACGCACTTGCCACTCTGGGATGGCAGGTTGCGCGCATCGGCAATGTGAAAGCCTTGGCCGAAGCGTTGGTCGCCGGCGAGCGCTGGGATGCCGTTTTCAATTTTTGCGAGGGCTTGAGAGGTTTCGCGCGTGAGGCGCAGGTGCCCGCGCTCCTAGACGCCTATGACATTCCTTACGTGTTTTCCGATGCGTTGACGCTGGCGCTCACTCTCGACAAGTCCATGGCCAAGCGGGTGGTGCGCGATTGCGGTATCCCCACCCCCGACTTCGCGGTAATCGAATGTGCCACCGACATCCGTCACGTGAAGCTGCCGCATCCGCTATTCCTGAAGCCGGTGGCGGAAGGATCCGGCAAGGGCGTGAACGCGAAATCCAGAGTGGAGAATCCGGCGGCGCTGAAGCGGGTCGCGACCGAACTGCTGGCGCGCTTTGAGCAGCCTGTGCTGGTGGAAACCTTTCTGCCGGGGCGCGAATTCACCGTCGCCATCCTCGGCACCGGCGAGAGCGCCCGGGTGCTGGGGGTCAGCGAAATCGTTCCCAAGGCAAACTGGGTCGGCGACGGCTACGGCTTCGAAAATAAGAACGAAGGCTGGCAGGATAAAGTTACCATTGTGGGCGCCGACCCGGCGAGCGCACATTCAGCGGGCCGGGTTGCCTTGGATGCCTGGCGGGCGTTGCGCTGCCGCGACGGCGGACGGGTGGACATCCGCAACGATGCAAATGGCCAGCCCAACTTCATTGAAGTGAACCCCGTCGCTGGCTTGCGTCCCGAACATTCCGACATGTGCCTGATCGCCACCCGCGAGGGGCTCACCCATCGCGATCTGATTGGCAGCATCATGGAGTCCTTCCTGAAGCGGAATCCGCAGCTGGGCGCCCGCCTGCGCATCGCGGCCTGATTTCCATGCGCGTTCTCGTACTGCATTCGGACGTAGCTCCGGATGCACCCCCCGATGAGCAGGACACGCTGATCACGGCGCGCGCCATTGCCGACGCGCTGGAGACCCGTGGGCATCTCGTATTGCTGGCGCCATTCGTCTTCGATCCGAACGCCTTGCGCGTGATTATCGAAGAGCACCGCGCTGATATCGTGTTCAACATGGTAGAGGCAATCCACCGGCAGGGCGAGCTTGCGCCCATCCTTCCCACGCTGCTGGAAAAGCTGAACGTGCCCAAGACAGGCTGCGGTTCTGCACCCATGGCGCTCGCCGGCGACAAGCCACTCGCCAAGAAGCTGCTGCGCCTCGCGGGCCTGCCGACCCCGGAGTGGCACGAGGCGCCATTCGATACCGCAGCCGACGGTATCTCTTACATCGTCAAGTCCAGCACCGAGGATGCCTCCGTTGGGCTGGATGCGGACGCCGTGGTGCGGGGCCGCGACGCCCTGCGGCAGCGGGCGGAGTTCTGCCGGCGCGAATATGGCGGCCGCTGGTTCGCCGAAGCCTACATCGAGGGACGTGAGTTCAATGTCTCCGTGCTCGAAGAGAATGGCGGCCCGCGTGTGCTGCCGATCCCCGAAATGGTGTTTCACAACTGGGCGCCGGGACGCCCGCGCATCGTCGGCTACGACGCGAAATGGAGTGAAATATCGCCGGAATACAGTGACACGCAGCGCCGCTTCGGCGCATACGCGACGGAGCCCGCGCTCCATCGAAAGCTGACGGAATTGTCGGAAGCCGCCTGGCGGCTATTCGACCTAAGAGGATACGCGCGAGTGGATTTCCGCGTCAGCGAAGACGGCGAGCCGTTCATCCTGGAGATCAATCCCAACCCCTGCCTGGAACCGGGCTCCGGCTTTGCCGCGGCGGCGGGGGAAGCCAGCATGAGCTACGCCGAAGTGATCGAGAAAATACTCTTCACGGCGCTGGGACAAACTGCTATTCGCTGACCTGAATCGCCATCTCGGCCGCGTCTGAGCTGGCGAGATGCTGACGCCGCTCCCGCCAGACGATGAACAAACCCGCGGCCACAACAACGGCGGCACCCGCCATCACCAGCGGCTGCGGCACTTCGCCGAGCACGAAGAAGCCCAACGCCACCGCCCATACCATCGCCACGTAATCGAACGGCGCGAGCAGCGACGGTTCGGCATATCGATAGCTGAACGTCATGCAGAGCTGCCCGACGCCGCCCAGCAGCCCCGCCAGTACCAGCCACGCCGCCACGGACCAGGACGGCGTTGTCCAGTGCCAGAACAGCGTGATTCCGCTCACCACCGAGCAGGTGAGCATGAACCAGAAGACAATCGCTTCACTGGTCTCCGTCGGACTCATCTGGCGGATGAAAACCACGACAAAGGCGGACAGCAGCGCGCCCATCAGCGCCAGCGTCGCGCCACTGGAAAATCCCGCGCGCACCAGATGCAGCACGCCGCCGTGCGGCTCGATCATCAGGAGCACGCCCGCGAAGCCCACCATCACGGCGCCCCAGCGGTATGGGCCGGCCCGCTCGTGCAGCATGAAGAACGCGAGCACCACCGCGAAGATCGGCGCCACGAAACTGAAGCCCGTGATGTCGGCCAGCGGCAGCCGCTGGACGGCGGCGAAATTGAGGAACATGCCGGCCACGCCGGCAAGCGAGCGCAGGATGTGAAACAGCGGCCGGTTCGTCGACACTCCTTCCCGCAACCCCACGCTCCAGGCGGAGAACGCCAGCACCGGTATCAGCGCAAAGGCGGAGCGGAAGAAGATCACCTCCCCCACCGGCAACGGTCCCGCCAGTTTGATGACGGCGTACATCAGCGAAAAGGCGAAGGTGTTGGCGACCTTCAGCGCAATGCCGGTGGAGCTGTGCCGCATCGGACGACGCCAATTCCAAATCGCTCGACGTTATCGCACCCTCCCCTTGAGGGAGGGTTGGAAGAGTCGCAGCGCCATCAACGAGCTACCGCGGGGCCAGCACCATCATCATCTGGCGGCCTTCCATCTTTGGATACTGCTCCAGCTTGGCGTAGGTTTCCGTGTCCGACTGGATGCGCCGCAACAGCTCCATGCCGAGATGCTGGTGCGCCATCTCGCGGCCGCGGAAGCGGAGCGTCACCTTCACCTTGTCGCCTTCGCCGAAGAAGCGCTGCATTGCCTTCATCTTCACGTCGTAATCGTGATCGTCGATGGTCGGGCGCATCTTGATCTCTTTGAGCTCGATGACCTTCTGC
>DATIEM010000037.1:0-15293 GCA_035455725.1 Rhizomicrobium sp. | reverse complement strand
GTGACGCCGCTGGACCAGAACATCGGCACCGGCGACGGAACAACGACGCAGTTCCAGCTGATCAAGACCTACACATCGGGGCCATCCAGTTGGATGCGAACCATCGGCAAACCCGTTGCCGGCACGGCACGCGTCGCGGTTGCGGGCGTGGAGCAAACTTCGGGCATCGCCATCGATCACACGACCGGCCTGATCACGTTTGACTCTGCGCCCGCAACCGGCGCCGCCATCACCGCCGGCTTCGAGTTCGACACACCGGCGCGCTTCGACACCGATTCACTTTCCATCAACCTCTCTAACTTCACCGCCGGCGAAATCCCCTCCATCCCACTGGTGGAGATTCGGATGTGATTCAGCTCCCCCTTTGTGGGGAGGTCGCGGAGCGAAGCGACGCGGGTGGGGGGCGGTGTTGAAACGAGCATCGGCCCCCCACCCGATTTGCATTCGCTTCGCTTCAGCAAATCGACCTCCCCACAAAGGGGGAGGTGAAGGACCAGCATGAAAACCATCCCTCCCGATCTACAGGCGCACCTCATTTCCGGCGCCACCACCTTGTGCTGGTGCTGGAAGATTGTGCGCGGGGACAACGTCGCACTCGGCTTCACCGACCACGATATGGCGGTCATCTTCGATGGGGTCACCTATGAAGCCGTCAGCGGCTTCACCGCCAGCGAGGTGCAGTCCACGCTGGGCCTTGCGGTGGACAATCTCACCGTGCTCGGCGCGCTGTCGGCGGACGCGATCACCGAAGCCGATCTCGCCGCCGGTTTCTACGACAACGCGGGCATCGAAATCTGGCGGGTGAACTGGGCCGCGCCGGAGCAGCGCGTGCTGATGCGCAAGGGCAATCTCGGCGAAGTGAAGCGCGGCAAGACCGCATTCCAGGCGGAGGTGCGCGGGCTCGCGCATCTGCTCAACCAGCCGGTCGGCCGCGCCTACGGCTATTCCTGCGATGCCGATCTCGGCGACGCGCGCTGCACCATCGATCTCACGGGTCCGCTCTACCGCGGCGTGGGGACAGTGGCGACAATCACCGATGCGCGCCGCTTCACTGCCAGCGGTTTGGACAGCTTTGCCGACCAGTGGTTCTCAGGCGGCAAGCTCACCTGGACCAGCGGCGCCAATGCCAACCGCGCGATGGAAGTAAAGCGCCACGGCGTGGTGGGCAGCCGCGTTTCCATCGAGCTCTGGCAGCAGATGAGCGAGAGTATCTCCATCGGCGATGCGTTCATCGTCACTGCCGGTTGCGACAAGCAGTTCGGCACCTGCAAGGCGAAGTACGACAACGCGGTGAACTTCCGCGGCTTCCCCTACATGCCCGGCAACGACGCCGTGACCTCATATCCCACGCAATCGCAACCGCTTGATGGAGGAAGCCGATATGGAAATTAGCGATAATCACCTCCCCCTTTGTGGGGAGGTCGGCGAACCGAAGGTGAGCCGGGTGGGGGACGGTGCGAATGCAAGCTCTGGCCCCCACCCGAAATTCGCTCGCGATGCTCCCGAATTTCGACCTCCCCACAACGGGGGAGGTGAAACAGCAGAGCGCATTGTCTCGATCGCCCGCTCGTGGATCGGCACGCCGTATGTGCATCAGGGGAGTCTCAAAGGCGTGGGCTGCGATTGCTTGGGCCTGCTGCGCGGTATTTGGCGCGAGCTGTACGGCGAAGAGCCGGAGGAGATCCCGCCCTATTCGCTCGACTGGGCCGAAGCCACCGGCGCGGAGACTTTATATACCGCGGTGGCGCGGCACGCTCGTGAGATTGGCACCGAACGTATCGCGCCAGGCGATATCGCCCTCTTCCGCATGGCGGCGCGCGGGCCCGCCAAGCACTGCGGCATTGTTGGTTCTATCCCTCCCCCTGAAAGGGGGAGGTCGATCTGCGAAGCAGATCGGGTGGGGGTCACGCCACCTGCGCCGTGGCATGATCCCTCCCTGGACCGCTGCGCGGTCCGACCCTCCCTTTGCAAGGGAGGGAATTTCACCCTCATCCACGCCCGCCAGAACAAACGGGCGAGCGAGGAGCCGCTCTCTCCATTCTGGCGGAGCAAACTCGCCTTCGCCTTTCGGATTTGACAGTTGAGCTTTTCGCCTCGCGGTGCTGGAGTTTGCCGATGTTTCACAGATTGGCGCCCCGCGTGTTCACTGCCGTTGCGCTGTTCGCCACGGGTGCACGCGCGCAAACGGCGCTGGAGCAGCGCTGCATGCAGGCCGACGGGCAGGACGCCATTGTGGCCTGCAGCGACATCATCGGCACCGGCACGGACCGCGAAGTGAGCTGGGCCACTTTCGACCGCGGCCGCGCCTACTACCACGCGAAGCTGTACGGCAGCGCGATCAGCGATTTCATCGATTTCCTCCGGCTCAATCCGGACAACGCCGGCGCGCTCACCCTGCGCGGCCGCGCCTTCCTGGCGATGGACGACACCGGCCATGCCATGGACGATTTCGATCGCGCCGCGGAGCTGCAGCCGACATCTGCCGATGCGCTGCGCGAGGCGTGCTGGGCGCGCGCCGCCGGCAACCATGGACTCGATACCGCGCTGGACGAGTGCAACAAGGCACTGGCGCTGAAGCCGAACGATGCACCCACGCTGGAGGCGCGCTGCTTCGCGCAATATCGCAATGCGGCCTACAGCGCAGCGCTCAACGATTGCAACGCGGCGCTTGCAGCGGCGCCGTTGAACGCGCGCGCGCTTTACCTGCGCGGCCTGGCGAAGAAGAAAGCGGGGCTGGCCGGCAGCGACGGCGATCTTGCGGCCGCCGCCACCCTCGATCCCGATGTCGCGGCGACATTCGCGAATTACGGCGTGAAGCCGTAGTAAGAGAAGCTCCCTCGCCCCCGCGAAGCGGGGGAGAGGGCCGGGGTGAGGGGGTGGTGGCGTTCAAGACCAAATTGTTTTCGAACAAAATCGTCAGCGACGAAGGGTTCAGCATTCGGACTGTTGGCCGCGGAGCCATCTTGTACGAGAAGGGAGACCAGCGCGTGTACGTAAGCGCAGAGCGTCTGGTAGCCGGGGCTGGATGGGCGCTCTATCCAAGTGACATGAGATTGGGATCCGCGTATGGGCACCAACTTGGCGACGAAAATCTTCGAACGCTGATTGTCGAGCGGATCAAAGCAACTTTCGCATTCATGGGCTGGCGACTCGACATAGCCTAACGCCCCCTCACCCCACCCCTCTCCCCCGCTTCGCGGGGGCGAGGGAGAAGCTTTTTTCCAGCAACACGGACCTAAACACATGGCATCGCTTGTTCTCGGCATCGCGGGTTCCGCGATCGGGCCGTCGCTGTTTGGCGCTGGCTTTTCGTTGTTCGGCGCGAGCATCACGGGCGCGGAAATCGGCGGCGCCATCGGCACGCTTGTTGGCGCGGAGCTCGACAGCCTGATTGCGCCGGGCACCCACATCACCCGCAAGAGCCCTCGTCTTTCCGACGTGAACATCCAGGCGTCGGTGGAAGGCGCGCCCATACCCCGTGTCTACGGGCGCACGCGCGTCGCCGGCCAGCTGCTCTGGGCGACCCACTACAAGGAGACAGTGATCAAGTCGAAGCAGTCGGGCGGCGGCAAAGGCGGCCCGGGAATCAGCGAAACCGAGATCGATTACAAATACTCGATCTCGTTTGCGGTGGGGCTCTGCGCCGGGCCGGTGACAAAGATCGGCCGCGTCTGGGCGGACGGGAACCTGATCGACATCTCGCAATTCACCACCCGCTTCTACCCCGGCGACGAAACACAAACCTTCGATCCGCTGATCGAGGAGATCGAAGGCACCGGCAACACGCCGGCCTATCGCGGACTTGCCTACATCGTGTTCGAGGACATGGACCTGACGAATTTCGGCAACCGCATCCCGCAGCTGAATTTCGAGATCATCCGCTCGCTGTCGGCCGACAATCCCGACGCGCTGGAGAATCGGCTCCCCGGCGTGGCGCTGATTCCCGGCGCGGGCGAGTTCGTCTATGCCACGGAAGTGGTCACCGCCGACAATGGCCAGGGCACCACCACGCCGCAGAACGCGCACAACGCCAGCGGCGTGCCCGATTATACCGCCTCGCTCGATGAGCTGCAGGCGCTGGCGCCGAATTTCGGCGCGGTGTCGCTGGTGGTGGGCTGGTTCGGCGATGATCTGCGCTGCGGGCAAACGAAAATCATGCCCGGCGTGGAGATCGCGAAGAAAGACACTTATCCGGAAACCTGGAGCGTGGATGGTGTGGCGCGCAATGCCGCGCATGTCGTCAGTGCGGTGAACGGCATCCCGGCTTACGGCGGCACGCCGTCCGACCAGAGCGTGGTGGAAGCGATTCAGGATCTGAAGGGCCGCGGATTGCGCGTGCTGTTCAATCCGTTCCTCTTCATGGACATCGCGGCTGACAATATCTTGCAAGACCCGTACACCGGCGATGTTGGCCAGCCGCCCTATCCCTGGCGCGGCCGCATTACCTGCGATCCCGCGCCGGGCGTGAGCGGTTCGCCGGACAAGACGAGCGCTGCTGCGACGCAAGTGAACGCTTTCTTCGGCAGCGCCGTGGCGAGTGATTTCTCCGTCAGCGGAACGGCGGTGAACTGGACCGGCGGCGACGACTGGGGCTACCGCCGCATGGTGCTGCATTACGCACTGCTCTGCGCCGCGGCCGGCGGCGTGGACGCCTTCCTCATCGGCTCGGAGCTGCGCGGGCTGACACGCGTGCGGGACAGCGCCACCGGCTATCCGGCGGTCGCGGCACTGAAGGCGCTGGCCGCCGACGTGCGCGCCATTCTCGGGCCGGCTACGAAGATCGGCTATGGCGCCGACTGGAGCGAATACAACAACCACCAGACCGGGGACGCGCCGGGCGCGCTGTTGTTCAACCTCGATCCCTTATGGAGCGATGCCAACATCAATTTCATCGGCATCGACAATTACATGCCGCTCAGCGACTGGCGCGACGGCACCGCGCACCGCGATTACGACGCGGTGAACGGCCCGACAAACATCCACGACGCGGCGTATCTCACGGGCAACATTCAGGGCGGCGAGGATTACGACTGGTATTATGCCAGCGATGCGGATCGCGATGCGCAAGTCCGAACCACCATCACCGACGGCACCGGCAAGCCCTGGGTGTTCCGGCAGAAGGATATCTCGAACTGGTGGGGCAACGCGCATTACGATCGCCCAGACGGCACCGAAAGCGGAACGCCCACCGCCTGGATGCCGCAATCCAAGCCCATCTGGTTCACCGAGCTGGGCTGCCCGGCGGTGGACAAGGGCACCAATCAGCCGAACGTGTTCTTCGATCCCAAGTCCAGCGAGAGCGCCCTGCCCTACTACTCCAACGGCGGGCGCGACGACCTCATCCAACGCCGCTTCCTGGAAGCGCAGCTGAAATTCTGGAGCGATCCCGCGAACAATCCCACATCCATGGTGTATTCGGCGCCGATGCTGGACACCACGAACACCTACGCCTGGTGCTGGGACGCGCGGCCGTTTCCGTTCTTTCCCGCGTTCGCGAATGTCTGGGGTGACGCTGCCAATTACACTCTCGGCCATTGGCTAAACGGGCGTCTCGGCGCGGTGATGCTGCCTGATCTGGTGAGCTCGCTTTGCGCGGACGCGAATTTCAGCGCGATCGATGTTTCCAATATCGATGGCGTGGTGTCCGGCGACGCGGTCACCGACACCATGAGCGCGCGCGATGCGCTAACGCCGCTCTCCGCCGCCTACTGCTTCGACGCGGTGGAAAGCGAAGGCGAGATCAAATTCGTGTCGCGTGGCCGCCCCAACCCGCTGCCACTCTCCGAAGGCGATCTGGTGATTCCGGAAAGCGGCGAACCGAACTTCGGCTTCTCCCTGACCCGTGCGCAGGAAACCGATCTGCCGACCGATATCCGCATCGGCTATATCGACGTGGATGCCGATTACCGGCAGGCGATTGCCCAAGCGCGGCGGCTGGTGGGCGCGTCGGATCGCGTTACGCAAGCCGCATTACCCATCGTGCTGGATCAGGCGAGCGCCATCGGCATCGGCGAGCGGCTGCTGCAGGATGCCTGGGTGATGCGCGAAAGGGCGGCGTTTGCGCTGGCGCCATCGCAGGTGGCGCTCGATCCCACGGACGAAGTGCTACTGACGGCCGGCGGCCGCGAACGGCGTTTGCGGTTGACAGAGGTGAATGACGCCGGCGCGCGCTCGATGCAGGCAATCGCCACCGATCCGTCGATTTACGAGGAGATTGTCGGGCCTTCGCGGGCGCGGGGGCAGATGCAGGGATTGTCCTCGCCGGGCCGTGCGCTGGCGGCATTTCTCGATCTGCCGTGGCTCACCGAAGAGCAGAAGCCGTGGGATGCGTTCGCGGCGGCGTTCGCGCTGCCCTGGCCGGGATCGGTACTGGTGTTCCGCAGCGCCACGGATTCCAATTATCAACTCGACACCACGCTCACCAAACCCGCCACCATCGGCGAAACCAGTGCGGACTTCTTCGCCGGTCCCACATGGCGCTGGGATGAAGTCAACGAGCTGAAGATTGCCGTCTATGACGGCACTGCGCTCTCGTCACTGGACGACGTCTCCGTTCTCGGCGGGGCGAATGCGCTGGCGGTGCAGAACGCAGACGGCGAATGGGAGGTGCTGCAATTCGCCAATGCGACTCTCACCGGCCCCGGCGAATGGGCGCTCTCGCGCCTGTTGCGCGGACAGTGCGGAACGGAAGGCGCAATGCGCGCGCCGGTCGGAGCCGGCGCGCGCGTGGTGCTGCTGGATTCCGCGTGTGTGCAACTCGGACTGTCGCCAGCCGAATATGCGCTGCCGTTCAACTATCTTTACGGCCCGCAGGGCAAGCCGCTCTCCGATCCGGCGTACCAGAGCCTTTCATTGCAATTCCAGGGCATCGGCCTGCGCCCGCTGTCACCCGCTCAGCCAAACGCGCTCTACTCCGGTAGCGGCGACCTGCTGCTAAGCTGGATTCGCCGCGACCGCGATCCCGCTTCGGATTCATGGGATCAAGTCGAAATCCCGCTGAGCGAACCATCCGAAAGCTACGATGTGGAAATTCTGGATGGCTCCTCCAACGTCATCCGCACCTTCAGCTTCGTAACCTCATCTGCGCTCACCTACACCGCCGCGCAGATCGCCGCCGACTTTTCGTCCGGCTTGCCTTCGCCCTTCCGCTTCACCGTCTACCAACTCTCTTCGGTTTTCGGCCGCGGCGTGGGCAAAATGGGGAGCATTGTGTTCAATTGAACGAGCATTCGCCCCTTCCTGCGAGAGGAGAAGAAATTCGCCTTGACGCACCGCAACTCTCGCTCGGCGGGGCGCGGTAATTATTCCAGCTTAACCGTTTGGGTGCTTGCCGCAGTGGTCCCCAAGCTGGCATACGTCCCTCCGCTGGGGGATCAGCGGCGTTCGAGTGTGGTGCGTCCCTGTGTTGCGGGGCAGGTCGTCACGCGCACCGCTCCCCCCGCTCGCAAGGGGGAAGAGATGTTCAGCAAATTGAAATCTGGTCTTGTGATCGGGGCCGCCGCCGCAGCGCTGGCCACAGTATCCATCGCGGATGCCAAGCCCATACATCCGTCTCAGCACCCGGATCCGGTCACGATCTCGGGCTCGTGCAAGGTGCCCAAGGTGGAGATTATCGCGAGCAACGTGGAGCTCGATGGGGACGGTTCCACGGAGTGGGAAGACATTTCGGATGCAAAGATCGATTTCAGCACCAGACGCATCGGCTGCGTGATCATCACGTTCTCGGGCGTGGCGGTGACAGGGAATGAAGTCCTCCGGGTGCAGATGCTGCTGGACGGTACGACCGCGTGCGGTGCCGCCTATGGAGAGCCGGTAAACACGGTGTTCGCAGCGCAGGCTGTGCAATACGCCATTTCCTCCATGACCTACTTTTGCAAGGACGTGCCGCCAGGCGATCATTATGTTCAGGCGCAGTACACAACCTTCTGGGGCGGCATCGTGGACCTGATGAACCACACCATGACGGTCGCGCACCGGTGAGCGCGCAACTGCAATGAGATTCGCCTCCGCGATCAGCGGGTGAATACCCGGCAAAACTTCCTCGCCCTGCGAAGTGGGGAGAGGGTCCGGGTGAGCGGGCGTAAGCTCCGATAGATTGTCGTCGCTAAAGCGAGCTGTCAGTTGAACCCTGCCTCTCGCACAACGGTGCAGGCTTTAGCCTCCGATTACAGCTGCAATACCTGATACCGAGCTTATCGCCCTCGCCACCCCCTCACCCTGCCCTCTTCCCCGCTGAAGCGGGGGCGAGGGTTTTTCTTTTTTGGAGAACCACACCATGTCCGACACCACGCCGCGCGTGGCGCTGCCGCTGCTTGCGGCTGCGCAGGCGCAGAAGCACGTCACCCACAACGAAGCGCTGCTCGAGCTCGACGCGCTCATCGCTACAGTCATTCTGGATCGCGATCTCAGCACGCCGCCCTCCTCACCGAGCGATGGCGACACCTATCTGGTAAAACCCACCGGCAGCGGCGCCTGGACGGGGCAGGATGGCAAGCTCGCCTATGCCATCGACGGCGGCTGGCGTTTCTACGCGCCATTCAAAGGCCTCAGCGCCTATGTCGCCGACGAGGCCAAACTCATCTTCTACAACGGGAGCGCCTGGGCGGATTTCACCAGCGCGGTGCCGCTTCAGAACCTGCCGATGCTCGGCGTCAACGCCACAGCGGATGCCACGAACAAACTCACCGTCGCCAGCGCCGCGGTGCTGTTCAACAACATCGGCGCGAGTGTGCAGGCGAAGCTCAACAAGTATGCGAGCGGCGATACCGCCTCGCTGCTCTACCAGACAAACTTTTCCGGCCGCGCGGAAATCGGCCTCACCGGCGACGACAATTTCCACTTCAAGGTCTCGCCGGATGGCAGCACCTTCTACGAAGCGCTTGTTCTCAACCGCAACACCGGCACGCAGCTCCTCAAGCACGTGGATGTCGCGAGCGCGACGACTATCGGCGCCACGCATCTCGGTCGCGTGGTGCGCGCGGACGCCAGTGCCGGCGCCTTCAACGTCACCCTGCCCGCCTCTGCCGATGCCGACGATTGGGTTACCGTGCGCAAGAAGGACGCAAGCGCCAATCGCGTCACCGTTAAGGACAATGCTGGCGACGATGTCGCCTGGCTCTCCGCGCCATACGACGAAGCCATGTTCGCCTTCTGGGACGGCGCCTGGACTCCGGTGCGCTGGAACATCGCGGCGCTGGTGCAGATCCTCACCGCCACCGGCACCTGGATGAAGCCACCGCTGGCGACAGCGGTCGAGGCGGTTGTCATCGGCGCCGGCGGGGGCGGCGGTGCGGGCCGTCGCGGCGCTGCCGGCACCGCCCGGTTCGGCGGACAGGCGGGGCAGTCCGGCGTGCTCAACCGGATGAGCTTCGCCGCGGCCGCGCTTTCGGCGAGCGAGACGATCACCGTCGGCGCCGGCGGTGCAGCTGGCCCGGCCCAGAGCGTCGATGGCAGCGACGGTGCCGCGGGCGGCGCGGGCGGGAATTCCAGCTTCGGCACGCGGCTGCTTGCCGCCGGCGGAAGCGGCGGCGTGGGCGGCGGGAACACAAGCGCGGGTCCGCAATCGGTGGTGCCGGCGCTGAGCGGCGCCCTGGCGCAAGGCGCGACGGCCACCTTCACCAACAGCCCCACGGTTCCGCTGGACGGCATCGGCCCCGCCACCGGCGGCAATGGCGGCGGAATCACGAGCGCGAATGTGGCGTTCGGCGGCGCAACGGGGGCCAATGGCTCCATCGTCTCGACCACCCGCACCAACGGCGGCAGCGCCGGCGCGGTCGGCGCCAACGGGTCTCCCGGCGACAGCGTCAGCGATCCGACCGGCCAATACGGCGGCGCCGGCGGCGGAGGCGGAGGCGCCAACCTCTCAGGCGCCGCGGGCGCGGGCGGCGCCGGCGGCGCGCCGGGCGGCGGCGGAGGCGGCGGCGGCGGCTCGCTTAACGGCAGCCCAAGCGGAGCCGGCGGAACCGGCGGACGCGGCGAGGTGCGCCTCATCGTACACTTCTGAGCGCCCGCAGCCCTTCGACGAAGCGCACATCTTCGGCATACCACGCGGCGAGGTTACGCCGCCCGGCTTCGCTCAACGATATCGAGAAGCCTTCCGGCACCCGGTGCGCGGCCACCGCTTCCGCGGGAAGTGCCGTATGGGCCGGAAGCCTCAGCGCCTGCTTCAGAATTTCGAAGTCGCTGTCCAGCGACTCCTGAAAGCCGATCCAGACGACGCCGTCTGCACGTTCGCGCAAATATTCGAGCGCGGGCGCGGGAAACCATTCGTGCTGGTGCTGGCGCACGTGGCGAATGCTTCGCATCGCGCGCCGTGCCTCCCGCGCCTTGGCTGCGTCGTTACCGCTCAAGGCGATGGCAAGCGCCTCCGGGGTCTGGAAGCGCGAGAAGGCCCATTCTTCGTCCGCATCCCAGGGCACAAAGCCGACCGGCTTGCCCATGCGCAAGCGGCTGTTGAAGGCGCTGATGAAGCGGCTGACCGGCTCGCGCACGCAGAAGAAGAATCGCTCATTCGCCGGAACGCCGCTCGCCGGAAACCAGTGCGGATGAAAGACGATTCCCCGCTTGCCGCGAAACGGCCGCAGCGCCGCCTTGATCGCCGAGCCGCCTGTCTTGCCGATATGAAGAAAATGAACGGTCACGCAGGTTCGGATCGGCTCTTTTCGATGCTGTCGCGAAATTCCGGCGCGCGCAGCACGATGCCGCGCAACAGCCGCGCCTGTTTGGGCGTCGGCAGCGCCGCTGGATCGCGCGCCAGCAGGAACCAGGACTGCCGCGGGTGAAACCACGGAATGGGCACATGATTGAGACCAGCTTCATCGGCGAAGGCTGCGATCCCCGCCGGCGTGTAGCTGACACAGTGCGGGTAATGCCAGCCTTCCGGCGTCTCCTGCTCCTCGCCAAGCACGAACGTGACGGCGCAAATGCCATCCGGTTCGAGAGTCGCGGCAAAGCCGGCAAGCGCGCGCCGCACCAGCTGCGGTCCCGCGTGGCTGAAGATGCTTTGCGCGACGATAAAATCGAAATGCGTTTCGAACGCAGCGGCGTCAAAGGCATCCGAAATTGAAAACCGCGGCCGCTTGATGCGCACCATATCCTGCCCGATCTGGTTGGCGATGGCGTCTTCAACCAGCCAGGCGTTCGGCTCGATGCCGAAATAGCGCTGGGGCTCGAGATAGGCGATCAGCAGGCGGCCTGCGCGCAAGCCGCCGCAGCCGAAATCGAGCAGGCGATGATGCTCGCGCAAGCCGAGGGCGCACAGCAGGCGAAACTGCGTGGCGCCCATGAAGTCGTACTGCTTCGGCGGACCGACGAATGCCGTGTAGTGCGCCTCGCCGGCGCGGAGGTTTTTTGCCTCATCTTTGCTGAGCTCCCGCATTGCGGCACAGGGTAAGCGGCGCGGCCACGCTTCACAATATTGCTTCTGAACAGGACTCAACCATGCTTCCCCTCATCCACTGGTCGCATGCCGAATGGGATTCGGCGCGCTGGCCGCACTTCAGCCCGCGCGAGCTCGCCTGCCATTGCTGCGGCGAGATGTGCGTCTGGCCGGAAGCGCTCGACGCCATCGAAGCGCTGCGCCGCTCGATGGCCACGCCGCTCATCATCAATTCCGGCCATCGCTGCGCCCTGCGCAACGCACGGGTGGGCGGCGCGCCGCTGTCCCTGCACAAGCAGCTCGCTTTCGACGTGGCGCTTCAGTCGCACGATCCCGCGCAACTCGCACGCGCCGCGCGCGCCTGCGGCTTCCGCGGCTTCGGCTACGGGCAAAATTTTCTTCACCTCGACACGCGCGCGATCCCCGCCCGCTGGTTCTACGGCAACAGGAGCAAACGCAAATGGGCATCCTTGGGCATCTGTTAGGCTGCGGAATTTCCGCCGGCGCCGGCGGCATCTTCGGCCTGATCGGCAACCTGGCCACAAAAACCTTCGGCTATCTCGAAGCGAAGCAGTCGTTTCTTGTAACCCAGTCAAAATGGAGCCACGAAACCGAGCTGCTGAAACTGCAGGCGCAGTGGCGGCAGCCCGAAACCGAGGCGGAGCCACCGATCGCGCTCACCGCAACATGGAGCGGCCTGTTGTCCAGCGTGGCGGCGGAAGGTGCCCTGCCCGCATCCTACAAATGGGTGGATGCAGCACGGGCGCTGGTACGGCCGCTGCTGACCGTCGGCTTATCGGGCGTTCTGGCGGCGGCGTTCTTCTCCATGGCGCCAACCGATGCGGCGCGCGCCTACGTGATCGACAGCCTGGTGTTCGCGGCCGTGACGGCCATTGTCTGGTGGTTCGGTGACCGCGCGCCGGCGCGGAGGCCGTGAGATGCCCAGCCGGATGGATTACATCGACGCGGCGATGAACGCGCTGCGCGTGGTGCTGCCGAACGAGCAGCCGATCCGCATCGTGCTGCAGGAAATCCTCATCGCCATGGGGCTGGGCTGGCTGGAAAACAGCGACCCCACGCCCGGCGACCTGCGGGCGCTGGATGCGGCGCTGGCCCGCGCCGTTGCAATCGCGTGAAGGCGCTCGCTGGACCGCAGACGTCTCGGCCGGCGCGCCGTGGCCCTTGTGCTCCACGAAACCGCGCGCGCCCATCACCCTCGTGCGCAACTGGATTCCAAAAGGCCTGTGCCGACGCTGAGAAGCGCCCGGCAGCAGCAACCGCCGAACAAAAAAATCGCGAAAAGCGCGGTTCAATGGCGATATACACTTGACGGACTTGGCCCCATAGGAGCTTGGGGTGTAGAATCGGCCCGCACTAGTTGGCGAACGAAATGCGCTGGACCGGTTCGATAGCGGCATTGATTGCCCTGACTAACTCTGCCCTAGCTGGGGTGAGCGTGACGACGATTGATTTGCATTGTGCCTGCGCTCAAATGACGATTTACGTTCGCGGACAGTTCGCTTCTGCCATACAGGACGGCGACCTTGGCGGCACAATCGGAAATATCAAAAAGCTAGGCACGGCGGTGACCTTAGGACAGACCATCAACGGCAAGGTAAGATGGTGGGTCATCGAATATCCGTTTGTAAGCGGCGGCTGGTGGCAGCACTACGAAACCAAGGACGGTGGGACAGGGTTCGGTCACACCGGAAGCGGCACCTACACAGTGGAAGGCAGCGGCGCTTCCACGAGTCCGCACTAGCGAGCTTGCCATCGCCGCTTCGTGTTGTCGCGCTGTTCGCACAGCAAGTGATTCCGGTAGCCGGGTGCATTCCTTCCAAAAAATCGCGAAAATCGCGGTTCAATTCCGCAATTTTCTTGCGCTCGGGATTGAGGCGCTCGCGTTAAGCGGCGGACGGTTCGATCGGCTCGCCGGGCCGGCGGGGCGCTACCGCTCCCAAGACTCAAGATGATTGGGCTTGATGGACCTGGTACCGGATGTAGGCTTCCACAGAGTTTCAAGATCAGGGGGAATAACCATGCGCCGGTCAGCCATAGTGGTGGCGATGCTCACGCTGGCGACGCCGGTTTGGGCGAAGGCCCAACACGCATCGGTTACCTTCGACGGCTTGTGCGGTGGTGCCGATCTGACGGTCGCGCACGGCATCGTCGCCGGGAAAATGACAGGCTGTAATCCCAATGTCGCGACCGGCACGGTCGGGTCGGTGAAGACATTCGGCCGCGCCCTGACCGTCAACGCGTACTCCAACGACGCGCAACAATGGGTGATTTATGTCCTCCAGTACCCATTGGTCACAGGCGGGCGCATGTGCACGTTTTCCACGCCTGACGGGCACGAGATCCTGAACGGTGTCTGTACCAGCTACACGGTGCACAACGCCGCGCAATGAAGCCACACGATCGGTTACGCGTTCGGCTGGCGTCTCAAATGCGTGGCGGCTCTCACCCCAAACCGCGAATCGCACCAGCAATCGAATCGCGAAAAGCGCGCCCCTCTAGGGGGCGGAAGGCTTATTCTCAAGCAGTTCGGCCAAGATGCTCTCAAGGTGCAGATATGTCGCCCGCTGGCGGGCAAGCTGCTCCCAGTGCTCCGCCATTTGATAAAGGCGCTCCTGTTCAGCAAAGGTAGAGGCCAGCTGGGCCGCTTTGCGGCAATCCTGAGCCTGTTCAACATACTCCTCTGGCTGCTGCATCGTTGCATCCGATTGGCAAAACGGGGCGGCTTCGGGGTGAGTTCCCGTGCCTTGCGGAACCGGCGTTCAGAGGATTACGTTCTGTAGCAGTCGGGGAAAGAGAGCGGATTTGTGACCGCTGATGATGAACGCGCGGCTTTGCGAGAAAAGGCGCAAACCGCCAGACAGCTCGCGTCGGAACTGGACGATGCTCTAGCCGCGAAACATTTGCGCCAATATGCGGAATCCCTGGAGGCGCAGATCGCAAAGCTGGAGAGTGAGCCGGAGCTTCCGCCCGCCGCTGCCATACCGGCTGGGGAACCGCCCATTGCCCGCGCTGGAGCGGCGCTGAAACCGGAAACTCCAGAACCGTCAAACGATGACGACCCCCAGCCCTAGCGGCAACTCCGTCAAGCAGCAAAATCGCCGGTTCAACTCCGCAATTTTGTTGCGGCCTGTAGCAACGGATTAAGCGGCGGACTGCTTGATCGGCTCGCCAGGCCGACGGTAGATCAGCCTGCTCTCCGTCCACACCTCGATCTGGCGCGCATTGTCCAGCCGCATGGCATGGGCAAAGATCTTCGCCTGCATGTCCGTGTTGCAATGCGCGGCGAATTTTCCGGCCAGCGAGCCGTCTTCGTGCAGATAGCAGATTTCATAATCCGGCATGATCGTCTCCTTCATCATGCCCCCACTGCTCACGCGTGAGAGTTTGCCCTCGGAACGCAAAAGCCAAGTGACAATTTCTTATGCTGACGATCACGTGATGCGAGACGCCGGCTTCCGCGCGGCGCGGGCGCCGCTATTTGGCGGCCTTCAGCATGGAAGCGGTGGCCGAGGCATCGGCGCGCGCGGCCTTCATGTCGCTCGCTGCAATTCCGTCGCGGGCTTTGGCCGCCGCCTTTTCCAGCGACGCCTTCTTCGCGGAATCGGAACTGTCCGGAATGGCGCCCTTGCCGCTTTCGGCGCAGGGATTCATCTGCTTGGCATCGAAGCCGTTGCCGCCCTGTCCTACCAGGCAATTGAGCGTGTGATGCAGATGGGTGTGAACGCCGGCGAGATCGGAGGCGCCCGCCGCCAGCTCGGCATGGGTTGCCGCGGTCACCGTTTCCGAGGCGGCGTCGGCCAGCGCCGCGGATGCGGCGGCAACGCCGATGGTCACGGCCAGCAATGCGCCGCAGGATGAAAGCGAAACGAGTCTCGTCATCTGAACCTCCCGACTG
>DATIEM010000036.1:0-54983 GCA_035455725.1 Rhizomicrobium sp. | reverse complement strand
ATACTTTCGTCTCATCGTACCGTTTCGGGGGCTACGCGATCGAGCGGGCGCGGCAGAAGGCCCGCCTCGCGCCGCGCATCCGGCATCTCTCCGAAGAGCAGATGCACAAGGCGGGGGCGATCACGGCTGTCGATCCCGATCATCCCATTTTCGACGGCGTGGCTCTCAGGCCTGACCCCTCCTTCGGGGCGGACATTCCGGTGGTCTATCGTGAGCTCGATTCCGTTCCGCTGGACAGCGAAGGACGCCTCGACCGGACTCTCTACAAGGCGCCCCTGGAACCGCACGTGATCGCCACCGGTCTCACGCTTTACGGGCAGGCGCCGCGAACGACGGGGGTGGTGGTAGAAGCGCCGGTGCGCAACGGCCATGTCCTGCACATGGGCTCCATCGGCTGGGCGCGCGGCGTGTGGCAGGGCAATGCGGACGTGAAGCGGATTGTGATCAACGCCTACCGGTATTGCCGCAGCAAGGCAGCGGCCGCGTGAAGCTCGAAGCCCGGCGGCGAGCGCTGGAGAATGGCCGCGGAGAAATTATTCAGATCGCCGAGAGTGAGCACTTCCTCACAGCAGCAGATGTGCTCGCGCGCTGGCGCGACGATGCGTCCTTCCGCGCATTCTTCATCGGCACCCTGATCGCCAACGATTATCCCGGCTTCTTCTGGGAAATGCCGCCGCTCTCGCCGAAAAGCGCCAACAATCCGTTCGAATGCGTGGCGATCCGCGACGATTCTCTCGCGTTGGTGCGGGCCGACGATTCCGATTTCGCGGAACACCTGAATGCCGCGCCCGAGGCCGTGGCGGTGTTCCGCAATCTGGGCGGCGATGCCCTGCTGATCGCGCCGAGCCGGCTTTCCAATATGGATTGCTACGGGCACATCGCCGCGTTTTTGCGTGCCGCGCCGGCGGTGCAGCAGCAGGCGCTGTTTCAATGCGTGGCGGCGGAAGCCGAGAAACTGCTCGCGCGGGGAGAGACATTCTGGATCAGCACGTCAGGCCTCGGCGTGGCATGGCTGCACGTGCGGCTCGATTCACATCCGAAATACTACCAGCACCGCCCGTATGCGGAGCTGTAAATCGAACTAGCCTCGCACCCAACCCTCCCCTCGAGGGAGGGTCGAAATTCGCGCAACGCAGTGGAGAGAATTTCGGGGAGGGGTGATCCGCACCGCTCGCATGAACCCCTCCCCGAAAAATCTTCCGCTTTGCTTCGGATTTTTCGACCCTCCCTCAAGGGGAGGGTGTGAAACACGACGCTCCAGCCCGGAGCTTACAAACACGCCGTCAGCAGCAGCGCGCCGAGCGTGAACACCGCGATGATCTTGAGGAAGAACAGACTCACGCGGAAGAACAGCGCGAGCAGCAGGAACGGGATCAGGAACACCGCGAAGAACGCAAGACCGGTTGCAGCCATGATGCCCGACATCAGAACGCCAAACAGAACGAACGGCAGCGCCAGCAGGTGCAACATCGCCGAACCCTCTTCCTGTTGTGGCGGTAGGTAGGCTGTCTCAGCACCCGTTCAAGGGGAAATCGCGGCACGATACCCAAGCCTAAATCACGCCTGCCCTTTTTCCCACCTTTTCGAAGGTGCGGAGCGCAAAGGCGATCTGCTCGTCGGTCAGCGCGGCGCAGGCCTGGATGCGCAGCCGCGCGGTGCCTTCCGGCACCACGGGATAGCCGAAGCCGGTGATGAAGATGCCCTCTTCCAGCAGCATCTGGCTCATTTTGATGGCAAACGCCGTGTCGCCCACGATGATGGGCACGATGGCGCTGTCCCCTTCCAGCGGCTTGAACCCCAGCGCCTTCAGCCCGTCGCGCAGCTGCCGCGTGATCGCGTGCAGGCGCGCCACGCGCTCAGGCTCCCGCTCCAGAATGTCGATGGCCTTGCCGGCGCTGGCAGCAATGGTGGCCGGCAGCGCGTTCGAGAACAGCTGCGGCCGCGAGACCTGGCTGAGGAATTCGATCAGCGCCTTGGAGCCGGCCACGTAACCGCCGGCCGCGCCCCCAAGCGCCTTGCCCAAGGTGCCGGTGACGATGTCGATCTGCCCTTCCACGCCGAAATGCTCGGCAGTGCCGCGGCCGTATTTTCCCATCACGCCGGTGGCGTGGGAATCATCGAGAACGATGGCGGCGTTGTGCTGCTTCGCGATCGCCACGATTTCGGGCAGCGGCGCGAGATCGCCTTCCATGCTGAAGACGCCGTCGGTCACGATGAAGATGCGCCGCGCGCCCTTCACCTGCGCGAGCTTGCTGGTGAGATCGGCCATGTCGGCGTGCTTGTAGACCAGCCGCTTGGCTTTCGAGCCGCGGCAGCCGTCGATCAGCGAGGCGTGGTTCAGCTCATCGGACACCAGCGCGTCCTGCTCGCCTGCCACCGACGGAATGAGCCCGGTGTTCGCGGCCCAGCACGACACATAGGTGAGCGCGGCTTCCGTGTGCGACAGCCGCGCCAGCTTCTTTTCGATCTCGTCGTGAATCGAAAACGTGCCGCAGATGAAGCGCACGCTCGCGGTGCCGGCGCCGAACTCGTCCAGCGCCTGCTTGCCTGCCGCGATCACTTCCGGATGGTCCGCCAGCCCCAGATAGTTGTTGGAGGACAGCACCAGCACCGGGCCGGATTTTTCCGCCATCGTCACCTGCGTATCCATCGGTCCGGTGATGTGGCGAAAGGATTTCAGCGTGCCTTTGGCGCGCATCGCCTCCAGATCGGCGCCGAAACTTTGGTCCAGGGTCGCGCTCACAGTTCGCTCCAGTCGAGAATGACTTTGCCGGAATTGCCCGAGCGCATGACGTCGAAGCCTTGCTGGAAATCCTTGTAGGAGAAGCGGTGCGTGATGACTTTGCCGATATCCATGCCGCTGCGGATCATCTGGGTGAGCTTGTACCAGGTCTCGCCGAACATGCGGCCGTAGATGCCGCGGATGTTGAGGCCCTTGAACACCACCGCGTCCCAATCCACTGCGGTTTCACCGGACTGGATGCCGAGCAGCGCGATCTTGCCGCCGTGCGCCATGGAGTCGATCATCTGGCGCAGGCCCGCGGGGTTGCCGGACATTTCCAGCCCAACGTCGAAACCTTCCTGCATGCCGAGGCTCTTCGTTACCTCCCGCAGATCCTGCTTGGCCACGTTCACGGCCGCGGTGGCCCCCAGCTTGTCGGCAAGGCCGAGGCGGTAATCGTTCACATCGGTCACCACCACGAAACGCGCGCCGGCTTTCAGCGCCATCGGCACGGCGGAGACTCCGATGGGGCCCGCGCCGGTGATCAGCACGTCCTCGCCGACGAGATCGTAGGAGAGCGCGGTATGCGCCGCGTTCCCGAGCGGATCGAAGATGGCATAGAGGTCGAGCGGCACATGCGGGTCGCAGTGCCAGACGTTGAGCGCCGGCACAGCCACGTATTCCGCGAAGGCACCATCACGATTCACGCCCACGCCAAGCGTGTTGGCGCAAAGATGGCGGCGGCCGGCCAGGCAATTGCGGCAGCGGCCGCAGACGATGTGGCCCTCGACACTCACGAGGTCGCCCACATTGAGGCCGTGAACGTTCGAGCCGACGGCTGCGATCTTGCCCACGAACTCGTGGCCGATCACCGTGCCGAGCTTGATGTTCTTTTGCGCCCAGCTGTCCCAGTTGTAGATGTGGACATCGGTGCCGCAGATCCCGGTCTTCAGCACTTTGATGAGCACGTCATCGATGCCGTAGCCGGGCTGCGGCACGTCTTCGAGCCACAAGCCCTGCTCCGCCTTCGATTTCACCAACGCCTTCATGGCATTTCTCCGTTCGGGGGATGTTTAGAAAACCGGGCGCAGCCCGTCGAGGGCACCGGCGAGGTCGGACCACAAATCATCGAACGCTTCAAGCCCGATGGAGAGGCGGAACAGGGCATGGCCGATGCCCGCGTGTGCGCGCGCTTCCGGCGACATCGACAGATGCGTCATCGTCGCGGGATGTGCAATCAGGCTTTCGAAGCCGCCAAGCGACTCCGCAAGGGTGAAGCGCTTCAGCTCGCCGACAAATGGACCGATTTCGTCGCTGTCCAACCCCAGCTCGAAGCTCAGCATGGCACCGAAGCCCCGTTGCTGCTTCGCGGCAACCGCATGTCCGGGATGCCAAGCGAGACCGGGATAATGTACTTTCGCCACCGCGGGATGCTGCGCCAGCCGCCGCGCGATCTGACCGGCCGTGTCCTGCTGACGCTCGACCCGCACCGAAAGAGTGCGCAGGCCGCGCAGGGTGAGCCAGGAATCGAAGGGCGCGCCGGCGGTGCCGCAACAATTCGCCCACCATTTCACCTGCTCGGCATCGGCGGCGCTGGCCGCTATCACCACGCCGCCAACCACATCCGAATGACCATTCAAATATTTGGTGGTGGAGTGCACGACAAAATCGGCGCCGAGCGGAATCGGTTTCTGCAGCACCGGCGACAGAAACGTGTTGTCCACCGCCACCCGCGCGCCGCAAGCCCTGGCGCGAAGGCAAAGCGCCTCGATGTCCACGATGCGCATCAGCGGATTGCTGGGGGTTTCAATCCAGACCAGCGCCGGCGCACGGGCGAACGCCCGATCGAGTGCGTGTGGATCGGTTTGATCGACAAACAGCACCTCGAAGGCGCCGCGTTCGGCGCGGGCGATGAGCAGGCGCCAGGTGCCGCCGTAACAATCGTGCGGCGCGATCACGAGATCGCCCGGTTTGAGGAGCGCCAGAACCAGATCGACCGCTGCAAGGCCCGAGCTGGTGACAAGCGCGCCGGCCCCCTGCTCCAATGCGGCGAGAGCGGCCGCCAATCCATCGCGGGTGGGATTGCCCGAGCGCGAGTAATCATGCGCCCGCGGCTTGCCGTAGCCTTCGAACGCAAAGTTGGCGGAGAGATAGAGCGGCGGCATCACCGCGCCGAACGCGGCATCGCCCGCCACGCCGGCTGCGCAGAGGATGGTATCGTCGGAACATGGCGTCTGGGTCATAAAAAGCCTCATCATCTTTCGCTTACGCCGGATGAGGCTGATGCTTGCGGGCCTTGAGGCGGCCGGCCACTCTTGCCGACTTCACCTTCGCTTTAGCGTGCATTTCTAACGCGCCCGCAAGCTGAGCATCAAATCGGCGCGAAGGCGGGGATTACCAAACCCCTCGCCGCTTGTCCATGTTGTTTTTGTGAGCGTCTGCGGCCGAGGGTTGCCCCTGCCCCGACTCGTGGGTAAACGATCCGCTTAACCTGCAATCCGGCTTCGATTCGGCGCGCGGCGCCCGCGCGCGGCCGCTTGCGCGCGAGAGAGAATGCCCAAACGCAGCGACATCCACACGGTCCTGATCATCGGCGCGGGACCGATCGTCATCGGACAGGCCTGTGAGTTCGATTATTCTGGCGCGCAGGCCTGCAAGGCGCTCAGGGCAGAAGGCTACCGGGTGGTGCTGGTGAACTCCAATCCCGCCACAATCATGACCGATCCGCAGCTGGCGGACGCCACCTACATCGAGCCGATCACGACCGAATTCGTGGAAAAGATCATCGCGCGCGAGAAAGCGAACGTGCCGCCCGGCCGTGTGTTCGCGCTCCTGCCCACCATGGGCGGCCAGACGGCGCTCAACACCGCCCTGTCGCTCCGAAAGCGGGGCGTCCTGGAGAAATACGATGTCGAGCTGATCGGCGCCTCCGCCGAAGCTATCGACAAGGCGGAGGACCGTGAGCTGTTCCGCCTCGCGATGATGAAGATCGGCCTGGATGTGCCGCGCGGGATCACGTTGAAAGGCTATCTCAGGCACAAGAAGGATGACCGCGGCAACTTTCTCTATGACAGTGAGAACAATCCGATCATGGAGCTGTCGCCGGAGGCGTTCGCGCATGCGATGGAAGCGCTGGACCAGGTTGGGCTGCCGGCCGTGATCCGGCCGTCCTTCACGCTTGGCGGAACCGGCGGCGGCATCGCCTACAACCGCGAGGAATTCTTCGAGATCGTCGAACACGGGCTGGAAGCCTCGCCCACCAACGAAGTGCTAATCGAGGAATCCGTGCTGGGGTGGAAAGAATACGAGATGGAAGTCGTGCGCGATCGAGCCGACAACGCCATCATCATATGTTCCATCGAAAACGTAGACCCGATGGGGGTGCACACAGGCGATTCCATCACGGTAGCGCCTGCCCTCACGCTCACCGACAAGGAATATCAGCGCATGCGCACGGCCAGCATTGCCGTGTTGCGCGAAATCGGGGTGGAGACCGGCGGTTCCAATGTGCAGTTCGCGGTGAACCCCGCGGACGGGCGCATGGTCGTCATCGAAATGAACCCGCGCGTGTCGCGCTCGTCTGCATTGGCGTCCAAGGCCACGGGCTTTCCCATCGCCAAGGTCGCCGCGCGGCTGGCGATCGGTTACACGCTTGACGAACTCACCAACGACATCACCAGGGTCACGCCGGCCTCGTTCGAGCCCACGATCGACTATGTGGTGACGAAAATCCCGCGCTTCACCTTCGAGAAATTCCCGGGCGCGGAACCGGTGCTGACAACCTCGATGAAATCTGTCGGCGAGGCAATGGCGATCGGCCGCACGTTTGCCGAATCCATGCAGAAAGCGTTGCGCTCGCTGGAAACCTGCCTCACGGGTTTCGATGAGATCGCGTTGCCCGAAGACCCCAACGGCATTCGCGCGGAGCTTGCCAAGACGTCACCGGACCGGCTGCGGGTGATTGCGCAGGCGATGCGCGCCGGCTTTCCGCTGGAGGAGATCGCTGCGATCACGAAATACGATCCATGGTTCCTGGGTGAGATCGAAGCGCTGCTGTTCGCGGAGCGCGACATCGCCGCGAACGGCCTGCCTGAGGACACAGAAGGCTTTCGCCGGCTGAAGTCGAGGGGCTTCTCTGACGCGCGCCTTGCCAAGCTTACCAATCGCCGCGAGAAAGACGTGCGCGCGATCCGAGAGCGGCTGGGTGTGCATCCGGTGTTCAAGCGCATCGATACCTGCGCTGCCGAGTTCGCCGCGCTCACCCCTTACATGTACTCTACCTACGAGGCGCCGCTTGCCGGCTACCCGGAATGCGAGAGCCGGCCGACGGACAAGAAAAAGATTGTCATTCTGGGCGGCGGACCCAACCGGATCGGCCAGGGGATCGAATTCGATTACTGCTGCTGCCACGCCGCCTTTGCCCTCTCCGCGCGGGGCTTCGAGACGATCATGGTCAACTGCAACCCGGAGACCGTTTCGACGGACTACGATACCTCCGACCGCCTCTATTTCGAGCCGCTCACCGCCGAGGACGTGCTCGAAATTGTGCGCAAAGAGCAATCCAACGGAACGCTTGCCGGCGTGATCGTGCAATTCGGCGGCCAGACGCCGCTCAAGCTCGCCCACACGCTGGCGAATGCCGGCGTGCCACTCCTCGGCACGTCAGCCGATGCCATCGATCTGGCAGAAGACCGCAAGCGTTTTCAGGCGCTCCTGCAGAAGCTCGATCTCAAACAGCCGCGCAACGCGACGGCGATGACGGCCGAGGAGACACTCGCCGCCGCGCGCGAGGTCGGCTTCCCGATCATCCTGCGTCCCTCCTATGTGCTGGGCGGCCGCGGCATGGTGGTCGTGCCAGACGAAGCGACTCTGAAATCTACCGTCCAGTCCGGCGACGTGTTCCGCATCTCCGGGGACAATCCGGTGCTGATCGATGCGTTTCTCAACAATGCCATCGAAGTGGACGTTGACGCGATCTGCGATCCGACAGGCGACGTTTTCATCTCCGGCATCATGGAACACATTGAGGAAGCCGGTGTGCATTCCGGCGATTCCGCCTGCTCCCTGCCACCGCATTCGTTGAGCAAGAAGACCATTACCGAAATTGAGCGGCAGACGATCGCGCTGGCCCGTGCGCTTGAAGTCAGCGGACTGATGAATGTGCAGTTCGCGGTGCAGAACGGCGATATCTTTGTTCTCGAGGTGAACCCACGGGCGAGTCGGACCGTGCCGTTCGTCGCGAAGGCGATCGGGCTGCCGGTGGCGGCGCTTGCCGCCCGTGTGATGGCGGGCGAGCGTCTGGCGGATTTCAACCTGCAGCGGGCGGACCGGTCCCACGTCGCGGTGAAAGAAGCGGTGATGCCATTCAATCGCTTCCCCGGCGTCGACCCCATTCTCGGACCGGAAATGCGCTCCACGGGCGAAGTCATGGGACTGGACGAAAATTTCGGTCTCGCCTTTGCCAAGAGCCAGGTCGGGGCGGGTTTGAAGCTGCCGCTTTCGGGAACCGTCTTCGTTTCTCTCAAAAACTCGGACAAGCCGGCCTCCGTGGAACCTTCGCGCCAGCTGCTGGAAATGGGATTCGATCTCATCGCCACCCGGGGTACCGCCAAATACCTGCAGGCGGCCGGCCTGGAAGTCCGGGTGATTAATAAGGTTTTGGAGGGACGCCCGCACATCGTGGACGCGCTCAAGAACGGCGAGATTCAACTGGTCTTTAATACCACCGAAGGCGCGCAATCCCTTGCCGACTCATTCTCCATCCGCCGCACCGCCCTCCAGCAGAAAGTGCCCTATTACACGACCATCGCTGGTGCGATGGCCGCCGCCCAGGCCATCGCGGCGCTCCGGCAGGGCACGCTTGGTGTCCGGCCCATTCAGGCCTATGGCTGACCGGGAACCTTCCCTTCTCTATTGCGTCTCTTGAAGTCGCGAACCGGCGCTCATAGAGTTTGCCGGTTCGCCTTAACACAGGACGCAATCGTCCGGGCGCAAGGAGGATTTCAGGCCAGAAAGACCTTGGCCCGGCTGGTGTCCAGCCGGACGGTGGCTTTTTGCCGGAACTGGAACTGACGATGGAACGCATACCGATGACGGCTGAGGGGTATAAGGCCCTCGAAGACGAGATCAATCACTTGAAGGTGGCGGAGCGGCCCATGGTCATCCGCATGATCGAGGAAGCGCGGGCCCACGGCGATCTTTCGGAGAACGCGGAGTATCACGCCGCCAAGGAACGGCAGGCCTTCATCGAGGGCCGCGTGGTGGAACTGGAAGACAAGCTGTCCCGCGCCGACATCATCGATGTCTCCAAACTGTCGGGGCATACGGTCAAGTTTGGCGCCACGGTCACCCTGATCGACGAGGACACCGATGCCAAGGTGAAGTATCAGCTCGTGGGCGATCTTGAAGCCAATGCCAAAAAAGGGCGGATTTCGATCTCTTCCCCGATAGCGCGGGCGCTGATCGGCAAAACAAAAGGCGACACGGTGGAAGTGGCCGCGCCCGGCGGCGCGCGCTCCTACGAAATCCTCAAGGTGGAATTTCGGTAGGGATCTCTCCAAGGGTCGGATGCTGCATTTCGGCGATGCGCCGCTCCTCCGTCAGACCGGCAAGCCAATCCATCAAGGCAAACATCACGCCGGAGAAGAGGAACGTCACATGGAGGGCGACCAGCCAGAATAGCTTCCGCTCGTCCAAAGTCGTCCCGGGCTCGGTGAGCCCGACGAACGAGCGCAACAGGGAGATCGCGGAGATGGCCACCATCGAACCGATCAGCCGCATCTTCAACCCAGAAAAATCCAGTGTGCCCATCCAGGAGGGCCGGTCTTCGCTGTCCCCGGTGTCGATCTTGGAGACGAAGTTTTCATACCCCGAAAAGATCACGATCAACACCAGATTGCCGGCCAGGGACAGATCAATAAGTGTCAGGACCGAAAGGATCATCTTCTCGGCGTCGAGTTCCATAATCTCGGGAATTGCAGTTGCCAGCTCTCGCACGAAAACCACGAGAAGCATGGCCAGCGATATAACGAGGCCGACATAAAACGGCGCCAGGAGCCACCGGGAGGCAAAGAGGCCCTTTTCGAGGGCGGTCTCAATCCAGGATTCCTTGTGCGGCGGAGCCATTCCGGGCCTCTCGTACGCGAAGGCGGCCTTCTAATGAAATGAGCTGGTGCGCGCAATGTAATCAGCCAACGACGATAGGCTGACCTCTCCGAAGTGGTCCCTCGCCTTCGGCAACTGGTTTCGCAGGGAAAGAGAGTATACTGGGGGCTCAATGACCACGGGCACGGGTGACCATGGCGACCATTGCGCTTGTTGACGACGATCGGAACATCCTGACTTCGGTCAGCATGCTTTTGGAGCAGGAGGGCTATGATGTCCGCAGCTATTCGGATGGGGCCTCCGCCTTCGCGGCGCTTTCCACGAACTTGCCGGATCTCGCCATTCTGGACATCAAGATGCCGCGGATGGATGGGCTCGAGTTGTTGCGTCGGTTACGCCAGAACAGCGATCTTCCGGTAATTTTCCTCACCTCGAAAGACGAAGAGATCGATGAGCTGATGGCGCTGAATGCTGGCGCCGACGACTATGTCCGGAAGCCCTTTTCACATCGCCTCCTGCTTGAACGCGTCAAAGCGGTGTTGCGACGGAGAGAGCCCCGGGGTCAACCGCCCAGTGGCGGCGAACCGAAGCGCGAGGCACTCGTCCGCGGAAGCCTCGTACTGGATCCGCAGCGCCACGAAAGCACCTGGAAAGGACAGGCGGTACGCCTCACCGTCACTGAATTCCTCATCCTGCAATGTCTCGCCCAACGACCTGGCTTCGTGAAGAGTCGCGACAACCTGATGGACGCGGCCTACGACGACCAGGTTTATGTGGATGACCGGACGATAGACAGTCATATCAAGCGACTGCGCAAGAAGTTCAAGGCGGTTGATGACAATTTCGATGCGATCGAAACGCTGTATGGCGTGGGTTATCGGTATCGCGAGAGCTGAGTATCGTGATGCCCGGCCTTCTGAGCGGCCTGCTTTTACATCGCGGGAGGCAGCACCCGCTTCAACTGTTCCGTCGCGCGCGTGTTTTGGCCTCCGGCCGCCCTTATTCACCCCTTACTCGCCGCATCGTTCTCTTCAACGCCTTTGCATTGATATTCCTCATCACTGGCGTCCTGATCGTCGAGATGCACCGCGTCGGATTGGTCGACGAACGGCTGGCCAGCGTCGCCCAGCAGGCGAGAATCGTCGCCTCCACCCTGGCTGAGTACACCACCGAGGAAAATCGCCATAGTGTCAATCTGGATGAGGCCGAGCCGCTGTTGCGGCAGCTAATCGCTGCCACGCAGCTGCGGGCGCGTTTCTATGGAACCGATGGAAAGTTGCAGATCGACACACGGAATTTGCTGTCCCGCAACATTGTGGAAGTCTCCGAACTGCCGCCGCTCGATTTCTGGAGCCGCGCCCACCAAGTCTGGCGGCGCATCTATGACGGCCTGATGGGGGTTCGTCCGTTCGCGAAGCTGCCGCCCTATTTTGAGGCTGGCCAGGATGGCCGGGTCTATTCCGAAGTTCGCGCAGCCCTGGGTGGCGATACGGCGACCGGCGAGCGGGTCGACGAGCATAATCGCCTGGTGCTTTCCGTCGCTGTCCCCGTGCAGCGGTTCAAGGCCATTTACGGCGTATTGATGGTGTCTACCGAGGGCGGCGACATCGACGCTATCCTGCGAGGAGAAAGAGCAACGCTACTGGAGGTATTCCTGGTCGCGCTGCTGGTGATGCTGATATCTTCGCTTTATATCTCCGGATTTATCGTCGAGCCGATACGTCGGCTGGCGCTAGCCGCAGATCGCGTGCGCAGCGGCCGGCGCGGGCGTGAGGCCATCTCCCCAATGCCGGATCGCAACGATGAGATTGGGGACCTCGCTGCAAGCCTGTCGGAAATGACCAAAAGCCTCTATGAACGCATCGACGCAATCGAAAGTTTCGCCGCCGATGTGGCGCACGAGATCAAAAATCCGCTTACCTCATTGAAGAGTGCCGTGGAGATGCTGACACGGGCAAAGGACGAGGCCAGTCGGGAAAGGCTGATGACGGTCGTTCGCAACGATGTGCGCCGGATCGATCGGCTCATATCAGATATTTCGGACGCTTCACGGCTGGATGCCGAACTCAGCCGTGAGAGCGCGACCCCGGTAAATATCGAGCATTTGCTGGCAACGATTGCGGATGTTTATCGCACCCTCGGGATTCCCCGTGGCGTTTTCTTGAATCTCGATGTTGCAGATGCCCACGCAGCCGTTGTTATGGGGCGCGATGAAAGGCTGGGGCAGGTTTTCCGCAATCTCATCGACAATGCGTTATCCTTCAGTCCGGATGGAGGATGCATCGCGCTCACCGCTCACCCGGCAAAGCACGTTATTCGCATTACAGTCGAGGACAATGGGCCCGGGATTCCCCCCGAAAATGTCGATACGATATTCCAGCGCTTCTACACCGAAAGGCCGGGCGAGCATGGGTTCGGCAAGAACTCCGGTCTCGGGCTTTCCATTGCGCGGCAAATTGTGAACGGAATGGGTGGACGGATTTGGGCCGAAAACCGCGAGCGCGGTGGAGCGCGATTCGTCGTGGAGCTGCCGCTTGCCAGCGCATGTTGAGACTTTTGTGCGGGTTCACGGGAGCTGCGTGATGCTCGCAGGTGCCGGAATTCAACTCGGGGCGTCCCCCGAGGCCGGCGTGCTGCTGCTGGGCGATAGTGGCGCTGGAAAATCCGATGTGACGTTGCGGCTGATCGAAAATGGCGCCGTGCTCGTATCGGACGATCAGACGGAGCTTTACACCGACAATGCTGGATTGATGGCCCGCGCGCCGCAAGGGCTGGCAGGGTTGCTTGAAATTCGCGGTGTCGGAATACTTCGGATGCCACGAGCCGAGAACGCCCGGATCGCTCTTTGCGTCATGCTGGAAGCCTCTCCTGTCGCGCGGCTGCCTCAGCTGGCGTTATACGACTTGCCGCAGAAACTCGCCTTGCGCGACGCCATCCGAATACCGCTGGTGCGAATCAACGCTCGGGAGGTCTCCGCTCCCGCGAAAATCGCGGCCGCCGTCGCGGGCTATGGAAACGGCAAGTTCCACAACGTCAATGGAAATACGTAATGCTAGGCATACACACCAAGTTTAATCTTTTCGAACCGCTCCAGGAACTCAGATGATTGGGATCGTTCTCGTCACTCACGGCCGCCTGGCGCAGGAATTTATCGCCGCGATGGAGCACATGATCGGCCCGCAGCAACAGGTGCGCGCCATCAGCATCGGACCGGAAGACAATGTTGAGCGCCGTCAACGCGAGATCGCGGCTGCGGCGAAATCGGTGGATAGCGGGAGCGGCACTGTGCTCATCACCGACATGTATGGCGGTACGCCCTGTAACTTGGCACTTACGCTTCTCCAGCGGGGCAAGATTGAGGTCTTGGCCGGCGCCAACCTGCCGAGCCTGATCAAACTGGTAGACGTACGCGCCCGCCTCCCGTTGGAAGAGGCGGTAAGGGAAGCGACAGACGCGGGTCGGAAATACATGCGTGCCGGCTCCGCGGATCTGCTGTCCGGAACCCTTCCGTGAATCAAAACGTCACCGCCAAAACGGTCATTTTGAACAAACTTGGACTTCATGCCCGAGCGGCCGCCAAGCTGGTGGAGGCGGCAGCTCGCTTCCAATCCACTATTTTCATCATTAAGGACGGCGACAAGGTCGATGCCCGTTCCATTCTTGGCCTCATGATGCTGAATGCCCGAATCGGCAGTCATATCGAGGTCAGCGCCGAGGGGGGAGATGCCGAAGAGGCGCTGACTGCTGTGCTTGCGCTTATCGATGCCAAATTCGGCGAGGACTGAGCATTGCGCCCACCGGCAAAGCCAAGCAAAGCTTCTCCGCTTGTCGGAGCCCGGTGAATGGACAGCAAACTGCCGCCCTGGGGCGCTGCTGCGATTGTCGCGGCTGCCCTGCTGATGGCATGGCTGGTTATCCCAGCTCTGCACCCAACCCCGAAAGATGAAGCTGTTGCTGACCGGTTTCCCGGCGACGAGTTCCCGTCGACCTACAGGCGTCTACCCTCTCATCCCATCATTATTCGTGGCGCCACCGTTCTGACCGGAAACGATACCGAGCTTAAGAGTGTCTCTGTCCTGCTGCAGGATGGCAAAATCGCGGCGATCGGTCCGAAGGTGCCGGAGCCGCCCGGCTCCGCCTTCATCGATGGCCGGGGCAAATTCTTGACTCCGGGCCTCATCGACATCCACTCGCATTTGGGCGTTTACCCCTCGCCATCCAATGAGGCGACGAGCGACGGCAATGAGGCAACAAGGCCCGCAACGCCGGAAGTGCGGAGCGAGAATTCAGTTTGGCCGCAGGACCCTGGGTTCACGCGGGCACTGGCCGGCGGGATCACGACGATGGAAATCCTTCCGGGCTCGGCCAATCTCATCGGTGGCCGTTCCGTCGTGCTGAAAAACATTCCCGCCGTCACCAGCCAAGGCATGAAGTTTCCCGGCGCGCCATACGATCTGAAAATGGCCTGCGGCGAGAACCCGAAGCGCGTGTATGGCGAAAAGGGCGGTCCTCAAACCTTGATGGGCAATGTCGCCGGCTATCGCGCGGCGTTCGAGAAAGCGATCGAATATCGCGAAAAGTGGCGCAAATACTGGAAATCAAAATCCGGCGACAAACCGGACCGGGATATCGGACTTGAAACCCTCGCGCTTGTGCTGGACAAGAAAATTCCTGTGCAGATGCATTGCTATCGCGCCGATCAGATGGCGACGATGATCGATGTGGCGAAAGAGTTTGGCTTCCGCATTGCCGCGTTTCATCACGCCACGGAAGCATACAAGGTTGCGGGCCTGCTCAAGAAAAACGGAATTTGCGCCGTCATGTGGGCCGACTGGTGGGGCTTCAAGATGGAAGCCTATGATGCCGTGCCGGAGGGACTCGCCATGGTCGACCATACTGGCGCCTGCGCGATGATCCATTCCGATGATCCGATCGGCATTCAGCGTCTCAATCAGGAAGTCGCGAAGGCGATGGCGGCAGGACGGCGTATGGGTTACCGCATCACCCGCGCGCATGCGATTGCCTGGATGACACGCAATCCCGCCAGGGCGCTCGGCATTCTCAGCCAGACCGGTACATTGGAGAAAGGCAAGATGGGGGATGTGGTGTTGTGGGACGGCGACCCCCTGTCGGTCTATGCGCATGCCGAAAAGGTCTTTATCGACGGCGCGCTGATCTATGATCGCAATAATCCCAAGCTGAGCCCGCGCAGCGATTTCGAAGTGGGGCAGGAGGCAAACGGCAGCACCGGAGGTGCAGGCCAATGAGGGTGCCGCCGATTTTTTGCGCTGTGGTCCTGCTTGCCGGCGGAGCTGTTGCCCAGCCTCAAGGCCCGCCAAGGTCGCTGCAGGCGGCTCCGCCCAGAGCGACGACGCATGCTCCCGTTCCCGTTGTCCATCCCCCCGGCGGCAGTGCGCTCCTGGTGCAGCACGGCCACCTCTACACGGTCGGCTCGCTCGGAACCATCAACGATGGCGACGTGCTGATCGAAGGCGGCAAAATCGTCCAGGTCGGCCCAAACCTCGCGCCGCCGGATGGGGCCCGCATCGTGAATGCGAAGGGCCAGCCGGTAACCCCTGGTTTGATGGTCTCCTGGACGCAAATTGGAATCGACGAAGTCGATCTTGTTGCGGAGACAAACGACACCCGCGCCAACCAGTCGCTCGATAGTGCCGCTTTCGATGTGGCTACGGCCATCAACCCGAATTCGACTCTCATTCCTGTAGCGCGGACTTCCGGCGTGACCCGTTCGCTGACCGCGCCGACGGCTTGCGGGGATGTGTTCTGCGGCACGGCTGCGGTTATTCATCTCGGGCAAGGCCCAGATCTTCTGGTGAAGACTCCCGCGGGCGTGCTTGCCGATCTGGAGCCCACCGGCGGAGCGAAGCAAGCCAACGCCCGTCCGGATATCTGGGCAAAGTTTCGTGAGACCCTGGCGGACGCACGGGAGTATTGGACGCAGCGCGCGGGTTATCATCGTCCCGGCGGCTCGCGCGATCAGCGCAGCAATCGGATAGACTTGGATGCCCTGGGGCCGCTAATTCAGGGGCAGGAGCCGCTCATCGCGCACGCGGACCGGGCGTCCACCATCCGCGAACTCGTGCAATTCGCGCAAGCCAATCATCTGAAGCTCGTCATCGTCGGCGGCGGCGAGGCCTGGGAGGTCGCGCATGACCTCGCCGAGGCTCAGGTGCCGGTGGTGATCGATCCGGAGCTCAATCTGCCGGCCAGCTTCTCCGATCTGGGGGCTACTTTGCGCAGTGCGGCGCGACTCGACACAGCGGGTGTGCTGGTCGCCTTTCAGCCGCAGAGTAACGATCCATCCCATTACGCGCGCACGATCACTCAGATCGCGGGCAACGCGGTTGCGAACGGAATGCGGTGGGATCATGCGCTGGCCGCGATCACCCGAAACCCGGCGCAAATCTGGGGCATCGCAGACAGCTACGGAACGCTGGAGCCCGCAAAGGACGCAGACGTGGTAATCTGGGACGGCGACCCACTGAACGTGACAAGCGCACCGACTGCCATCTTCATCCGTGGCCAGACGATTCCTCTTGTCTCGCGGCAGACCAAGCTGCGTGACCGGTATCGTGACCTCAAACACAAATATCCTCCCTTCGCGTATCGTTGAGTTGCTTCGATGATTGCTTCGATATCCCGCCTGGTTGCCGCCTTTGCCGCGCTGACGTGCACTTTGCTGCTGGCTGCAGCGCCTTCATCAACAGGCCTTCCCGCGCCCGCCATACCGGCCCAGGCGCATCCCGCTCTGTGGACCGCGCACGGATCCAAAGGAACTGCCTATCTGCTCGGCTCCATCCATGTGTTGCCGCCGCAGATGCGATGGCGGACGCCCCAATTGGATGCCGCGCTCAGAAGCGCAGATGTGTTCGTTTTCGAAATACCCATGGGGGATGCGCAAAAAGCGGAGATCCAGGAGTTTATCAAACAGAACGGCATGCTGCCGCCAGGCGTGGCGCTGCCTTCACTCCTCACATCCGATGTGCGGAAGGACTACATTGCCGCGCTGAATCTTACGCATGTGCCGCCTGAACTCCTCACCCCCATGCGACCGTGGCTCGCGCTCTTGATGCTGGATGCCGGACACGTCAGCCAACAGCACCTTTCGATCGAGAGCGGGCTTGACCGGCAGGTCTATAGTTTTGCGCTCAAGCGCGGCAGCGCCACCTTCCGTGCGCTTGAAACGCCGGAGCAGCAATTGAGGCTTTTGATGCCGGAAGATCAATCGCTGGAAGTGCAGGAATTCGATGCAGGCCTGAAGGAGCTGCTGAACGAAACCTTGTCCGTGAATGACCTCATCGACGCTTGGGCGCGCGGTGACGTGAAGAAGCTCAATGATCTCATGAACAGCGGCTTCAAGGAAAACCCGAGGGCAGAGAAAACGCTGTTCGAGGACCGCAACCGTGCCTGGGCGACGCAGCTCGAATCCATGCTGAACCAGGGTCACGTGTACTTCGTGACGGTTGGAGCCGGCCACCTGGTGGGCCCAAAAGGCGTGCCGACGCTCCTCCGCGCAGCAGGCTACAAGGTCGACGGTCCGTAAGCATGGAGAAAAGGATAAAAGGGGATCTGGGTGTGAAATCACGAACGCGTTCTTGAGACATAATGCCCAGGCCGACACGCCCCCCGCATCCTGACGCCTTCGCGGCAGCTGCGGCTGGGTTAAATGCAAAGCGGCCCATCCGAAGCGCACGCCTGCGGCAGCTGTTGCAGAATCTTCAGGGTGCTCCCCCTGATCGTTTGGAGCATGAGCTTCGGCACTATCTTGCGAACAACCCTGACGACCCGGATGCGCTCGCATTCCTCGCATCCACAATTATCGGCAGAGGTCGGCCCAGAGAAGCAGCATCGCTTCTCGCCCGCGCGCTCGAACTGGCGCCTGATTTCACGGCTGCCCGTTTCAACTATGCGGACCTGCTGTTCACTCTGAACCGCTTTGACGCGGCGCTCGCCGAAACCGATCGCCTGCTTGCGCAGGACAGCAGCAATCCGCTGTTCCGACAGCTGAGGGCCAGGGTTCACGAAAGTCTGGGCGAGATCGAGCAGGCGCACACGATTGTCGAACAACTCGCGCAGGAAAATTCTGAACGCGCGGACTCCTGGATGACTTACGGCCACGCATTGCGCGCGGCAGGCAAGCAGGACGGAGCGATCGCAGCCTACCGCAAGGCGATCGAGCTCGAGCCAACTCTTGGCCTCGCCTATAACAATCTCGCCCACCTGAAGACGTTTCGCTTCAGCGAGACCGAGACGGCCGGCATGGAGCATGTCCTGAAGCGCTCCGATCTCACCCCTGAAGCCCGCATCAACCTGCAGTTCGCGATCGCCAAAGCCTGCGAGGATCGCGGTGATTATGCCCGCGCCTATGAATTCTATGCAAAAGCCAATGCGGCGGCGCGGCTGCGCTTTGTCTATGACGCCGAGGCGATCACTGCCGGCACGCGCCGCACCGAGGCCGCATTCACGCGGGAATTTTTTCAGGCCCGCGCCGGCGCCGGCTGCCCGTCAGCCGATCCAATTTTTATTCTGGGACGGCATCGTTCCGGCTCGACACTGATCGAGCAGATTCTCGCCAGCCATTCCGCCGTCGAAGGCACGTCCGAATTGCCATACATCCCGGACATTGCCGGGGAAATTGCCGATGTGGAGGGGTCGGCCGGTGGGGCGCACTACTTCGAAAATCTAGCGAAGCTATCGGCAGAGGCGCTTGCACAGTTCGGCGAGCAGTATCTGGAACGGGCCCGCCTGCACCGCAAAACCGCCCGCCCATTCTTCATCGACAAGGATCCCGGCAATCTTTTCCACGTGGGGCTGATCGCGCTGATTTTGCCGAATGCGAAGATCATCGACGCGCGCCGCAATCCCGCGGCGGCGTGCTGGTCGCAGTTTACCGTCCAATTCAAAATGACCAATCTACGGCTGACGGAGTACGCCCGCGCGTGGCGGGACTATGCGGAACTGATGGCCCATTTCGATGCCGTGCTGCCGGGCAAAATCCACCGGGTGATCTACGAAGAAATGGTCACGAACACGGAAAGCGAAGTGCGGCGGCTGCTGGATTACCTGGGGTTGCCCTTCGAGGCGAACTGTTTGCGGTTCTATGAAACGAAGCGCGCGGTCCTGACTCCCAGCTCCGAACAAGTGCGCCGCCCCATCACGCGCGAAGCCGTCGACCACTGGCGGCACTTCGAGCCCTGGCTCGGACCCATGCTCAAAATATTAGGGGATGCTTTCACCTGCTACCCGAATGTGCCCGCAGATTTGAAATAGCTGGCGAGCGCCTGCCGGGGCCCTGCTGCATTTTTCGGCATTCTGTGCAGCCGCATTGCTGGAGCACTGCGCTATCCAGCCGCACTTAGGGGAATTCAGCGACAACTGAGCCGCCTACGCTGGGGCCGCGTGCCGCTCGACATTCTCGATTCGGTGTCCATCGCGATATTCCCACGACGCGACCCGCAGACGGACCTGTATGCACTGCTGAAAAGGAAAAAAGTCGGATCATTGAGGTTGCCCCCGTCGAAGAGCGCAACCCCATGCGCAAGATTATAATATCCAACGTCGAATTCTCTGCTTGGGCCAAAAAATTGAATAGCGAGGCAAGCATTTTTCCGCTATGAGCCCGCGCAGATGGGGTGTCCATCTTTTACAGCCAATCAACCTGAGGGACTCATCGCGATGAAAACCCGTATTGCGTCGCTGGCTTTGCTAGCGGCATCGGTAACAGCACTGTCCGCCGCATCGGCAGCCGCCGATCAGTCGGCGCGACCAATTCTGGACAAATTCCCGGGACGGCACGCCTATCAAGCCGTTACGGACAAGATCGTGCGCGCGCGCAAGCCCGCCGCCCAGATCAGCCAGTGGCACGGCAGCTTCAGCGATCACCATGGCACGACCCGCAATTTCGTCATGATCGGGCCGGATCCGTCCTCGAGCAACACCACGACAACCATCCCGCTCGAAGTCGTGCCGGTGATCTTCACGTACCCGAGCTTCGGCAACGCCAAGTTCAATCCCAAGAAAGACACCTATTCCAACGGCCAGACGGTTCTGAAGAACTTCCTGAAATCTCCGCTTCTGACCTCGGCGGTTGATTTCAAGTCCGGCGGACAGGATCTTGGAAACACCCAGTACATCGACGCTTATCAGCGCGGCAATTTCTGGGGCAAAGGCGTCAGCACCAACACCAACTATCATGTTGTGCTCGGCAGCCCGACGGTCATGAAGCCGCTTAAAATCACGGTTCAGTCGGGCCAGGGTGTAGTTGAAAAGAACCCGTTCGGCCCCTCACAGGTCGGCACCTACGGCTTCGGCCCGATGGACAGCCAGATCAACACCTACATCCAGAACCACAGCGCGATCACGCCGGACACGTTTGTGTTCTTCGTCTCGCACAACATCTTCCTGACCTCCGGCGGCTGCTGCATCGGCGGCTATCACTACAGCACGAGCGGCTCAACCAGCTCGCAGAGCTACGGCTACACGACCCTCGTAACAGACCCGGGCTCGTTCTCGCAGGACGTCTCAGCCGCCTCGCATGAAATCGGCGAGTGGATGGACGATCCGTTCCCGGGCAACAACGTGGTGGGCTGCCAGGACAACAGCTGGCTGGAAAATGGAGATCCGCTCGAAGGCCGCGCGAACTACGGTGGTATCCCCTACAAAGTGAACGGCTTCACCTACAACCTCCAGGATCTGGTCTACATCGATTACTTCGGTGCACCCGATTCATGGCCGGTAGGCAAGCTGAAGAGCTTCAACCAGCTTGAACAAGGCTATTGCCCTGGTCAGTAACTCCCAGGCTCATTGACGCGGAAGGGGCCCTGCGGGGCCCCTTCTCGTTTCGGCAATCCGCTGGCGATCGGGGCGCCTTTTCGGCTGCCGCGCGAACAAGCAAGACTCGGGCGTCGTCAACATCCTGTTCGTCGTCAACATCCTGTTCATTGCGACTGTGGAATCAGAAGAATTTGCGTCTTTTGGGGAGATATGACGTTCTCTTCAGGCGGAGCCGGTCATGCCCCCATACCAAATGGACAGCTTTCATCTGATCCCGCAGGAGCCCACTGGCGTGCGGAAAGTCAGCCAGCAGATCGAGGCCTCGAGCGATGATGATGCAATCCGGGAGGCCCAACGCGTTGCGGCAGAGCAGAAGCCTCACCACTATGTACTGCTGGCGATCGGCAGCCTCGCCGACCGTGTCATTCACGCCGGCAGCGAAAGCTGAGATCAGAAGTTAGCGGGCTGCTGTATTGCCGCGGAAATTTCAGCCGCTGGTTGCAAATAAAGACATAAACATTTCTTTATATGCCGTTGCAGCAGTGCGTGTCCGCTGCTATAGGCGCTCCTGCATAATGGAGGCCCTTCCGTGAACCCCGATTACGCCGTCAAGGACATCAATCTGGCCGACTGGGGCCGCAAGGAAATCGACATTGCCGAAACTGAGATGCCGGGCCTCATGTCCACCCGCGCCGAGTTCGGTCCGAAGCAGCCGCTTAAGGGCGCGCGCATCGCCGGCTCCCTACACATGACCATCCAGACGGCCGTGCTGATCGAGACCCTGAAGGCGCTGGGCGCAGAGGTGCGATGGGCCTCCTGCAACATCTACTCGACACAGGATCACGCGGCCGCAGCGATCGCGGCTGGCGGCACGCCGGTGTTCGCGATCAAGGGCGAGAGCCTGGAGGATTATTGGGAATACACCCACCGCATTCTGGAATGGGCGGACGGCGGCACGCCGAACATGATTTTAGACGACGGCGGCGATGCAACCCTGCTCGTGCATCTCGGCTATCGCGCCGAACAAGGCGACACGCGCTTCCTGAGAGAGCCGTCCAACGAAGAAGAGGAAGTGCTGTTCGCTGCGATTCAGCGGCGGCTGAAGCACAAGAAGGGTTGGTACTCGCAGCTCGCGAAAAACATCCGGGGCGTGACGGAGGAAACCACCACGGGCGTGCACCGCCTCTACGAAATGGCGAAGAAAGGCACCCTGCTCTTTCCCGCCATCAATGTGAACGACAGCGTGACGAAATCGAAGTTCGACAATCTCTATGGTTGCCGCGAGTCATTGGTGGACGGCATCCGCCGCGGCACCGACGTCATGATGGCCGGCAAGGTGGCGATGGTAGCGGGCTTCGGCGATGTCGGCAAAGGCTCCGCCGCTTCGCTGCGCCAGGCTGGTTGCCGCGTCATGGTGAGCGAGGTGGATCCCATATGCGCCTTGCAGGCCGCCATGGAAGGCTATGAAGTCGTGACGATGGAAGATGCCGCGCCTCGCGCGGACATTTTCATCACCGCCACCGGCAATCTGGATGTCATCACCATCGATCACATGCGGGCCATGAAGCACCGCGCCATCGTGGCCAACATCGGGCACTTCGATTCGGAAATTCAGGTTTCGGCGCTGAAGAATTACAAGTGGCACAACGTGAAGCCGCAGGTGGATGAGATCGAATTCCCGGACGGCAAGCGCATTATTCTGCTGTCCGAAGGACGGCTGGTGAACCTCGGAAATGCCATGGGCCATCCCAGCTTCGTGATGTCGTCGAGCTTCACAAACCAGACGCTGGCGCAGATGGAGCTGTTCGGAAATCCCGGCAAGTACGAGAAGAAGGTCTACACGCTACCGAAGGAACTCGACGAGAAGGTGGCCCGCCTGCACCTTGACAAGATTGGCGTGAAGCTGACCCAGCTCTCGAAGAAGCAGGCCGACTACATCGGCGTGCCCGAGCACGGCCCCTTCAAGCCGGATCAATACCGATACTGATTCCTGCACCGCCGTTTACGATTTCTTAACCGCGATCCTATGCGGCTTGCAGCTTCACCCTTATCATCCTGATTCCGCGAGTGATTCGCTGCGGAAAAGCGCGGAATCGGGGGCGGTGTGAAAACAGGCCGGGCACCATCTCAAAGGGGCCAGGAACAAAAAGGGCAAAGCTTCCGTACATTGCGGACTGTTTTGCTCTTGCTGTTGACGTTTGTGCCCCAGCCGGCATTTGCAGGCGACGCCGGAGCGGTCTCGACGATTGTGTCTTTCGGCGCCGTCGGGCTGGCTATCGCCGCCTCGCTGTGGGCAGTGGCTGCGGGTCGCACTGCCGGTAAGCTCCGCAACAGCATCTCCGCCGCGAATGCCCGCGCCGGTGCCGCGATTTCCGCTCGCGAGGCCATCATCGAGACCGGACGGGAGAGCGTGCTGGTGTGGGGCCGCGACGGCGAGAGTGTCTGGTCGTATGGCGAAAGCGATCGGCTCCTCGACTCCTGCCTGAAGGGCCCCGACGCGCTGCTGCTCTCACAGGCTCTCGACGATCTCTCCCAGACCGGCGCGCCGTTCGCGCTCAAGGCGCATGACACAGTTGGCGAAGCGGTACAGCTGCGCGGCGGCGCGGTCGGTGCACTTGCCGTTCTGCGCGCCGAAAGGCAAGCGACGGCCAAAGAGAGAGATACCTGGTCGCTTGCCGATGCTCTGCCCTTCCCCGTTTGGCTGCGCGACCGATCGCTTGCCATCACCTGGGTGAACAGCGCCTACGCCCAGGCTGTAGGTGCCGGCGACACCACCCTGGTTATCGCGTCTCAGATAGCGCTGGAGCGATCGGAGCAGGAGCTTGCGCTGACGGCGCAAACCGCCGGCAAAGCCGCGGAAGGCAAGTGCTATATCAGGATTGCCGGCGCGCGCCGTGCTCTCCTGATCCGCGAAATTCCCGTTGAAGGCGGCGCCGTGCTCGGCATCGCCCTCGACGTGACCGAATTGGCTGCCGCGGAAACGAAGCTTCAGCAGCACATGGAAGCGCAAACCGATACGTTGGACAGGCTTGCGACGGCTGTCGCCGTATTCGACCGGGAACAGCGCCTGGCCTTTCACAACAGCGCCTTCGTTCGGCTGTGGGGATTACCGGAAGAATGGCTGAAGCTCCGGCCGGCGGACGGTGAAATCCTGGATCGCCTGCGCGAACTGCAAAGGCTGCCAGAGCAGCGCAACTATCAGGCCTGGAAACGCGAACGCCTCGGCGCGTATGACGCTCGCGACAGCTATCTTCCGGACGAGCAATGGCACCTTCCAACGGGGAAAACCTTGCGGGTGGTGGCGCAGCGGCACCCATTGGGCGGCGTCACCTACTTCTACGAAGACATCACAGAGAAGCTGGCGCTCGAAAGTTCCTACAACACGCTTATCGGCGTACAGCGCGCTACCCTCGACAGCCTCGGCGAAGGGGTGGCGGTATTCGGGCTGGACGGACGCCTCAAGCTGCACAATGCCGCGCTGGCGCGGCTATGGCGCTTCGAGCCGGCGGACCTTTCGGGTGAACCGCATGTGCAGAAACTTGCAGCGGTCTGCGTGGAGCGATTTGGCGAAAGTCCCGTGTGGCAGAAGCTGCTGGACAGCGTGGCATCCGGAGAGGAACGACAGCACAATTGGGGATATTTCGAGCGCTCGGACCACGCGGTGCTCTCGGTTGCCCAAGCCCCCCTTCCGGATGGCGCCATGCTGGTCACCTTCGCCGACGTTACGGACCGCTTCCGCGCGGAGGCCGCCCTGCGCGAGCGCAATCTCGCGCTGCTCGCCGCCGACGAACTAAAGTCGGAATTCGTGCAGCACGCCTCGTTTCTCTTCCGGAATCCTTTGAACGCGGTGCTCGGTTTCGCCGACCTGTTATCCAGCGGCCATGCTGGCGCCCTGAGCGCGAAACAGCAGGACTATGTACAAAGCATCCTGATCGCCGCGCAAAAGCTCGGCGAAATCACCAGCGACATCCTCGATCTGGCGATGATCGAATCCGGCGACATGCGGCTGGAGCTCGCACGGGCGGACCTGTTCGACCTCTTGTCGCGCGCAGCCGAGCCATTCCGGCAACAGGCGCTCAGCCGGGATATTGTCTTTGACTTCAACGTTCCAGCCGATATCGGCGATGCCGTGCTGGACGAACGGCGGATCAGGCAGATCGTCTTCAATCTGCTGTCGAATGCCGTGCGCTACACCCCGCGAGGAGGTGAGATCGCGCTGGGAGCGGCCATCGCGGGCGACGAGCTGCAAATTCACGTTTCGGATTCCGGGCCCGGCATCGCCCCCGAAGTGCAACCCAGAGTCTTCGGCCGATTCGAGGCCAAAGCGCGAAGCGGCCAACGCGGCGGCGCGGGGCTGGGACTCGCGCTCGTCCATCGCTTTGTGGCGCTGCATGACGGCTGGGTCGAGATTGAAACCGGCGAAGGCCGCGGCACCCTGGTACGCTGCCATTTGCCGCGCCGGCTGAGCGAGCAGCGCGCCCCGGAGCGCGAGGATATTCACGCGGCGTAATTTGAAGTGCGATGGGCGCCCCCTTATAAGCGCCTCCGTACTTGCGTCAGGATCCTTCGACGTGCCCGCAGGCACCATAATCGACTACAAGGCCATTCGAAGCGCGGAGGTGCATCACGCACCGTACGATTACATGCTGGGCAAAGGCGCGCTTCGTCCCGACTGGATTCCGGCCCTTCGCGAAAGCTTCCCGGATATCAAGGTCACGGGCTTTCACCCGCTCTCGCAGATGAAGGTGGACGGCGCGTTCTCACAGCTGATCGCAGAAATTGAGGGGGCGGAGTTTACCGCTGCCGTTTCGCAAGCGCTGGGCGTCGATCTTGCGCCCTATCCCCGGCTCATCACAATCCGCAAAGTCTCGGCCGCGCACGAAGGCAACATCCATTGCGATTCCGAAAGTAAGATCGCCACTCTGCTGATTTACATGAACGAAGGCTGGCTTTCGCCGGAGGGGCGCTTCCGCGTATTGCGCAGCGCTCGCAATTTCGACGATTACGTGACGGAGGTGAGCCCTGAGATGGGGTCGTTCGTCGCGTTCCGCCGCGCCGACCATTCCTGGCACGGTCACACGCCCTTTGTCGGCGAGCGGCGAGTGGTGCAGATCGCCTGGGTTCGCAGCCAGGCCGAAATCGACCGCAAGACCAGGCGCCACAATCGCTCGAGCTTTTTCAAAAACCTGTTCGGCCGCGAAAAAACCGCCGCGATGTAGCGCGGGTCAATGCTGGCTCTTGGGTGTGCGAACAATCAGCCCCTCAAGCTCCGGGACGACCTTGATCTGGCAAGACAGACGCGAATTGGGCTGCAGGTCTTGCGCGAAATCCAGCATGGTTTCCTCCATGTCTGATTTCGGCGGCAGCTTCGCCAGCCACGCGGGATCGACATACACGTGACAGGTGGCGCAGGCGCAGGCGCCGCCGCAATCGGCATCGATGCCGGGAATCAGATTTTTCACTGCCCCTTCCATTACCGACCAGCCGACAGGCACCTCCGCGTCGTGCTCCTTGCCCGTGTGCTCGACGTACCTGATTTTCGGCATGGCCGCTTCCGAACGCCCTAAACGAGGTTTTTCATGGGAATGGCGCACTCCGCAAGCCGCTCGGGCGCGACCGGTGTGCCTTCCGCGATGAGCTTGCGGCCGATCATGTATTCGGGTGCAGCGTTCACCGCTTCCACCGCGGCCACCGCGCCGTTGCGCAGATGGAAGACAGCGAACTTTCGCGCTTCGGGATTACCGCGCATCACCAGTTGGTCGCCCGGCCAGGCGAGCCCCGCGATCTGCAGTTTGAGGTCGTACTGATCCGACCAGAACCACGGCACTTCGCGATAGGGAACAGGCTTGCCGAGCATGGCGAGCGCCGCGTGTTTCGCCTGATCGATGGCATTCTGCACGCATTCAAGGCGAACCGACTTGTCATCGCGGCCTGTATGCTGCGTGCAATCCCCGGCGGCGAAGATCGCGGCATCGCTTGTGCAGGCGCAATGCCGATCCACCAGGATCCCGTCGTTGCAGGTGAGGCCTGCTTGCTGCGCAAGCTCCACATTCGGCAGGACGCCGATGCCAATGAGCGCAAGATCGGCGATGTGGCGCTCGCCGCCGGCGCGAACGGCTTCCAGTTTCCCTGCACCTTCAAAGCCTTGGACGGGCGTATTGAAGTGGAAACGAACGCCGGCGTCGCGATGCACGCACTCGTAGAATTTCGACAGCGATTTCGACACCGCCCTTCCCATAACCCGCTCCAGCGCTTCGAAGACCGTGACCTCGAGCCCCAGCTTGCGCGCAACTGCCGCCACTTCGAGTCCGATATAGCCGCCGCCCACCACCGCCAGCCGCGCGCCGGACACGAAGTATTGCCGCATGGCATCCACATCGGCGATGCCACGCAGCCAGAAGATGCCGGGGAGCTCACATCCGGGGATCATGCAGCGCCGAACCCGGGAGCCGGTCGCAAACAGCAGCTTGTCATAAGGCAGGGCGCGGCCGTCGCTCAGCTGAACCCGCCTCGCATCGCGCTCGATTGCGGCCGCCGACACGCCAAGTGACAATTCGCAGTGTGCCTCGCGATAGAACGCCTCGGGCTTGAGAAAAAGACGCTCCCGCTCCATTGCGCCTGATAGGTACGCTTTTGATAAGGGCGGCCGCTGATACGGCGCAAAAGGTTCGTCGCCAACCAGGGTGAGCGCGCCCTCGAAGCCTTCCGCGCGCAGACTTGTCACCGCCTGCGCCCCGGCCTGGCCGGCGCCGATAATGACGAATCGCTCCATTTTTGCGGCTGGCCCTTACGCGAAGGTCACGGATTGGCTGCTAGATAGGCGCAAGGAAGATGTGGAATCAACGGCCCGGCGGCTTGCGTTGCGGCGACCGATATGGCCCGCTAAGAGCCTGTCGATGAAGGGCAAATCCGAGGGGTTCGTGCGGGAATTCGCGCTTGGGGACGAGGCGGCAACAGCTGCGCTGGGCGCGCAGATTGCCGCCACATTGAAGTCTGGCGATGCGGTCGCCTTGGCGGGCGACCTTGGCGTCGGCAAGACGACCTTGGCGCGCGCCATGCTGCGTGCCCTGGGGATTGGCGAAGATGTCCCGAGCCCGACGTTCACCCTGGTGCAGCACTACGAAGCGCCCCGCCTCAAGATCGACCATTTCGACCTCTATCGCATCGAGAATGAGTCGGAGATTGAGCAATTGGGGCTGGACGACACGCTGCAAGACGGCGCGGCGCTCATCGAATGGCCGGAGCGCGCGGGCGCGCGCTTGCCACGCGGTGCCCTGCGGATCGAGCTGGAAATAGCCGGCGCGCACAGTCGCCGCGCAATTCTGAGTGGCCCGTCAGAATGGGCCTCGCGTCTGTCGAAAGTGTAGAAGATGAATCCTGAGCGCCACGAAGCGATGAATGAATTTTTGCGTGGCGCCGGCTGGGAAGCTGCGTCCCTGTCGCCGCTTCCGGGTGATGCCTCCACGCGCCGCTATGTCCGCCTGCACCGCGGCGGCGACAGCGCCATGCTGATGGATCAGCCGCAGCAGGCCGAAGCGCCACAATCTCCAGCTGGCGCCACGCCTGACCAGCGCCGCGCGCTCGGCTACAACGCCGTGGCGCGGCTGGCCGGCGCCGATTGCGGGCGCTTCGTGGCCATTGCGGACTTCCTTCGTGAGCGTGGGCTTAGCGCACCGCAGGTGTATGCGGCCGACCTGAACGGTGGCTTTGTGCTGATCGAGGATCTGGGCGACGATCTCTACGCTAACGTCCTTTCGAATGGGCGCGCCGGCGGCGAGCCCGCTCTTTACGGCGCCGCCATTGACGTGTTGGCGAAGCTGCACAGTGAAGGCGCTCCGGCAACCCTTGGCCACGGTGAACCGCTGCACGTTTTTGACGAGACGGCCCTGCTCGCCGAAACCGACCTGATGACGGAATGGTTCGTGCCACTCGCGCTAGGGCGCGCGGCGAGCGAGGACGAGCGCGAGGAGCATCGCACTCTTTGGCGCGAGGCGCTGCGTCAGGTGCTCGCGGCACCCTCAGTGTTCGTGCACCGAGACTATCACGCGCAGAATCTGTTTTGGCTGCCCCAGCGCGAAGGCACCGCCCGCGTTGGTATGATCGATTTCCAGGATGCTGTAGCTGGCACCACGAGCTATGACCTGATCTCGCTGCTCGAAGATGCCCGCCGCGATGTTGCACCCGAGCTCTGCGAGGCGATGACACGGCGCTATATTGAGGCGCGGCAGAAAACAGACACCGTCTTCGACGGAGATGCCTATCGCGCGCAAGCCGCAGTGATGGCCGCGCAGCGCAACGCCAAGATCGCCGGCATATTTGCGCGGCTCTACACGCGCGACGGCAAGCCGCGTTACCTTTCGTACTTGCCGCGCGTCTGGGGCTACCTCGAAAAAGACCTGCAGCACCCGGCGCTCGGCAGCCTGAAACGCTGGTATGACCGGAAAATCCCCATGGATGCACGCCATCAAACGATCACCGGTGAGGCGGCGTGAGCGAAATCACGCGCGCCATGATTCTGGCCGCGGGTCTCGGCACCCGTATGCGCCCTCTCACCAACGACACACCCAAGCCGCTGGTCAAAGTGGCAGGCCGCGCGCTGATCGATCACGCCATCGATCGGCTGATTGCGGCCGGCGTGACAACGATCGTGATCAACGTACATTATCATGCTGAGAAGCTGCGCAATCATCTCGCCAAACGCGACGATGTGGAAATCCGCATCTCGGACGAAACAGATACAATTCTTGGCACCGGCGGCGGCATCGTGCGCGCGCTGCCGCAGTTCGAAGGCGAGCCGTTCTTCCTGCACAATTCCGATTCCATCTGGGCCGAAGGCTACGGCCGCGCGCTGGAGCGGCTCAAGACACGCTGGAATCCGGAGTCGATGGACTCACTGCTGCTCATGGCGTCGCTGGTCACCTCGATGGGTTATGAAGGGCGTGGCGATTTCCTGATGGATTCGGAGGGCCACCTGACCTCGGTTCCGGAGGGGCGGCTGTCGCCCTTCGCCTATGTCGGTGCCGCGATCATTCATCCGCGCCTGCTCGAGGATGCGCCGGGCGGCGCCTTTCCGCTTCTGCAATTGTGGGAGCGCTCGATGGTGCAGGGTCGGCTGTTCGGCGTCCGGCTGGATGGCGTGTGGATGCATGTCGGCACACCGGAGGCCGTCAAAGAAGCCGAGGCTTTTCTGGCCGATATGGCGCCGGCTTGATGCCATGGCGAATGTCTTCACCATTCGCCCGAGCGCGCCGTTCGCAACAACTCTAGCGCGCACCCTGATCGATCGGACGGGAGCCGAGCGCGACCCGCTGGCCCTTTCGAGTGCCACGCTTTACCTGCCCACGCGACGTGCTGCGCGCACCTTCAACGAGACCTTCGCGCGGCTTCTCGGCGGCGCGGCGCTGCTGCCGAACACGCGGCCGCTCGGCGACGTCGAAGAGGAAGACTTTCTTTTCGAGGCCAGCGCCGACGCGCTCACACTGCCGCCAACCATCTCTTCTTTGCGTCGCGCGCTGCTGCTGGCGACCTTGGTTCAGAAATGGGATCGCACGCGCCGTGGGGCGCGCGTTTCGTTCGCGCAAGCCTTTGCCCTGTCCCGCGCGCTGGCGAACTTCCTCGACGACGTGGAGACTCAGGGCGCCGACCTCGCCGATCTTGAGGAACTGGCGCCGCAGGCCTTCGCGCAGCACTGGGCGGAGGTCAAAACCTTTCTGCAAATCTTGCGCGACCACTGGCCGAAAGTGCTGGCGGAAGAAGGCAAGATGAATCCCGCGGCGCGGCGCAATCTGGCGCTGCACGCGCTGGCAAAACGGCTGACGGACCATCCACCGCAAGGACTAATCGTCGCTGCGGGCTCGACCGGCAGCATCCCGGCGACCGCAGAATTACTAAGCGCAATTGCGAGATTGTCGAATGGCCTTGTCGTGCTGCCCGGCCTCGACAAGGATTTGGATGACGCCAGCTGGAGCAATCTCGATGCCGGCCATCCGCAATACGGCCTGAAACAACTGCTCGAGCGCATCGGCGTCGAACGCTCCAGCGTGGGGGAATTTGAGTCGGCGCCCACATTGCCTGCGCGCGAGCGATTGATGCGCGAGACCCTGCGGCCCGCTCCCACCACCGATGCATGGCGCGCGATTGCCGAACATGGCAGCGATGAAATGGCGCCAAGCCTGAAAGGGCTGTCACTGGTGGAAGCGGCGCAACCGAACGAGGAAGCCGCGGCCATCGCGCTGATGCTGCGGCACACGCTGGAGACGCCCGCTCGCACTGCGGCGCTGGTCACCCCGGACCGCAAACTCGCGCGTCGCGTCGCGGCCGAAATGGCGCGCTGGCAAATCGAGATCGATGATTCAGCCGGGCGGCCGCTGGGCTCCACGCCGCCGGGGACCTTTCTCTGTCTGCTTGCCGAAGCGGCAGCGGAGAACTTTGCACCGGTGTCGCTGCTCGCGCTCCTTAAGCATCCGTTGGCAACAGGCGGTCAGAGCGCGGCGGATTTCCGACGCCGCGTGCGCCAGCTGGACCGTTACGTGCTGCGCGGCCCGCGCCCAGACCCCGGCCTTGTCGGAGTCGAGCGGGCGATTGCCGCGGCGCTTCACGATGCCCGCGCGCGCGATAGCGAATCTGCCATCAAGCGCGTGGCAGAGCTCGCCTACTGGTTCAAGGCGTTGCGCGAAATTCTGCAGCCGCTCGAAATCACATTCGCTCACGAAACCATCGACCTTCCGAAGGTCCTGAACGCGCATGTCGGCTGCGCCGAAGCCCTGGCAGAAAGCGACACAGAATCTGGCGAGGTGCGGTTGTGGCGTGAGACAGCAGGCGAAGCCGCCGCGCGCCTTGTCAGTGAACTGGAAGCCGCCTGCGCCGATTTGCCCGAGATCGAAACCAGCTCGTATCCGGTGCTGTTTCGCGCGCTGGCGGAAGAGCGGGCGGTGCGGCCGCCGTTCGGCAAGCATCCGCGGCTTGCCATTCTCGGGCCGCTGGAAGCGCGGCTGCAAAGCTTCGATCTCGTCATTCTCGGCGGATTGAACGAAGGCACCTGGCCGGCAGGCGCAACCACCGATCCCTGGCTGTCCCGTCCGATGCGCGCGCAACTGGGGCTGGAATCGCCCGAACGGCGCATCGGTTTGGCGGCGCATGATTTCGCCACGCTCGCCTGCTCGCCGCATGTCGTGCTGACCCGCGCGCTGAAGGCGGACGGCGCCCCCACCGTGGCTTCGCGCTGGCTGCAGCGGCTGCGGCAACTGACTGCAGGATTGTCGCTGGGCGCGAGTCTGAAGCCGGAAACCGCCTATGCGCGCTTCGCCGCGCTGCGCGATCAGCCGACCGGACCGCCGCAGCGCATGAAGCGGCCGCGCCCCTGCCCGCCCGTCGACAAGCGCCCCACCTCTATGTCGGTGACCGACATCGAAATCTGGCTGCGCGATCCGTATGCCATCTACGCGAAGCACGTGCTCGGCTTGCGGCCGCTCGATTCTCTGGATGCCGATATCGGGCCGCTGGAACGCGGCAGCGCCATCCACTCCGCACTGGAACGTTTTCTGCAGGAATTTCCCCTGGAGCTGCCCGACGATTCCTACTCGCAGCTGATCCGCATTGCAGACGCCGTGTTCCGGGAAGCCAACCTCCCCAATGTGGCGAAAGCCTTGTGGATGCCGCGCTTCATCAACGCGGCGCGCTGGTTCGTTGGGGAGGAGAAGCTGCGGCGCGAGGGCATCTCGCGCTCGCATCTGGAGATCGCCGGCACGCGTGCCTTCGAAACGCCGGCCGGTGAATTCGTCCTGCGCGGCCGCGCCGACCGCATCGATGTGCTGAACGACGGCACGGCTGCCATCATCGATTACAAGACCGGTGCACTTCCGTCGCCGAAACAGGTAAAGCTGCTGCTCTCACCGCAATTGCCGCTGGAGGCACTCGTTCTCGCGGCAGGCGGTTTCGCCAAAGTGGGCAAACTGAACACCTCTGAACTCCTGTACATCCGCTTCGGTGGCGGTGCCGAGCCTGGCGAAATTCGTCCCACGCCGGATGTGCCCGAGCTCATGGCGAAAGCCGAAGCCAACCTGCGCACGCGGCTTGCCGACTACTGCAATCCCGACATGCCGTACCTGCCGCGCGTCATGCCCTTCCGCGCCGATCAGCCGGGCGATTACGACCATCTCTCGCGGGTGGGCGAATGGGCGCTGGCCGGGTGGGAGGAGATCGAGGAATGAGCGCCGAGCTGAACGATGCGCTCGCCGCAGCCGACCCGCGCCGCTCCGCCTGGGTATCCGCCAACGCCGGGGCAGGCAAGACGCACACGCTCGCCAATCGGGTGACGCGGCTGCTGCTGGACGGCGCTAAGCCGGAGCGCATCCTCTGCCTCACCTACACCAAATCCGCGGCCGCCGAAATGCAGGCGCGTCTTTTCACGCAACTCGGCGCATGGGCGATGTTCGACGACGCAAAGCTTGGCAGCGCAATCGCGGAGATCGGCGCGACCCTTCCTGACGCGAATGGCCTCAAGCACGCGCGGCGCTTGTTTGCTCTCGCGTTGGAAACACCGGGCGGCTTGAAGATTCAGACCATCCATTCCTTCTGCGAGCGCCTGCTGGGCCGATTTCCCATAGAAGCGGGCATTCCGCCCGCCTTTCGCGTACTGGACGAGCAGAGCGCGCGGGATCTGATTGCCGAAGCCCGCGCACAGGTCCTGGAGCGCGCCGGGGCAGGCGACAGCGAACTCGCGGCGGCCGTCGCGCACATCGTGACCGAAACAAGCGAAAGCCGGCTGCACACGATATTGGATGCCGCGCTAGGCAACGACCGGCGCAAACTGGAGCGATTTTTCTCCGTACTGCCGGACGGGGACGACGCATTGCGCCAGCTCGCGGAGCGCGCGCATGGTGTCAATCAGGGTGATACCGTCGAGAGTATCGCGGAAGGCTTCTGTGCCGAAGCGAAGGCGGAGGCCGAGCAGCTCGCCGCTGTTGTCGCCTGGCTCTCGGACGGCAGCAAAACGGACAGGGCCTTTGCGCGTGAGCTGCAAGCCTTCTCCACCCGCGGATTCAGCACCGATGCGTTCCGCTCCTTGCGCGATGCCTTTTGCAAAGCGGCCGACGGCGAGCCGAGAGAGAAACTCGTCACCAAAGGACTTGCGGTGGCGCGGCCGGAACTTGCGGCGTATGTGACCCAACTAGCCGAGCGCTTCATCGCGGCCGAGCAGCGCTGCCGGGCGGCGCGCGCGGCGCTGCTGGCGCACGCAGCGCTCACCTTGGCCGATGCCGTGCGCGATGTGTACACAGCGGCCAAGCGTGCCCGTGGCGTGCTCGATTACAACGATCTCATTTCCGAAACCCTGGCGCTGCTCAACAAGAGCCAAGCGGCCGCCTGGGTGCTGTACAAGCTCGATGGTGGGCTTGACCACGTGCTGATTGACGAGGCGCAGGACACCAGCCCCGAGCAATGGCAGATCGTACGCAAGCTGACGGAAGAGTTCTTCGCTGGCGAAGGCAAGCGCGATCTGTTCGCCGCGCCGCGCACAGTGTTCGCGGTGGGCGATCAGAAGCAATCCATTTTCAGTTTCCAGGGCGCCGACCCCGATGAGTTCGAAGTGAACCGCCGCCACTTCGCGGCGCAGGCGCAGGATGATTTCGCCGACGTACGGTTGCGGACCTCGCGCCGCTCCGCGCCGGAAATTCTGCGTTTTGTGGACGAAGTTTTCGCCGATCCGGCGGCGCGCGAGGGCCTCGCCTCATCGAACGAAGACATTAAGCATGAAGCTTTCCGGAAGGACGCCAAAGGGCTGGTTGAATTCTGGCCGGCCATCAAGCCGGTGAAAACGCCGGAGCCGGATTACTGGCGGCCGGTGGATGTGGAATCCGAGACCAGCCCGGTCGTGCAGCTGGCGGAAAAGATCGCCGGCAAAGTCCGCAAATGGCTGGATGACAAGGTCCGCCTGCCGGGGCGCGATGAGCCCATCCGCGCCGGCGACATCATGATCCTGATGCCGCGGCGCGAACCCTTCGCCACGGAAATCATCCGCAAGCTGACGCAGATGCGCGTGCCGGTTGCCGGCGCAGACCGTATTCGGCTGAAGAACGAGATTGCCGTGATGGATCTGATGGCGCTGGGCGGCTTTGCGCTGTTGCCGGAAGACGATCTCAATCTCGCGGCCCTATTGCGCTCGCCGCTTGTGGGCTTCAGCGAAGAGGAATTGTTCGCGCTTGCCAACGGTCGGCAGGGCCGCCTGTGGCGCGAACTCACCGAGCGCCGCGAAGAGCTGCCCTCGTTTGACTCCGCGCACGCCTTCCTTTCCGAGGTGCTGCGCCGCGCCGACTACGCGCCGCCTTATGAATTCTTCGCGCGCGTGCTGAGCGCCGACAACATGCGTGCGCGGCTGCTGGCACGGTTGGGATCGGAAGCGAGCGATGCTATCGACGAATTCCTCTCGTTGGCTCTGGAATACGAATCGCTCGCCACACCGTCGCTGGAAGGCTTCCTGCACTGGGTCGAGCGCGGCGATGCAGAAGTGAAGCGTGACATGGAGCGCGGCCACGACCAGGTGCGCGTGATGACGGTACACGGCGCCAAAGGCCTGGAAGCCGACATCGTATTCTTGCCGGACACGACCACCCTGCCCGATCCGCCCGGCCGCCGCGGCGAACTGCTGTATCAGGACGATCGCGTAATCTTTCCCATCCGCAAGGTGGACGCTTGCGAGGCCGTTACCAAGGCCAAAGACATTGCCAAGCACGAAGCGCTGAAAGAGCATCGTCGGCTGCTTTACGTGGCACTGACCCGCGCCAAGGACCGGCTCTATGTCTGCGGCTTCGAGAACAAGACCGGCATCCGCGAGGAATCCTGGTACCGAATGGCGGAAGCGGCGATGCAGAAGATCGGCAAAAAGATCGAGCGCGCCGACAACACCATCTGGGCACTCGGGGAGGATACCGAAGAGCGCGCGGCCGCCGTTCAGTCGACGCGGGCCGAAAGGGATTTGCCCGAATGGGTGCGCGCCATACCGCCGGCGGAGCGGGAGCGGCCACGGCTGATCCGGCCTTCGGATGAACTGGTTGGGGATGAGCCGGCCACCTTCTCGCCCGCCGGCCCGAAGCAGGCGAAGCGCTTCCGCCGCGGCTTGCTGATTCACACCCTGCTCGCCCGTCTGCCGGAGATCGCGCGCGCCGAACGCCGCGCCATTGCCCTCGCTTTCCTGGCGGCACAAGGCGAGGAACCGGAGGAAGCCGGGGCGCACGTGGATTCGACGTTGCGGGTTCTGGACGATCCGCAGTTCGCCGCCGCCTTCGCGCCAGGCTCGAAAGCGGAAATCGCCATCGTGGCAGACCTGCCGGAACTCGGCGAAGGCGCCCGGGTCAGTGGCCGCATCGATCGGCTTGCCGTTACCCCAGAGGAGGTGCTGGCCATCGACTTCAAGACCAATCGTCCGCCTCCGGCGCGTGTGCAGGACGTGGCGCCCGTCTATGTGCGGCAAATGGCGCTTTACAGGCTCGCTCTGGCCAAGCTGTTTCCGGACAGGCGAATCGGCTGCGCGCTGGTGTGGACCGAGGGACCGCGCCTGATGCCTCTCCCCCCCGAGATTCTGGATAAGGAAGCCGCCCGGCTCCGTTCCGCTTGACCCTGCGCCCGCCGCACCTACATTCTTGAGGTTCCACCAGAATTTGCGAAAGGCCGTTCATGTCCGCCCCCATCAAGGTTTCCGATGCCTCCTTCCAGACGGACGTGCTTTCCGCGCCAAAACCGGTAGTGGTGGATTTCTGGGCGGAGTGGTGCGGCCCGTGCCGGATGATCGCGCCGGCGCTTGAGGAGCTGGCCGGCGAGCTGAAGGACAAGGTTACCATCGCCAAAATCGATATCGACCAGAACCCGAACGTGCCGACGAAATACGGCGTGCGTGGCGTCCCTACGCTGATGATTTTCTCCGGCGGCCAGGTAACCGCGACGAAAGTGGGCGCCCTGCCAAAGTCGAAGATCAAGGAATGGATCGAAAGCTCGATACAGGTGAGCCAGACGAGCGCCGTTTCCTGATTTTTCGGCGAGCGCATCGGCCGCATGGAGGCTGCGCTGCGTGACATGCGGCAAAACTAGTCACCGGCACCTAAATACCGGCAGACCAACTCTTCGAGGACGTCTGCCATGATGAAGCCACTCCTGCTTGCCTGCGCATCCACACTGGCGGCCTGCATGCTGCCGACTGCTGCCTTTTCCGCGACTGCCATTTCCACCCAACCGTTCCATTCGGTCGAGTTGAGAGGCGGAGGTCACGTGGTCCTGCGCCATGGCGCTTCCCAGCGCGTGACGCTGACGGAAGGAAGCACGGAGTTCACACGCTTTCATGTCAGACCTGACGGGCAGCTGATCATCGATGCCTGCGACGAAAATTGCCCCCATCGCTACGATCTGGAAATCGAAATCGTTTCCCCACGGATCGATGGCGTGGCGATCGAGGGCGGCGGCAAGATCGAGAGCGAGGCGGGGTTCGGCCGGCAAGCTTCCATCGGCGTGGCCATTCAGGGTGGCGGCTTGATCGATGTCCGCTCGATTGACGCAGAGCACGCCGATGCAGCGGTCGATGGCGGCGGGCACATCGTGCTGCGCGCGGAGCGCAGTCTGGAGGCCGCTGTAGCTGGTGGCGGCAACATCTCCTATTTGGGGGATCCCTCCGTCACCTCCGCCGTGAACGGTGGCGGCAGCGTCAGCAGGGGCGGGTAATAATCACGCTCAACCGCGGAGTTCATGCGGGGCCGACCAACCCGAAATCGATTGCGCAACCCGCGTGAACCCACGGCACGATCCCGCGCAGTTCATCCGCAACAACACGCAATTGATCGTGCCGCCGTTGGTGCGGGAGATTCGGTTGCATCTCGCCACGGAAGTGGTGCCGCTGTGGCGAAAGACGGAAGAGGAACTCGAGGCAGAGGGCATCCCTCCGCCCTATTGGGCTTTCGCCTGGGCGGGCGGCCAGGCGCTGGCGCGTTATCTTCTCGACAATCCGCACGAGGTGGCCGGTTGCTCCGTGCTCGATTTCGGCTGCGGCTCCGGCCTTGTGGCGATCGGAGCGGCGAAGACCGGAGCGGCGCGCGTTCTGGCGAGCGACATCGATATTTTCGCTCTGGCAGCCACGGCACTGAATGCGGAGGCCAATGGAGCGGCCATAACCACAACATGGGACGACCTGATTGGCTCGTCCGTTGGCTCCGAGGTCATCCTCCTGGGCGATATGTGTTACGAGCGCCCGCTGGCTGAACGGCTGCTCGGGTGGCTCGCAGATTGCGCGCGCAACGGGACTCGAATTCTTCTGGGCGATCCGAGCCGCGCCTACTTTCCAAAATCCGGTCTTCAAAAGGTCGCGACCTACCGCGTTCCCACCACCCGGGAACTGGAGGATCGTGAGATCCGGGAGGCCAGCGTCTACCGGTGGGTTCGTCAGGCGTAGGCACCCCGCTGTTGGCGTTTGGCAGCCGCCATGCAAAGGTGGGCGTCACGAATCCGACGTGAAATCAAAGGTGTAAGGGGGCGAGGATGGCTGGGCCACAGGCAGACGAAACCGGCGTGCTGGGAGGGCCAGACCAGGATAATGAACTGCGCCGCGCCCTTGGGCCCATTCACCTGATCGCGTTGGGCATCGGCGCCATTATCGGGGCGGGTATTTTCGTCATCACGGGTCACGCCGCGGCGACCTATGCCGGGCCGGGCGTGGTGATTTCCTTCGCCATTGCTGGGCTCGGCTGCCTGTTTGCGGGCCTCTGCTACGCGGAGTACGCCGCCATGATCCCGGTGGCCGGCAGCGCCTACACCTACACCTTCGCCACCCTAGGCAAATTCATGGCATGGTTCATCGGCTGGAACCTGGTCCTGGAATATCTGGCGGCGGCCTCCACCGTCGCCGTAGGCTGGTCGGGCTACTTCGTCGACTTTATGGCGAAGCAGCTCCACCTGCCGATTCCTGCGGCCTTTGCCGGAGCGCCGTTTGCAGTCCACGGCTTTCATCACTTTGTGGCGACCGGTGCGCTGTTCAATCTCCCGGCCGTGGTCCTGATTGCGCTCGTTACGACCGTTCTGATCATCGGCGTTCACCAGTCGGCGAACTTCAACAATATCATGGTGGCCATCAAACTCTGCATCGTGGTGTTGGTGATCGCGGTGGGGCTGCCGCATGTGGTGGCGGCGAACCAGACGCCTTTCATTCCGGCCAACCAGGGCGCCTGGGGCACCTTTGGATGGAGCGGAGTCCTGCGGGCCACAGGTGTAATTTTCTTCGCCTATATCGGCTTCGACGCGGTGAGCGTGGCGGCGCAGGAAGCCCGCAATCCGCAACGGGACATCCCGCTCGGCATTCTGGGCTCGCTGCTGATCTGCACCGTGCTTTACATGCTGATGTCCTACGTGCTGACGGGTCTTGCGTCCTACACGACCTTGAATGTGGCCCATCCCGTCTCGATGGCGACCGAGTCCCTACCGGCGACCCGTTGGCTCTCACCGTTCGTGAATGTCGGCGCCATCGTGGGCCTCGCCTCGGTAGTGCTGGTGCTCATCCTCGGTCAATCGCGCATATTTTATGCCATGGCCAAGGACGGCATGATCCCTCCGCTGTTCTCGGATGTGCATCCGCGCTTCCGCACCCCGTGGAAGGGCACGCTGATCACCGGCATTTTCGCGGCGCTTCTCGGCGGCTTCCTGCCGCTTGATATTCTGGGCGAGCTGGTGTCGATCGGCACCCTGCTCGCCTTTGTGATCGTCTGCGCCGGCGTGATGATCCTGCGTTCGAAGCGGCCGCTGGTGCATCGGCCTTTCCGCACCCCGGTGGTCTATCTTGTGGCGCCACTGGGCATCGTGATGTGCGGCGCCATGATGGCATGGCTGCCGCTCGACACCTGGCTGCGGCTGCTCGCCTGGACCGTGATCGGCATTGTGATCTACTTCGCGTACAGCGTTCGCAACGCGAGGCCGCCCCGTTTCGTGCTGCGCGATGCGGCAGCCGCGCCGGCGGAATAGCGGAGCGCGACCATGACGCAAGCCGCTGCCACCGACCTCACCACGCCCGATCCCGTTGTCGCGCAGGCCCATGAACTGCGTCGCGCGCTGGGCCCGGTGAACCTGATCCTGATTGGCATTGGCGCGATCATCGGCGCGGGTATTTTCGTCTACACGGGAACGGCGGCCGCGCAGCATGCCGGGCCGGCGGTGATTCTCTCCTTCGTGATCGCCGGATTCGGCTGCCTCTTTGCCGGCTTATGCTATGCCGAATTCGCCTCCATGATCCCGGAGTCCGGCAGCGCGTATACCTATGCTTACGCCACGATGGGACGCTTCATGGCCTGGTTCATCGGCTGGAACATGGTGCTCGAATACCTTGTCTCGGCTGCGGGGGTGAGCTCGGGCTGGTCCGGCTACTTCGGGAGCTTGCTCTCCGATTTCGGCATTCATCTTCCGGCTGCCTTCATGGGACCGCCCGTCGCCGGCAACGGCATCAGCAACATTCATTGGACAGGCGCAATCATCAATGTGCCCGCCGTTGCGCTGATCGTGATTCTCACGACGTTTCTCGTTGTCGGCGTGAAAGAGACGGCGCGCTTCAACGGTCTGATGGTGCTGTTGAAGGTAGCCATTGTTTTGGCCGTGATTGTCTTCGGTCTCTCCTATGTGCGCATGGAGCATCTCACGCCCTTCATTCCGCCGAACGAAGGACATTTCGGGAAGTTCGGCTTCACGGGAATTCTGGCGGCTTCCGGAGTTGCCTTCTTCGCCTATCTGGGCTTCGAGGCGGTAAGCGTGGCAGCTCAGGAAGCGCGCAATCCGCGACGCGATCTACCCATCGGCATTTTAGGGTCGCTCGGAATCTGCACCGTGCTCTACATGCTGATGGCCGTGGTGATGACCGGCATCACGGACTGGCGCACCTTGGATGTACCCAGTCCGGTTTCCTTCGCGGTTTCCAAAATCGACGGCCTGAAGTGGCTGGTCACGCCGATCAATATCGGCGCGGTGGTGGGGCTGGCATCGGTTGTCTTTGTCTCGCTCTATGGCCAGTCGCGGGTGTTTTTCTCCATGGCCCGGGACGGTTTTTTGTGGCCGCAATTCGCGGCGGTGCATCCGAAATTCACCACCCCGGCCTACGGCACGATCGTTGTGGGTGCCTTCGCCGCCCTGCTTGCCGCCATCTTTCCCTTCGATGTGCTGGCCGATCTGGTGTCCATTGGCACCCTGGCCGCCTTCATCGCGGTGTGCGCGGGCATCCTGATCCTGCGCGTCACGGCACCCAAGGCTCGCCGGCAGTTCCGTACGCCGTATGTGTGGTTCACGGCTCCAGCCGGTATTTTCGTCTGTGGCGTCATGATGGTGAGCCTCGGCTGGGCGACATGGATCCGACTGGTGATCTGGACGGCGATCGGTCTTGCAATCTACTTCGCCTACGGCATCAAGCACGCAGCTCCATCCAAATGGACGGTCTCGAACGAGGCGTGACGGCCCGAACCGATGAGCTACCGTAGCCTGCGCGATTTTATCGCCGCGCTGGAACGCGCGGGTGAGCTGGTGCGCGTGGGTGAGCCGGTCTCCACCGTGCTGGAGATGACGGAGATCCAGACGCGGCTGATCGCCGAGGGCGGCCCGGCGGTGATTTTCGAGAAGCCGATCAAAGCCGACGGGGGGAACAGCGAGATTCCCGTGCTTGTCAACCTGTTCGGCACCATGACGCGCGTGGCAATGGGAGTCACATTGGGCGGTGTACACCGCGCCGACGCTAAGTCATTGCGTCAGGTGGGTGAGCTTCTCGCCACACTGCGTCAGCCCGAACCGCCGCGCTCGATCGGCGAGGCGATCGAGCTGCTTCCCATCGTCAAGTCGGCCATGAGCATGCGGCCGAAAACGGTGAGCAAACCCGCTTGCCAGGAAATTGTCCTGCGCGGCGACGATATCGATCTCAACCGTCTGCCAATTCAGACTTGCTGGCCGGGTGAACCCGCGCCGCTGATCACCTGGCCACTGGTGGTCACAAAAGGGCCAAGCGAAGCAGCAGAGGACAATTTCAACCTTGGCATCTACCGCATGCAGGTCGTCGGTAAAAACCAGACCATCATGCGCTGGCTGAAGCATCGCGGCGGGGCGCAGCACCACGCACGCTGGGCGAAGCAGAACACTGCGCCGTTACCCGCTGCCGCGGTGATCGGCGCCGACCCAGGCATCATCCTGGCGGCGGTGACACCGGTGCCGGACACGCTCTCGGAATACCAGTTCGCAGGATTGCTGCGCGGCGCCCGTGTGGAGCTCACCGATTGCGTATCGCAGCCCCTGAAGGTGCCTGCGGAAGCGGAGATCGTGCTGGAAGGCGAAGTATCGCTTTCCGATTATCGCGATGAAGGTCCCTACGGCGATCATACTGGCTACTACAATTCTGTCGAGCAGTTTCCGGTATTCACGGTTACCGCGGTCACGATGCGCCGCAATCCGATCTATCTCTCGACCTACACGGGACGGCCCCCGGACGAACCTTCAGTGCTGGGCGAAGCCTTGAACGAAGTGTTCATCCCGCTTCTTCAGCAGCAATTCCCCGAAATCGTGGACTTCTGGCTGCCGCCGGAGGGCTGCAGTTACCGCATCGCCGTCGTGTCGATGAAGAAGGCTTATCCCGGCCATGCCAAGCGGGTGATGATGGCAGTCTGGTCGTATCTGCGGCAGTTCATGTACACGAAATGGGTGATCGTCGTCGACGACGACATCGATGCCCGTAGCTGGAAAGACGTGATGTGGGCGATTGCCACCCGCATGGACCCAGCGCGCGACATCACGGTGATCGAAAATACCCCGATCGACTATCTGGACTTCGCCTCGCCGGAGAGCGGCCTCGGCTCCAAAATCGGACTGGACGCAACGAACAAGTGGCAGCCGGAAACCAGACGCGAATGGGGCCGCCTGATTCGCATGGACCGGGAAGTCATCCGCACGGTCACGGAGAAATGGCAGAGTTTGGGACTGCCTGGATCGGGCAAGCCGGTCGGGCATTAACCACCCGACGCAGCCTGTGAATTCGGAATTCAGGCTTGGTTGCAGCAACGCCCGTTGGCTTATATGATGGCGCACTTCGCACGGGGACGAAATGCGCTCGTTCTCACTTGCGGTATTTGTCTGCTCGACACTTGCCGGCATTGTTTCGGCAACGGCCGACGACAGCTGCCAGCCGCTGAGCATCGTCACTAGCGTCGCTCTGAAAATCGGCGCGGATAATCGCGCTTATGTTCCCGTCAAGATCAACGGTGTGGCCAAATCGATGCTGGTCGATACCGGCGGGTTCTTTACTGAAATGACGCAGCCGGTTGCCGACGAGCTGAAGCTAAGCCCGCGCCACACCCGTCTGGTTTTGGTGGGCGTCGCGGGCGACAGTACCCGCCTCGCGGTCCGGGCGGGATTTACCTTAGGCAATCTTCACGCCGACAGCATGGATTTCATGGTGATGCCGGGCGTTCACAAGTTCGCGCCCGACGTGCCGGATGTGGCCGGCCTCCTCGCACCCAATCTTTTGGATGCCTACGATGTCGACTTCGATTTCGGTGGACACAAGTTCAACCTGATCTCCCAGAAACATTGCGACGGAAAGGTTGTCTACTGGCCGGCCGGAAAGGTCGCGGTCGTTCCTGTCCGGGTGAATCAGGACGGTCACATCATGGTGCCGGTGGAGCTGGAGGGGCGTCGTCTCACGGCCATGCTCGATACGGGCTCCAGCAGGTCGCTGCTGAACCTCGGACCCGCCCAAAGTAATTTCGGCATTGTCGCCGACAGCGACCAGACGCCTTTCGAGGGGCACATCGGCGATACCGGGGCCAGCACTTATCTGCATCGCTTCAAATCCCTGTCTCTGGAAGGAATTGCCATCTCCAACCCCACGCTGATGCTTATCCCGGACCTGATGCACAATCGCCTGAAACCGCACGACACGCTCGAAGGCAACTCGCGCATTGGGAATCCCGGGCAGGAAACGGGATTGAGTGAGATGATCCTGGGGATGGATATTCTCCGCCATCTGCACCTTTACGTCGCCTATGGAGAACAGAAACTGTACATCACGCCCGCCGCACCCACCCCCGCGCCGTCCCCACCTCCAGCAAAGGCACCGGCTCAATCCAAATAGTTGCCGCCGACGCGAGCGCGGCCCGCTCCTGCGCGGCGCTTGACCGGGCGCGCCGATTGTTCTTCACATCTTCGCCGCTGGAAGGGGACACCCCATGCTCTTGCTTGAATCCTCCTATTACGCCTTTGGCTTTTATGCCGCGTTGAACGCGCTCATCATGCTGGTTCTGGGCGTTCTCGTGACTCGCGCCCGCGTTCGCACCCAGACGGACATCGGTGACGGCGGCAAGCCGGAAATGGCTGGTCCTCTTCGGGCACATGCCAACAACAGCGAATGGGTGCCGATGGCGATCCTGCTGATGTGGGCGCTTACCATTTCCCCCTTTGGCGCCCCGATCTGGGTGGTTCACGGGATCGGCATCACGCTCACGGTGGGACGCATTTTGCACGCCATTGGACTTTCACGCTCGATCGGTCCAACGCCCCTGAGGCTGATCGGGATGGTCTTGACCTGGCTCGCCTACATTATCGGAATCGTGGCGCTGTTCTGGCTTGTTTTCACCACGGGAGCGCCTAGCTCGTAATCTGTGATCACCAGCGATTCTCAACTGCTTCTGGAAGATCTGATCGCGGCCGCGCGGCGCGCGGGCGCCGATGCGGCCGATGGTTTGCTGGTAGAGGCTGTCTCTTCCAGCGTATCCTACCGGTTAGGCAAGCTCGAAGACATCGAACGCGCCGAATCCGCCGATCTTGGTCTACGCGTGTTCGTCGGTCAGCGTGTGGCGTTTGTCTCGTCCACCGATCTCTCTCTGTCCGCCCTTTCGGAACTGCCGGAGCGCGCCGTCAGCATGGCCCGGCTGGCGCCGGAGGACAGGTTTGTCGGCCTTGCGCCACCCGATCTGCTCGCGAAGGAGTTCCCGCACCTGCAGATCGAGGATCCCGAAGAGCCCGCTCCCGATGCCCTGGTGGAGCGAGCCCGCACTCTGGAGGGGGCGGCGCTCGCTGTCGTTGGCATCACCAATTCGGAAGGGGGCGGCGCGAGCTTCAGCCGGAGCTGGATCGCATTCGCCACCAGCGAGGGGTTTTTCGGTCACTACGGCGCAACCAGCCACAGCATGGGCGTGGCCGTCGTGGCGGGCGAAGGCACCGCGATGGAGCGCGATTATGAAAGCGCCACGGCCCGCCGCAATGCTGATCTGGAATCGCCGGAGGAGGTGGGGCGGCGCGCTGGAGAACGCACGATTGCCCGGCTCAATCCCCGAAGGGCACGGTCGCAGGCGGTGCCCGTCGTTTACGAGCCGCGGGTGGCCTCCGGGCTGCTTGGACATTTTGCAGGAGCGATTTCCGGCGCGGCGGTCGCCCGCGGCGTCACGTTCCTGAAGGATCGGATGGACACGCAGGTGTTTGCGCCCGGCATCACCATTGTGGACGATCCCCACCGCGAGCGCGGACTGCGCTCCAAGCCGTTCGATGGCGAAGGCGTGCGCAATCGGCGCCGGCACATTGTGGAGAAAGGGGTATTGCAGACGTGGCTGCTGGACTGTTCAAGCGCCAAACAGCTGGGCCTCATCACGACCGGACACGCCGCGCGCGGGACTGGCGGCCCTCCTTCGCCGTCCGCGACCAATCTCTACATGGAACCAGGGCCGCTCTCGCGCGATGAATTGATTGCTGACATCCGGGAGGGGCTCTACGTGACGGAGCTGATCGGCATGGGCCTGAATGGGGTCACCGGCGACTACAGCCGGGGCGCGGCCGGTTTCTGGATCGAAAACGGCAAGATCGCGTACCCGGTTTCGGGCGTCACTATTGCCGGGAACCTGAAGGAGATGTTTGCAAACCTTACGCCGGCCAGCGACCTCGAATTCCGCTACGGCATCAACGCACCGACCGTTCGTGTCGAAGGAATGACGGTTGCAGGCGCCTGAGGCCGACCTTTCCCTCATCGTGAGCGCGGTGCGCGATGCCGGCACGATTGCACGGAAATTCTACCGTGGCTCCTACCGCACGTGGAGCAAGGGCAAGGGCCAGCCGGTCACGGACTGCGACATCGCAGTGGATGAGTTTCTCATGCAGCGACTGCGCCCGGCCCGACCCGACTATGGCTGGCTATCGGAGGAAACCGAGTGCGATGCAGAGCGGCTGGAAAGGGAGTGCAGCTTCGTCATCGATCCGATCGACGGCACGGTGGCCTTCCTGAAGGGCCGGCCCTATTTCACGATCTGCGCGGCGACGGTGTGCAACGGCAAAGCTTTCGCGGGCGCAATCTACAATCCGATTACGGGAGAATGTTTCACTGCCCAGAAAGAGGGTGGCGCGAAACTGAACGGCAAGCCCATTCACGTGTCCGCGCGCAGCGAACTGGAAGGCTGTCGCATGCTGGGCCCGAAAACGACCTTTGACCACCCGCCGGCGAATATCGCCCCATCGCAGCCTTGGCCGCCAATGCACATTGAGACGCGCAACTCCGTCGCCTACCGGCTGGCGCTGGTCGCCTGCGGCGCCTTCGATGCAGCAGTCGCGCTGTCGGCCAAGCACGATTGGGACCTTGCGGCCGCCGATCTCATCGTGCAGGAAGCCGGCGGCTGCGTCACGACACACACAGGTGCCGCGCTTCGTTATAACGGCAGAGTTCCGGTTCAGCCCTCGGTGGTGGTGGCGGGCCCATTCCTCCATGGGCAGCTGATTGCCCGTGTGTGCGATATCGCTTTGCCAGCTCGGTGACTCCTTATGGCTCATGCCAAACAGAAACAATTGTTGCATCTTGTTTTCGGAGGCGAGCTCACCTCTCCCGATGGTCTTGAATTCAAAGACCTTTCGAGGCTTCAAATCGTGGGCATCTATCCCAACTACAAATCCGCCCTGAGCGCCTGGCGGGCGGCCGCGCACGCAACCGTCGACAATGCCCATATGCGCTATTTCGTCGTTCATCTGCATCGCCTGCTCGATCCAGAAAAGTCAGCCGAAAGCTGACGCTTTGCCGCTTCTCGCCTCCCTGGGCCGGCTCATGCTAGGACCGGCCGACCGATGACCATTCACTCCCAGAACACAATAGGGCGGCTGCCGCGGAAGGCGGCGCTGGCGGGCGCACGGCCCGCGCCTGCGCAGCTGGGAGATTTCCGCATCATCCAGCGCCTCGCGCGCGATTACATGAGCCGGCAGTGGCCGAAGATCGCGTTTGCGGTCGGCTGCATGATCGTCACCGGGTTGACCAATGGCGCCTTGGCCTGGCTGCTCGATCCCGCGGTGAAGAAGATATTTCTCGAAAAAAATACCGAAATGCTGGTGCTGATTCCGCTCGCGTTGATTGCGGTGGTCACGGTGCGCGCGCTCTCCACCTACGGCGAGCAGGCGACCATCAACTCGGTGGCCGAGCGGATCGTGGCTGCCGTGCAGGGCGACATGTTCCGCAGTCAGATTCAGCTCGACCTTGCCGCGCTGAATGCGGAACATTCAGGCGAAACCGTTTCGAAATTTCTTTATGACGCCACGCTGTTGCGCGGCTCGATCACCCGCGGCGTGGCCGGCCTTGGCAAGGAGTGGGTGACACTCGTGGCGCTTGCCGCGGTGATGATCTACCAGGATTGGCAGCTTGCGATCATCTCCGTCGTCGTGCTGCCGCTGGTCGTGGGCGTTACGCGCGTGATCAGCAAGGCCCTTCGCAAGGCTTCGGTCCGCGGGATGCAGGAAACTGGTGTCCTGTCGCGGGCGCTCAGCGAAGCGCTGGCCGGCCGGAGAGTGATCAAGGCCTACAATCTCGAAGCTCATGCCGTGGATCTAGCCCAGGAGCAGATCGATCGCCGCCTGAAATATTTGTTGCGGGCCGTTCGCGCCCGCTCGGCCGCAGTGCCTGCAACGGATTTGATCGGCGGCCTTGCCGGCGCCGCCACGATTTTCTTCGCCGGTTATCAGGGACTGCACGGTCAACTCGCGATCAACCAGTTCCTCTCGTTTGTCGCCGCAATGCTGATGGCACAGCAGCCGGTGCGCAACCTGACGCAGCTGTGGACAATCTCGACCGAAGGCCTCTCGGCTGCGAACCGCATTTTTGCTCTCATCGATTCGCGGGCTGCGATTACCGATGCGCCGAACAGCCAACCGCTGCGGATCAGCGATGCCTGGTCGAGCGGCTCGGTCAAATTGGAGAATGTGCGGTTTCACTATCCCTCGGGCGCCCCGGCGTTGGACGGTGTAACGCTGGATATTCCGGCCGGCAAAAAAGTGGCGCTGGTGGGACCCTCTGGCGCCGGCAAAACAACCGTTTTCAATCTCCTGCTGCGCTTCTACGAACCGGACAGCGGCCGCATTACAGTCGCTGGCGCGGACGTCCGGGCGGTCACCCTGAAATCCTTGCGCGACAACGTCGCGCTGGTGACGCAGGAGCCCATCGTGTTTGACGAAACGATCGCGCAGAATATCGCTCTTGGACGCGCCGGCGCGGATCGCGATGCTATTGTTGCGGCGGCGAAAGCGGCTGCCGCGCACGACTTCATCAGCGCATTGGACGGCGGCTATGACGCGCGCGTCGGAGAAGGAGGGCTGAAACTCTCCGGCGGACAGCGCCAGCGCATTGCGATCGCCCGCGCCATGCTGCGCGATGCGCCCATCCTGCTGCTCGATGAGGCAACCTCGTCGCTCGATACGGAAAGCGAGCGGCAGGTACGGGACGCGCTCGCCACGCTGATGAAGGGGCGCACGACCATCGTCATCGCGCACCGGCTGTCGACCGTGCTGGATGCGGATATCATTTACGTGTTGGACCGCGGGCGGATGGTCGAAAGTGGCACACACGCAGAGCTGATGGCTCGAGGCGGCCTGTATGCGCGCCTCTATCAGCACAATCTCGACGATGCCCAGGATGTCGCCTGAGCATGGTCTCATCGTTCCCCCTTCTGGCCTACCGCTGCGCTACGGTGGCGCTTACCCCGGTCGTGCCGCTGGCGCTGAAAAGTCGCGCAAGCCGCGGCAAGGAAGATTTAAGCCGCATCCGCGAGCGTCTGGGATACGCTGGCAAGCCGAGACCCGATGGCACGCTAATCTGGGTTCACGGCGCGAGCGTCGGTGAATGCATTTCGGTGCTTCCCTTGATCGGCGAATTGCTCAAAACGGAGGCACGGCATGTGCTCGTCACCAGCGGCACGGTAACCTCTGCGGAGCTCATGTCCGAACGCTTGCCAGCCGGCGCCTTTCACCAATATGCGCCGGTGGACATCCCCTCGGCCATCCGCCGCTTTCTCGATCATTGGCGCCCGGATTCGGGGCTGTTCGTCGATTCTGAAATCTGGCCGAACATGATTTCCGCGGCGCGGAAGCGCGACATTCCGCTCGCGCTCATCAACGGGCGCATGTCAGCCGCATCCTTTGCGCGCTGGCGGCGTGTGCAGAAAACCGCTAGTGCATTGCTCGGTAAATATGATCTCTGCCTGGCGCAGGATCTGGAAACGGCCGAGCGCTTATCAGCGCTGGGGGCGCCTAAGGTGCAGGTTAGCGGCAATCTCAAGGCGGATGCGCCGCCCCTTGCCGCTGACCCCGAAAAGCTTCTGCAATTGAAAGAGGCAATCGGCGGCCGCCCGGTGCTGCTGGCGGCCAGCACGCATCCTGGAGAAGCGGAAACGCTCCTGCCGGCGCATGACAAGCTGCGGCGGGCGTATCCGCGCCTGCTCACCATCATCGCGCCCCGTCACCCGGAGCGCGGCGGAGAGATCGCAATGCTCTGCGGCGGCCGCCGCAGTGTGCAGCGATCGAACGGCGCATTGCCTGGTGAAGATTCCGACATCTACGTGGCAGACACCCTCGGCGAATTTGGGCTGCTCTATCGCGCGGCGCCGTTCGCCTTCATTGGGGGAAGTCTCGTTCCGCACGGTGGACAGAATCCGCTGGAGGCGGCGCGCCTCGGATGCGCCGTTATGGCCGGGCCTGATACCCACAATTTCCGTTCCGCCTATGAAGCGATCTTCGTCGCGCAAGGCGAAGGGCTGGTGACGACCTCCACAGACATTGCGGCGCTCGCCCAAAAATGGATGGAAGACCCGGCGGCTGCATCGGCGATGGGCCGGGCGGCGGCACAGGCTGCGGAGTCGCTGTCAGGCGCCACCGAGCGGACTCTAGCCAGTATCGAATCGCTGCTCGCGCATGCGCTCGCCTGAGTTCTGGACGGGCAGGAGCCCGGCCGCTCGCATCGCGGCCACAGCGCTCTCGCCGCTAGGGTACCTTTATGGGGCGACGGTGGCGATAAAGGGGGCGCAGGCCAACCCTTATCGCTCGTCCGCCAAGGTGATCTGCGTCGGAAACCTGACAACTGGCGGGACAGGCAAAACGCCCGTCGTTCGCGCCATCGCGGAACGGCTGATCGCCAAGGGTTTGCGGGTCTTCTTGCTTTCGCGGGGGTATGGCGGACGGCTCACAGGTCCCGTGCTCGTCGATCCCACGCAACATTCTGCGGCCGAGGTTGGAGACGAGCCGCTCATGCTGGCGGCAACCGCGCCTGCTATCGTTGCACGGCACCGTGCCGAGGGCGCAAGACTCGCTGAAAATCATCAAGCCGATGTCATCCTGATGGATGACGGTCATCAGAATTTCTCGTTGGCAAAGGACCTCTCTCTCGTGGTGATCGACTCGGCAGAAGGTTTCGGCAATGGTCGCGTGTTGCCGGCTGGCCCTTTGCGCGAACCGGTCAAGCAGGGCCTGGCGCGAGCCGATGGCGTGATTCTGATGGGACCGCATAATTTTTCGCTGCCGCACTTTGGCAGCTCTGTACTGCGCGCGCGGATTGTCCCACAACATGAAGGGCAGTTCGCCGGACTGCGCGTCGTCGCGTTCGCCGGCATCGGACAGCCCCAGAAGTTTTTCGCGACCCTGAATGCTGCTGGCGCCGAGGTGATCGAGGCATTTCCATTTGCGGACCATCACCGGTATCGCGAGCATGAGATTCATGCGATGCGTGACAAGGCGCTGCTAGCAAACGCAACGCTGGTCACAACAGAGAAAGATTACGTGCGCCTGCCGACGGCCCTGCGAAATGACATTAACCTGCTGCGGGTAAGCGCCATGTTCGATGATCTCGCCGAACTGACCCGCCTGCTGGATTCGATTGTCCAGGCGCCGGCTGTTCCGGCATTATCCTGAACCATCGGAATTCAGGTACCGTCAATGCCATTCGGCCGCAACCTCCGCTACCTGCTCGAAGCCGCTGCATTCTTTGCATTGATGGGTGTATTCGGCGCGCTCAGCGTCGATTCGGCATCTGCCCTCGGCGGATTGATCGGCCGGCGAATCCTCTACCGCACCTCGGTGACCAGGCGGGCGCGCGAAAACCTGCGTGCGGCATACCCGGACAAAAGCAGCGAAGAGATCGAGGCCATTGTCGTCGAGATGTGGGACAGTCTCGGCCGCACCATCGCGGAATATCCGCACCTCGAGAAATTCTCCTTTCGCGGAACAAAGCCGCGCATCGAGATCCGCAATATGGAGACGGCCGTTCGCGCCATCGAACAGCGCAAGGGGATTCTGTTCGTCTCCGGCCATTTCGCAAATTGGGAGATCATGCCGCTGACTGCGACCGAGTATGGCCTGGAGGGCGCCCTCGTGTATCGACCGCTGAACAATTCCTATGTCGACCGGTGGATGGTGAAACAGCGCGGCAAGAAGGGACCCAAAGAGCATCTCGGCAAGGGCGCGCAGGGAACCAAGCGCATCTTCACGCTGCTGCGCGCTGGGAAGGCGATTTTCATGCTGGTGGACCAGAAGACGAGCGAAGGCGTGCCGGCGCCCTTCTTCGGCCGCATGGCGATGACCACGCCGGCGCCTGCCGCGCTGGCACTCAAGCTTGGCGCCGTGATCCTGCCGGTCACCAACGAGCGGCTCAACGGCGCGCGTTTCCGCATGACGGTCCACGAACCAATCGTCTGCACGCCCGGGGGCGATCACAACCGCGACGTGCTGGAGGTCACCGGCAAAATCAACGAAGTTCTGGAACGCGCCGTGCGCTATCGGCCATCGCAATGGCTGTGGATCCATCGCCGCTGGCCGAAGGAAGGCGACAAGCCGCGCAGCCGCCGCGGCCGCGAGGCTCAGACCTTGGCTGGGGCAGGCGTTAGGGTGGACAGCGACGGATCGAGTTTCATCTGAAACCAGTTCAGCGCCCAATGCAGATGCGGACCCGTCGCGCGTCCCTTCATGCCGACCAGACCGATAACATCGCTGCGCTTCACCGCCTGCCCCACAATCACTTTCAACGCGCTCTGGTGGATGTAGAGGGTGAAAACGCCATGCCCATGGTCCAGCACCGTCGTGCCACCCGTCAGGTAGAAATCGGGCTCCGCGAGCGTCACCGTGCCGTCTGCCGGCGCATGGATTGGCGTGCCCTCCGGCGCAGCGATGTCCACGCCGAAATGTGGCGTCGAAGGCTTGCCGTTCAGGATGCGCTGACTGCCAAAAAGGCTGCTGACAATGCCGGGAACCGGCCAGTCGAACGGCTCCGCAAAGGCAATGCCGCGCGTGTCGTGCTTGCGCGCGTCCGCAATCATCTGATTTTCCCGGGCAATGCGCGCCACAATGGCGGGCTCCGTCGGATGGGCCTGCTGCTCCGGCAAACCATTGATGCGCTGCACCTCATACTGGCGAACAACGGGCGCGACATCGCGGCTTTGGGCGATGCCATCGCTGAACCGCGCAACCACACTGCTCGGCTTCTTTTGGTCGTATTCAAAGCCGAAGGCAAAGGTCCCGTTGCCAGAGACGAGCACCGGCGCGGCGTTAACGCTAACCTTTGATCCAGGTTCGGCCGTGCCGATCACAAGGCTTCCCTGTTTCAAGGAACCCGAAAAGGAAAGCCGCTTCGGTGCAATCGCGAAGGTGCAGCCCGGCGCAAGCGCCGAGGCCAACGTGCCCAGCAGAAACGAGCGCCGCAGCATCAATGTGGTGTAAAACCCTTCTCCTGGAAGCGCTGCAACGCGATATCGGCTGAGGCATAGGCCTCTTGCAGATCCACGCTCCAGTAGCGCAGCGCGTCGAGCGGAATGGCGACGCCAGTGATCGCGCAGACAACGAAGGAGCCGGGGCGCACCACGCGATATTCACCGTCTAGATATTCGAGCTCAGCAAGGCCGTCCGGGCGGAAATCGCGTTCCATCTGGTTCATGAGGCAAACTCCTGCCAGCTTGTCCCGAGCGGCGCAACAGCGAGGGAGATGAAAAATTTAAAAGAGGTTTCCCTGCTCCTTCGCCGGCTTTTTGGGCCGTCCTGAACGGGACAGCGGCTGGCGCGGCGGACCGATCGCCACCGCGCTCGCGGACTCATCGGCAAAAGTCAGGATCAGTTCTTCGCCGGACGCGACGGCGGCCGCTCGGCGCTTCAAGGTGCCATCCTGGCTGCGCACCAGCGCGAAGCCGCGGTCCAGCACATTGCGATAGCTGACGCTCTCCAGAATGCGCGACAGTCCATCCAACTGTGCCTGCCGCTCGGCCATGCGCGCGCGCTCCCGCCGATTGAGCCGCGCCCCCAGAGCAGAAATGCGCTCGCCACATAACGAGAGGCGCTGCTGCATGGCGGCAGGCCTGAGCTGTGCCGATGTTTCCGTGAACGCGCGGCGATGCTGCTGCAGGTTGCGCAGAAGCCCGCGGCCAAGGTTTTCGGATGCGTAGTCCAGCCGCTGGATGGGACTGGCGAAGAGCTGGTCGGCGCGGGGCAGCACCCGCGCCAGGGCTGCCAAATGTGTTTGCCGCTGGGCGATGCCGCGCAAAAAGCAGTTTATCAGCCGCCGCTCGAAATCGAGGCTCTGCGATAGCAGATCGGCGCGCACGGGAACGGCCATCTCCGCCGCTGCAGTGGGGGTGGGGGCGCGGCGGTCGGCCGCGAAATCGATCAGCGTGGTATCGGTTTCATGGCCCACGGCCGAGATGAGCGGAATCATGCTCTCCGCCGCGGCCCGCACCACGATCTCCTCGTTGAAGGCCATCAAGTCCTCGATCGAGCCACCGCCGCGCGCCACGATGATGAGATCGGGGCGGGGCACGATGCCACCGGCGGCGATCGCATTGAAGCCGCGGATCGCGGCACTCACTTCGGCCGCGGCGCGCTCACCCTGCACTGCCACCGGCCACACCAGAACGCGGCGGGGAAATCGCGCCTGAAGCCGGTGCATGATGTCGCGGATCACGGCACCCGTCGGCGAGGTCACCACGCCAATCACCTGCGGCAGAAACGGAAGCTTTTTCTTGCGCTCCTCCGCGAACAATCCTTCTGCGGCCAGGCGGCGCTTGCGCTCCTCCAGCATCGCCATCAGGGCGCCGATGCCGGCGAGTTCGATCTGCTCGACCACAATCTGATAGCGTGAGGAGCCCGGATAGGTAGTGACGCGCCCGGTACAGATGACCTCCAGGCCCTGCTCCGGCTTCAGTTTCAGCAGCCGCGCCGTCATGCGCCACACCACCGCGTTCAGGCAGGCTTTGTCGTCCTTCAGGTCGAAATAGATATGACCGGAGGAATGAAATTTGAGATTACTGATCTCGCCTCGCACGCGGACGAAGGGGAACGCGTCTTCCACCGTGCGCTTCAGCGCCGCGGCAATTTCGCTGACGCTGTATTCCGGCAGATTGGCGCGCGTGTGCGCTGCTTCCGACATCGGGTCTTAGGCCGGCGTGAGGCGCACGGGTAGATGTTCGTAACCGTGCACGAATGTGGAGAGCACACGGCGCGGTTCTCCAACCACCTCGATATTGGAGAAGCGCTTGAAGATTTCCTCCCAGATGATCTTGAGCTGCAGTTCGGCAAGACGGTTGCCCACGCAGCGGTGAATGCCGAACCCAAACGACAGATGGCGCCTGACATTCGGCCGCTCGATATCGAAATCATCTCCGTTGGGGATCATGTCCTCATCGCGGTTTCCCGAAATATACCACATCACCACCTTGTCGCCGGCACAGATCGTCTGGCCGCCGAATTCGACATCCCGCTTGGCACGGCGGCGCATGTGCGCCAGCGGCGTCTGCCAGCGGATGGTTTCCGAAACCATATTCGGAATCAGGCCCGGGTTACTGCGGAGCTTGTCGAACTGTTCCGGGAACTGGTTTAGCGCCATGACGCTGCCGGAAATCGTGTTACGCGTGGTGTCGTTGCCGCCGACTATCAGCAGCACCAGATTGCCCAGATATTCCATGCGGTTCATGTCGCGTGTCGCCTCGCCATGGGCGAGCATGGAGATAAGATCGCCCCTGGGCGGCGCGTTTACCCGCTCGTTCCACAGTCGTGTGAAGTATTCGACGCACTCATAGAGCTCCTCCCGCCGCTCCTGCTCCGCCGTTTCCTCGCT
>DATIEM010000035.1:0-6236 GCA_035455725.1 Rhizomicrobium sp. | reverse complement strand
CGTAGCCGGTCGTGCCGTCTGCACCCCAATCGTTGGACAGCACTTCACCGCGCCCGAGTATCTTCTCCACAATAATGTAAGGATGTTTGTCGGGCGGGCTTCGGTCCGCGCCCAATTGGTCCAGGCGGTCACGCAGGCGGCTGCAATAAGCGCCGGGATCGGTAAGCCCATCGAGGTGATCCACCCGCACACCGTCGATTAATCCCGCGCGATACAATTCGAAGATCTTCGGATGGCTGCGCTCGAAGACTTCCTTCGTCTCCTGTTTTAGCGCTATCAAGTCTGGCACATCGAAAAACCGCCGCCAGTTGATCGTGTCATTGGCGATCCGCCACCACGCCAGCCGATAGTGCTGCCGCTCCAGCAAAGCGTGCAGTCGCTCGATGGATTGATATTCGTTCGCATTGATATTGCAGTCCTCCGGCCGGAGCGGCCAATGCCTACCGAAATAGCGGACGCAAGGCGCGCCGCGTTCGTCCAATCCGATTTTGATTTCCGCGCCTTCCAGTGCTTGAAAATACGGCTTGCCGAGCACTGCGAGCAGCACCTTTCCATTCAGCGCATCCCAATCGATATCGAAGAAGTTGCCGAAGCGGCTCCCGCGCCCGTGTTTCAGCACGTCCCACCACCAGCGGTTTTCTTCATCCGCCGCCATATGGTTCGGCACGATATCGACGATCAGGCCGATGCCGTGCGCCCGTAGTTCAGAAGCGAGCCTGCAAAACCCTTCCTCGCCCCCAAGCTCCGGATTGATCACGGTGGGATCGATCACGTCGTAGCCGTGCATCGACCCGGGCCGCGCTTTCAGAATCGGCGAGGAATACACATGGCTGATGCCGAGCCGCCGGAGATACGGTGCGAGCGGAAGCGCAGCATCGAACGAAAAGCCCTTATGAAATTGCAGGCGATATGTCGCGCGGGGGATCATGTCTTCCGTGCAGACACAAACCGCGCGACGCGGTGGCGCCCTGCAGGGTTGTCTAACAGGTTTCCGGGCAAGCGGCGGCGCCAGTTTGGATGTTCGTCGGTCGTGCCGGGCAGGTTCGGCTGCTCCGCAGTGCCGGCAATGTCCTCCGCCGCGGCGATCGCCAGCTGACAAGGGGTCTTGCCGACATATTCCAGCGCCCCTTCGATCACCGCATCTGTTTCGGCCTCCGGAGGCTCAGAGCCCCTTGCGCATCCCGCCTCCTGAAACGCCGACCAGAGGAGGGATCGATCCTTTTCGCGCTCGGATTGCTCGGCTGCGATGCTGCCGAGCCGCGTCTTGCGTTGAAGCTTCGCGCTCCAGTCAAGATCGCGCCCCTGCCACCAGCCTGCCACCGTGTGAAGGTCATGCGTGGTTGTAAGCCCCACGGAGTTGGCCTCCCAGCACGCGGGCGCGACGAAGCGGCCATTGTGCTCCCGTTCGAACCACAGAACGCGCATGCCCAGTATTCCCGCGTCGGAAAGTTGCGTGCGGAATCCGTCCGGCACCGTGCCGAGATCCTCGCCAACAACAATCGCCTTATGCCTAACCGACTCCAGCGCGATAAGCCGAAGCAAATCCTGCACAGGATAGCTGACGTAAACCCCCTCATTTGGCCCGGCACCCTGTGGCAATAACCACATGCGGCGCAGGCCCATCGCGTGATCGATTCGGATTCCACCCGCGTACTGCATCGTCGCCCGCAGCATCGCGATGAAGCCGTCGTATCCGGAACGGCGCAGTTCTGTGGGTGAAAATGTCGTCAGGCCCCAATTCTGGCCTGCCGGGTTAAAGGTATCCGGCGGCGCACCCAGGCTGAGGCTTCCGATCAACTCATCCGGCGCACTCCAGGCGTGACTTCCGGTCGGATCGACACCCACTGCCAGATCGGAAATCACGCCAACGGCCATGGTCTGCCTGGCGCGAGCTTGCGCCGCCGCGGCGCTTCGGGTCGCAAGCCATTGGAGAAAGACTTGGTACTCGATTTCCTTCTCTTCGTATTTGGCGAAGGCCTTTACCTCCGGTGTTGCGCAGTCACGGAAGCCCTCTGGCCACTCACTCGGAGTGCGCTTTCCTTCGGTCTCGAAATGCGCAGCAAGCGCCTCGTAGAGGATGTGATTCAACAGCCGCTGGCCGCCCTGAGCACGGAAGGCGCGAAAGTCTTCGATCCCCTGGCCGCTTTCTTCAAAGGCCCGGAAAGCATCCCGCAGGCGCGCGTATTTCCGCCGATGCGCTTCCGGCCAATCGATCAGCTCTGCCGAACAACGGTCCGCGCTCTTTGGCAGACCGACGAGCGCAACGTCCGCGTAGAGAGGGTCCAGAAAAAGGCGGCTGGAAGGGGCATATGGACTGATGCTTTCCGGTCGCGAGGCGAACCGCGCGTGAGTTGGACTCACAGCAATCGCGTCGACGCCCAAATCGCCGGCTTCATGTGCGAATTCCGCCAGCGCGGCGAAATCCCCAAAACCTTCGCTGTGACCGCCGCAAAGAGAGTAAATCTGCACCGCGATACCGGCGAGTCTCCGCCCAGGCGCAACGTCGCCAATGCCATAGCAGCGAGGTGGCGCGACCGCGAGTATGTGCGTGGAGTCGTCCAGCTCCAGCCGATGATAACCGATGGAATCCGGCGCCTGGATACCCGCTCCGCCGGTCTCCCGTGGAACCAAGGGCAGACCCCGCCACGAACCGTCCTCAAGCTGCAGGCGCGCGCGCCCGACAGAGCCCAAGGGCACCACTCCGTGCGGATGCGCTGTGATCAGCGGCGGCAGCTGGCGCGCGGCTTCATCGATCCGCTCGCGACTGTCTTCGACATCTTTTGGACTGTCGGCCGGGTAGCCGAGTGCACGCAGCACCGCGCGCAAAGTGTCCGGCGCCACTTCGAGCGGGCGCCCCTCCGAATCCGTCCACTCGACCTGAAGCCCCGCCGCGCGCGCAAGCCTCCTGAGCGATTCATCGCTCATGCCGCTTCCATCCACACCAATGTGGTGGCTGGTGGGATTTGCTTGTCCGGTTGCTGACCCCAAAGCGGACTGCACTCGGGCAGGTCCACGGTCACAGGCGCATCGCCAAGATTGCTGGCCACGACCCATCGGCCGCCGTCCCGAAATCGCCACCAGGCGATCACCGCCGCCGCTCCTATTGGCCGCGCGCTTTCCGTCTGGATCCCTTTTAGCCGCGGAAACAGGTATTCGCGGCGCAGTGCCAGCAGCTGCCGGTAAAGCGCGGATCGCGCGTTGTTCACGATCTCCGGGCGCGAGCGCGCGAAGGTTTCCGGCGCATTCGGGTCGGGGATTTGCTCTCGTCTGGCTTCATCGGAGAACTCCGGAAAGCGGGCGAATTCCTGCCGCCTGCCCTCCCGCACAGCTTGCGCCAGTTTGGGATCGCGATGATCGGTGAAATAGAGGAACGGTTCCGTTGCGCCGCATTCCTCGCCCATGAAGATGAGCGGGATGTCCGGCGCAAGCAGCTGCAAGGCAATCGCCGCTTCCAGTTTTCGCGGCTCCGACAGCACGGTGAGTCGCTCGCCGAAGGCGCGGTTGCCGATCTGATCATGATTTTGGAGAAACGAAACAAAGGACGTGGCGCACAGGTCCGTGACGCGTGATCCGCGCCGCGCCCCGTCGCGCGACAGCGACCGCTCCCCCTGATAGGCAAACCCCTCGCTCAGGGCCCGCGCCAGCTTGTTGGCCGGCTCGGTTGCATAATCCGCATAGTAGCCGTGGCTTTCGCCGGTCAGCAACACGTGCAGGACGTGATGCAGGTCGTCGCCCCATTGCGCGTCGAAGCCATCGCGCAGCAGCGCCGCGTCGTTGTTGTCGTTCTCCAGCACAAGATGCACATGCCTGCCCGATATTCGCGCTCGGACTTCATGCGCGAGTTCAGGAAGGAAGGACTTGTCGCAAATGGCGTGCACCGCATCGAATCGCAGGCCATCGAAACGGAACTCGCCCAGCCAGTAGAGCGCGTTCTCAATGAAGAACCGGCGAACCTCCCGCTGGTGAAAGTCGATCGCGGCTCCCCAGGGCGTGTGCTTCGACTCATCGAAGAACTCCGGCGCATAGAGCGGCAGATAATTCCCGTCCGGGCCGAAGTGGTTGTAGACGACGTCGAGGAAAATCATTAGCTCGTGTCGATGCGCCGCATCGACCAGCGCCTTCAACTCATCGGGCGTCCCGTAGGCGCGGTCCGGCGCAAAGGGCAGCACGCCGTCGTAACCCCAGTTTCGCGCACCGGGGAAATCGGCGATCGGCATCAGCTCGACGGCAGTAACCCCGAGCGCCGCAAGACGGCCGAGATGGTCCTGGATACCGTTGAATCCGCCAAGAAGGCCGGGGTGCAGTTCATAAAGCACCGCTTCTTCCCACGGGCGTCCGGTCCATGTTTTGCACTCCCACTTATATGAGGTCGGATCGTTGACGATGCTCGGATCGTGCGCATCGCCCTGCTGCATGCGCGAGGCGGGATCGGGCACCGCGGTGTTGCCGACTTGAAAACGGTACCGCCCGCCGGCGCCGCACGGGGCGACACGCTCATGCCATCCGCCGCCAAGGGAATGCATGGGAAAAATCTTGCCTGCAAGCTCCAACTTCACCCTCTCGGCACCGGGCGCCCATAGACGAAACCGCGTCCGATCTCGCGCTTCGAGGACCGGGCCGAAGCGGAACTCATAAGGGGCTGACATTACGAAGCGTGTCTCTTCCGCTGCTTCAGGGTGGTAATGAGAATGGCCGCGCCGCGATCCAGAACACGATAGGTTTTCCCGGAAACCAGGTGCGGCATTGCTTCCGGGTCCGCGCTGTCGACCAGCAGCTGCCATGCGGTGTCGCCCGGCAGCTCGAATTCGAGAGGCCGATCGGAGGCGTTCATCAGAACCGCGGCGCGTTCTGCGTGGCCGCCTTCCTCGCCAGCAAGCGCCAGCACCAGCGCGCGGCCTTCGCTGTTTTGCCAGTCTTCCGGCGAAAGCCGCAGGCCACGTTCATCGAACCAGTCGATGTCCGGTATGTCTGGCGCAATCTCGCGATCTCCATGCAGGAATGTTCGCGCACGAAAAAGGGAATGTTCACGGCGGATGGCGATCAGTTTGCGGACGAACTCCGTCAGAGTTTCGAACTCGGGCGTTTGCGCGCGCGGCCAGTCCACCCATGAGATCTCGTTGTCCTGGCAGTAGGCATTGTTGTTGCCGGACTGCGTGCGGCCGGCCTCATCTCCCGCCAGCAGCATAGGAGTCCCCAGAGAGGCGAAGACCGTCAGCAGCATGGAGCGCTTGACACGTTCTCTCAGTGCATTGCGGCTGGCATCGTTTGACGGCCCCTCCTCCCCCCAATTGGTGGACCAGTTCTCGTCGGTGCCGTCCCGGTTGTCCTCCCCGTTCGCCTCGTTGTGCTTGTGCGCGTAGGAGACCACGTCTTGCAGGGCGAAGCCGTCATGGCTTGCAACATAGTTCACCGAAGCCGAGGGCTTGCGGACGTTGCTCGGCCCGAACAGATCGGCGGAGCCGGACAGCCTTCGGGCCATCTCGGGCCGCATGCCAGAATCTCCACGCCAGTAGCGCCGCACGGTATCGCGATAGCGGTCATTCCATTCCGCAAACCCTGGCGGATGATTGCCCAACTGATACCCGCCGGGTCCCACATCCCATGGCTCGGAGATCAGTTTGAGCTGCGAAAGCTCGGGATCCTGCCGCAGGGCGTCGAAAAAGCCCGAATGCGGATCGAAGCCGTTGCTTTCGCGGCCAAGGCTCACTCCCAGATCGAAGCGAAAGCCGTCGACGCGGAATGACCGTGCCCAGTAGCGCAGCGAATCCATCACCATCTGCAGCACGCGCGGATGTGACAGGTTCACGGTGTTTCCCGTTCCCGTGTCGTTTACCAAAGAGCGCCGGTCCTGTTCGGCCAAGCGATAATAGCTGGCGTTGTCGAGGCCGCGCCAGCAAAGCGTCGGCCCCATCTGGTTGCCTTCGCAGGTATGGTTGTAGACCACGTCAAGCAGCACCTCGATGCCAGCCCGGTGCAGCCGCCGGATCGCCGCGCGGGCCTCGTTGGCATCGCCGCTGGCGAGATAGCGTGGCTCGACGGTGAAGAAATTGAGCGTGTTGTAACCCCAGTAGTTTGTCAGATTTCTCTGCAGCAGCTCGCGATCCTGAAGAAACGCCTGCACCGGCATGAGTTCGACGGCGGTTACACCGAGCCTGTTGAGATGCCCGATGACGCGCGGATGCCCCAGGGCAGCAAAGGTGCCCCGCTCCGGGGCGCGAACCTCCTCAATCAGCCTG
>DATIEM010000034.1:0-2491 GCA_035455725.1 Rhizomicrobium sp. | reverse complement strand
TCGCTCGATTCACGTGCTTAAAAGAGTTCACTTAAAAGGTTAAGCCCCGCATGTGCGCGGGGCCTTAATTCCAAATTGAAGTGTGCCCCAAGGAACGGCCAAGTTACTCAATATCGCCTGCTCCAAGGATGCTCAGCCGGTCGAGCTTCAGGATGCGTCAGTAGAAAATGGTGCAGCACATGCAGTAGGGTCAAAACATGTTCCTTGTTTCCGCCGCGTTGCGCAAGCTGAATATCTTCGACAATCATATCTCGAATGACCTCACTACCATGATCGTTCGATAGCAGGTATTGAGCGAGGGCGGTTGCGGCGATTTGAGGCAGATGTTCGTGCTCGGCAACAGCGAGTACCTCCTCCTCAGTCAAACCCATCTTCTACAGTTCGCGCGCGTGGTCGTGGCATAAGCCATTGATTTTGTTTGGTGTGGCCTAGCATTTTTGCGAAAGTGTAGTGCCACGTTGTTGGTCGATTTGATTTGATTTTTTCGGACGAATCGCGGCTCTGTGTGCGCACCTGCATGCGGAGCCGCTGCCATGTACTTCCGCCGCAAGACCTCGGCCGGGCGCGCCTATCTGCAGATCGTCGAGAGCCGCCGCGACGGCGACCAGGTGCGCCAGCAGGTGATCGCCACGCTCGGACGTTTCGACGAGTTGCAGGCGAGCGGGCAGCTGGAGCGGCTGGTGCGCTCGGGTGCGCGCTTTGCCGCCAAGGCCATGGTGCTGAGCGCGGCCAGCCATGATGCCGCCATCAAGATCGCAGTGCGTCGGATCGGGCCGGCGCTGGTGTTCGAGCGGCTGTGGGAAGAGACCGGCTGCCGGGCGGTGATTGCGGAGCTTGTGGGCAAGCGCAAGCACGGCTTTGCATTGGAGGGGGCGGTGTTCCTCACCGTGCTGCACCGGCTGTTTGTGAGCGGCTCCGACCGCGCTGCCGATCGCTGGCGGGAGGATTATGCCATCACCGGCATCGATGGGCTCAATCTGCATCATCTCTATCGGGCGATGGCGTGGCTCGGCGAGGAGCTGCCGGAGAAAGAGCAGGACGGCCGCACGCTCGCACCGCGCTGCCTGAAGGACGTGATTGAGGAGCGGCTGTTCGCGCATCGGCGCGATCTGCTGACGCGGCTCGACTTGGTGTTCATGGACACCACCAGCCTCTATTTCGAGGGCGCCGGCGGCCAGACGCTGGGCCAGCACGGCTACAGCAAGGATCATCGTCCGGACCTGCGGCAGATGATCCTAGCCGTGCTGCTCGATGGCGATGGGCGACCGGTGTGCTCGGAGATGTGGCCGGGCAACACCGCCGACGTGACGACACTGATCCCGGTGATCGACCGGCTCCGCCGACGCTTCGCCATCGCGCGGGTGTGCGTGGTCGCCGACCGCGGCATGATCAGTGCCGAGACCGTGGCGGAGCTGGAGGCGCGCCGGCTCCTGTACATTCTCGGCGTGCGCGAGCGCAGCGACAAGCTGGTGCGCGAGCTGGTGCTCGAGGATGCCGCGCCGTTCGTGCCGCTGGCCATCAACAAGCGCGGCAAGCAGACCGACTACGAGGCCAAGACCGTGATGCTGGCCGGTCGGCGTTACATCGTCTGCCGCAATCATCAGGAGGCCCAGAAGGACGCCGCCGATCGTGCTTCCATCGTCGCCGCGCTGGAGCGCCAGCTCGCCAAGGGCGACAAGGCGCTGGTCGGTAATACCGGCTACCGCCGTTACCTGAAGACGATCAGCGACCAGCATTTTGCGATTGATCCCGACAAGATCGCGGAGGACAACAAGTTCGACGGCATCTTCGTGCTGCGCACCAATACCGACCTCAACCCGCTTGCGGCCATGCTCTGCTACAAGCAGTTGTGGACGGTGGAGCAGACTTTCCGCACCGCCAAGCACCTGCTCTCGACAAGGCCGATCTTCCACAAGCTCGACGAGACCATCCGCGGCCACGTATTCTGCAGCTTCCTCGCGCTGGTGCTGAAGAAAGCACTGGAGGATCGTATTGCCGCGCTCGATCGCGTGAGCTCCTGGCCGGAGATCATCGCCGATCTGGATTCGCTGACGGAAACCGAGATCGACTACGACGGCAAACACTTCATCGTCCGCTCGGCGCCGCGCCCCGCCGCCACTCTAGCCCTGCGGGCCGCCGGTGTCGCGCTGCCGCCGACCATCCGCGACGCCGCGGTCCTCTGAACCCGCCCCGTCGAAAATGTAGTGCCAAGCCGCCAACGCGGCGTGGATTGACGTGTTTGTCCAGTTACTTAGTAAATCGCACTGTAGAAGATGGGTCAAACACTGGCAGGCTTGGTCGCTGTCCCTTCTCAGCGATCGGCAGCTTATACCTTGGCCCGGCGGGGCCATTCGCACCTGGCGTTATGCGCCCTTCCCGGGAAGAGTTACCAATCCCGTAGGCTCGATTTTTTGGCGCCAGAACTGCTAATCTAGCTGCGGCGCGGGGCCGGGCGGCCACCCGTCGCACCTCGCACCACCGCCGAGGTGCT
>DATIEM010000033.1:0-5948 GCA_035455725.1 Rhizomicrobium sp. | reverse complement strand
AGATGTCGTGGGGTTGTTTTCGCGGATTCGCGCTCCCCCCCTCCCCGCTCCATTTTCTTCCTTCGCCCGTCGGGGGTGGGGTGGTTCAGGATGGTTCCGTGCGGTCGAGTGTCCATGGGGAACACATATAGAACCACGCTTCACGGTGTCAAGGATTATTATCCGTGCCGAGCCGTGCTACACTCAGGCATTGTGGGGAGGAAACCGGCGATGAAGAGCATCACCTTCGGAGGCGTCCCACGCTGGGCGGCGCTCGGAATCACGCTGCTGTTTGCGGCCGGCGCGCACGCTGCGATCAACATCTCCACGCAGGCGACGCAGAACATGAGCTGCTCGGGGGGCATCTGCACCGCGACAGCGCAGAAGGCGTATCTCAACGTCAACGATGTCACCAACTTTCTGGCGGCCGGTGACCTGAAGATCGTCAGCGGCGCGGGCGCCGAGGACATCCACATCCAGGCGCCCTTCAGCTGGACCAGCACCAGCCGCCTCACCTTGGACGCGCAACGCTCCATCGAGTTCGAGAAGCCGGTGACGGTCGCGGGCACCGGCGCGATGACACTGATTACAAAGGACGGCGCGCCGAACGGCACGTTGTCATTTCGAAAGAGTGGCCGCGTCAAGTTTTGGGACCTGGCCAGCAATTTGCGGATCAACGGGCGCGACTACACGCTCATCAACACGGTTCAAGCCTTGTCCAGCAAGATCGCCGCAGATCCGACGGGTTCGTATGCCCTAGCTGACAATCATGACGCCGCGGCGGATGGGCCTTATAGCGGGCCGCCCATGGCTGTCCCCTTTACAGGACGCTTTGAGGGCCTGGGAAATTCTGTTTCGAACCTTACGATTTCGTCTCATAAGAAGAACGCGCAGCTCGGTTTTTTCCTACGTCTCGGCAAGAACGGCAGCATCACAAATTTTGAGCTCCTCAACATCAGCGTGAGCGGCGGCGGCAATACCTATGGCGGCTTGGTTGCTTACAATGATGGCAAGATTAGCCGTGTGCTTGTCAGCGGATACATCCCGGCCGGACATCTTGGATTCTACTGCGGTGGTGTCGCCGCGTTCAGCGACGGAATTATCACCGACGCTATATCCGATGTGAGTGTCTATGTGCCCGATACGGGTGCCGAGCATAACGCTGGCTCCTTGGTCGGCATCAATGGCGGCCTGATCGTGAATTCGGTTGGGACTGGTTCAGTGTCAGGTGGCTGCTGTGCGGAAAATGAAGTGCAGAATAATCTTGGAGGACTTGTCGGAATGAATGGGGGGACAATCCTAGCAAGCTTCGCGACTGGGGGCGTCTATCCCTCAAGTCACGATGTTGCCGGCGGGCTGATTGGAATCAATAGCGGCTCCGTTGCCAACGCGTACGAATCCGGTGAGGTGCAGGGGGGGCCAGATTGGATTGGTGGACTGATCGGATACACAGAGGGCGGCTCGTTACAAAATGGATATGCCGTTGGACGGCTCGACGATGTCTTCGAGGGAGGGGTACTCGGGGTCGATGGCGGAGAGGCCAACACGAACGCCTATTGGGACTTGGATACAACCGGCGTGAATAACCCTTCGCAGGGAGCCTATTCCCCCGCCAATGACCCCGGATTGATCGGCCTGACAGACACGCAGCTGAAATCGGCGCTGCCCGATGGCTTCGACCCGCAGGTGTGGGGGCAGTCGCCGAACATCAACAACGGCTATCCGTACCTGCTCGCGAATCCGCCGCCGAAGGGAAACAGGCCGATCAGGCACTACCGGTCAGGAGCGCACCATGCGCGCTAGGCTACACGTCATTGCATTCTACAGCGCCGCGTTGCTGACGACTACTACACACGCGGCGATCAACATCTCCACGCAGCCGACGCAGAACATGAGCTGCTCGGGCGGAGTCTGCACCGCCACGGCGCAGAAGGCGTATCTCAACGTCAACGACTTGACGACAATGCTGGCAGCCGGCGACTTGAAGGTGGTCTCAGGCGCGGGCGCCGAGGACATCCACATCCAGGCGCCCTTCAGCTGGACGAGCACGAGCCGTCTCACGCTCGACGCGCAGCGCTCCATCGAGTTCGAGAAGCCGGTGAGCGTTGCAGGAACCGGCGCGCTAACGCTCATCACCAACGATGGCGGCACGGGCGGCGACTACTGGTTCGACGAAGGCGCCAGCGTCACGTTCTGGGATACCTCCAGCAGCCTCATCATCAACGGCCAAAGCTTCACGTTGGTGAAAGACATCAAGACGCTGGCCTTGAAGATAGCGAGCAAACCGAGCAAGAACTATGCGCTCGCCCGAGATTTTAACGCGCGTCAGGATGGCGCCTACTCAGCGAGCCCGATATCGGCGTCGTTCGCCGGACAATTCGACGGTTTGGGAAATCAAATTTCCAATCTCACGATCAAACCCCGCCCGAATTATTATCCTGCTGCTCTCTTCGCGGAGCTTCGCTCCAAAGCGTCAGTTTCGAATCTTAAAATGAAAACGGTTCGTGTGCGCTCGAGCGCAGGAGCGACCGCCTTGGCATTGTCAAACGGGGGACGAGTTAATCGAGTTTCTGCTTCGGAGATCGACATGCGGGGCTACACCGCGGCAGGCCTCATTTTCCACAACTCTGGCATTATTTCGCGTGCCACCACGGCGGGCTACGTGAAAGGCGTTTATTACGCTGGCGGACTAGTTGGCGATAATGTCGGAGTGATAATGGATTCTGCAGCCGATGTCGGCGTCGAGACCACCACACCTCACAAGCACCTTACTCCTACTGCTGGTGGCCTGACGGCGTTTAATTGGCTCGGCGGCACAATCTTGCGGTCCAGCGCCAGTGGACCGGTGAATGGCGAAATGAATAGCGCATTAGGGGTACTTGTTGGCCTCAACTATAATGGTTCAATCGAGCAGTCATACGCCACCGGCCTGGCCAACGGCGACCTATCTTACAACGTCGGCGGCCTTGTTGGCGTGTTGAGCAGTGATGGCAATGGCTCGGCCTCGATCGTGAACTGCTATGCAATCGGCCCGGCGACGTCCTACGGATACATCGGGGGGCTAGTCGGGTCTGCTACTGCTAATGATGGTTCCCCCCTTTTGCTCACCGATTCTTATTCCGTCGGCCATGTAACATCTGGCTCCGACTCTGCAGGTGGGTTCGTAGGTTTTGCTAGCGGCAGTATGGCTGCGGACTACTGGGACTTGGACACCAGCGGTGTAACAGACCCCCGCCGAGGCGCGGATTATCCGCGGAACTACCCCGGCATTCAGGGCCTCGGCGACACGCAACTGAAATCTGGTCTGCCGGGCGGCTTCGATCCGCAGGTGTGGGGGCAGTCGCCCGACATCAATAACGGCTATCCCTACCTGCTCGCCAATCCGCCGCCGAAGAATGCGCCGGGCAAACCGCACATCAAATCTCCCTCGCGCACGCCGCACCACAATCCTGCAAAAGCCTAGCGCAATATCCCTTGGCGATTGCTCTTAGCGGAGCGGCGCATAGCGCGCTCCGCCGGGTCATCGCCGCACATCACACTTGCAAGTTCAATGGCAACGAATAGCCGCCCGTTCCGTTAGGGCCACGGGTGCTCACCGGCAGTCGGGAGGTGTCATAAGCGGAGGAGTACCCAATGCCTTGCCACGCAAAGTTCCTAACCTGCCTTTTGGCGGGAACGTTCCTCTCACTGCCGCACGCTCTGGCGCAAGAGCCAGGCGCGCTCACCACCACCAAGCACGTTTATGTGCTCACCAACCAGCCGGACAAGAACGCCGTGATGGTCTTCCGGCGCACCGGCAGCGGCCGACTCATCCAGCGCGGAACTTTCGGCATCCGCGGCAAGGGCGCGGGCGCCGGCGTCGATCCGCTGCAATCGCAGAACCCGCTGGTGCTGAACAAGGACGGCAGCCTGCTCTTCGCCGTCAACGCCGGGAGCAATTCCGTCGCGGCCCTGCGGGTGACCGGCGACCGGCTGCGCCTGACGAGTCTCGTGCCGTCCGGGGGAACCATGCCGGTCAGCGTGACGGTGAGCGGCAATCTTGTTTACGTGCTGAACGCCGGCGGCGTGCCGAACATCTCCGGCTTCACGGTGGATGCCAACACCGGAATCCTGACGCCGCTCGCCAATTCCACCCAGCCGCTGCCGGGCGGCGCGACGGCGGCGCCGGCTGAGGTTGCCTTCGTCCCAGGCGAGAGCACACTTGTCGTCACCGAGAAGGGCACCAGCAAGATCGACACCTTCGCCGTGAACGGCGACGGCATGGCCGAAGCGGGCCGGACCTTCGCCTCGCCCAAACCGACGCCCTTCGGCTTCGCCTTCGCGCCGCACCACATCGCGGTCGTTTCGGATGCCGTGAAGGGCAAGCCGCTGGCCGCCGCGCTGTCGTCCTACATGATCCGCAAGGGCGGAAAGGCGGAGGTGATTTCCGCCGCCGTTCCCGATACGCAGACGGCGGCGTGCTGGGTCGCCGTGACCCGCGATGGCGCCTACGCCTACACCGCGAACACCGGCAGCAACTCGATCTCCAGCTACAGTGTTTCCGTCGGCGGACAATTGACGCTCCTGAATCCGACCGCGGCCGGCGCCAACGTTCCCACCGACATTGCGCTCACCGGGAACGGCAATTTCCTTTATGTGCGCAACGGCGGCGACGGAACCATTGCCGGGTTCGCGGTGAATCCGGACGGCAGCCTGAGAAGCGTCAGCATTGTCGGCAACCTGCCGGACGGCGCAGCGGGACTGGCTGTCCGCTGATCGAGCGATGCGGAATTGCGCCTGGCCGGCGAGGAAGCCGGTCAGGCGATCCGCCGGCCGCTGCCTGTCCAATATTTCAGGTTTTCCACAATTGGCTCGGCGGAACTGTCGCAACCTGAGAGATGTTCCAAACAAGGGGCTGCACACGGAAGGAGACAGAGATGAGAGCAGGACACGTTCCAGCGCTGCTGGCGGGAGCCTTTGCAGGCGCACTGATGTTGTTGCCAACGGCCAGCTCCGCGGACCCCGACGATCATCCCGCGATGACGCAGGAGAAAATGGAGAACGCGCAGGACAGGCTGCAGGATCGCAAGGAGAATATCAGCGACCGGAAGGAGGACTCGAAAACACGCGCCCATGCGCGCTTCCGCGACAAGAAGGAAGACATCCGCGACCGGATGCAGGGCGCAGGCGAGGAAAGGCGCGAAGCCCTTCGCCATCACCTGACGAACGTCAAGATGCGTTACCATGAGCGCAAGGAAAACATCCGCGATCGCGCCCAGGACTCCCGCGAAAACGCGCGCGACCGCTACCAGGACCGCAAGGAAGATCTGAAGGACAAGGATCGCGACCGGGACGACGAACACTAATCGCGCGCAACCCCGCCAAGCGAGGGCCACCCCAAACCTAAAGGTGGGTGCAGCTAGCCGTCGCTGCCTTCACCTTCAGGTTTCGGTGGTAGGTCCGGCTTCAGGGCCACGCCGGCCTGCGCGACGGGCGGCTCGCCCGAGGGAATGGCAGCCGGCGGCGGCAGCGTGACCTCGGCTTCCAGCGCCGCCGCCCGGGCCTCGTATTCTTCGGCAAAGCGCACAAGACCCTGCGCGGCTTCTTTGTCGCTGATCATTGCGGCGACAAGCCGTGCCTCGCGCGCCTTCTCGCGAAGGATCGCGATTTCGTCTTCATCCGGCATCCCGACCATGCACGGCGCAACGGCACGGGCGTGAACCTTCCGCCCGGCAGTGTCAACCTCGTCCCTGCCGAGTGCGCGCTTATGCGCCGAGTGTCAGCTCGCGCGGGCCAGCGGCAACAGCCGCATGCCGGCTGCACAGCGGCGTTGCTCCTCGGGTGACAGTCTCATGTACAGCTGCCTGAGGACAGCCTCCCGCAGGCTTCCTTCGGCCGTTCGCTCGAGGGCGTAGGCGAGCAAATCCGGTGAGGTTGCGAGGCGCGCCCTTTGGCGGGTCGGCTGAGTTGTGCGGCGTCCGAAACTCATG
>DATIEM010000032.1:0-20565 GCA_035455725.1 Rhizomicrobium sp. | reverse complement strand
AACGGCTGGAAGCCGCTGCTGCCGACGCCCAGGCCTTCCACCGCGCTCAGAACCGAAATCGCGGGTGTTAGCATTCCGTCGCCGTAGAACAGGGCGAGTCCGATCAGCGCCGCAATACCGATGGTGCTTTTCAGCCGCCGGCTAATTCCGTGCGAGCGATGCGCCAGCGCGGCCAGGGCAAGACTACCGCCCTCGCCGTCATTGTCGGCGCGCATGATGAGCGTCACATATTTGATGGTGACGACGAAGATCAGCGCCCAGAAGATCAGTGAGGCGCAACCGAGTGCCGCGACAGATGTTGGCAGACCAGCGCCCGCCGCCTGCACGGATTCGCGCATTGCATAAAGCGGGCTCGTGCCAATGTCGCCGAAAACCACGCCAAGCGCCCCAAGGGTAAGCGCCGCCGTGCGGCTGGCATTTGATTTTGACGGGCCAGCGGTGTCCTCGGGGAGAGCCGCACCATTCAGACTGGACGCGAAGGACTCGGTCGGTTTCACGATCTTGGGCGTTGGGATGTGCGCTGCGGGCGTGCCTGTGAAATTGCGGTCAAAATAGCTTCTGCCGAGCGCTTTTAAGGGCGCGGACCATAGGCCGGCGTGCAGGAAACGCAAGTGGTTCCCGAAGTGTCTGCAGGGCCACGGGCGACTGCGAATTGTGCGAATTATTCGCGACTGGCGAGGCGATCCCTTGCGGGGTCCGGATCAGGGCCGATGAAGCCGCGGACTGCATAGGTGCGGGAGCCCAGCACGTTATCGCGGGCGTCCCATACCCGAACCTGACTCCAGTCGTTGTCCGGACTGATGTCGACAACCGGATCATCGCGGTAAATGCGGCCATCCCTTAGCCAATTGGCATGATCAACCCGAATTTGCCGTGGCGAATCGATAGCGATGACCACCGCAAGATGGCCCCGCCCTGGGCCGTAACCGGTCAAGACCAGAACCGATCCGATGGAGGGAGCGGAGGAGCGGGCATAATGCCCCTCGGCCAAATCCCACCAGTTCGCCGCATCTCCATAGAGGTCAACCCCGGAGCGTGCGCGGGCATAAGGCACACATTGAAGAGGCTGCTCCGGCGTTTCTATGGAGGCGCCATCCCCGCTTACGGCCACCAGGTCCGGGGCCGCTGCCGTTGCGCATGCGGTCAAGCCGATTGTGAGTACGGCAAGGATGCCCGCGCGAGCAACTTGAAACATACCTGAGCCCTCCCGCCATCTGCAGTCGTCCGGACGGCTTCGTCCGAGCGCCTCCATCAGGGTAGGGAGAAAGCTTCAAGGCACGGTTATGCGCATCCCCGCAATTTGAGGCGTCCCATGTCAGCCGGATTGTTTGGAGGCAGCTTCGCGGGCAGGTATCTGCAGGGCGGAACTCCAGCCCATCGCCCCGATCGACAGCAGCCCCGCGGCAGCGAAAACAAAGAACGGCGCGCTCCACGCCTGCTCCGCCAATGCGAACACCGGCAACAGCAGGCCGGCCGCGATTTCCGGGCTGCCACGCCAGCCGCCCGCATAAGCCGCCCCGGCTTTGGGCGTGCGGTGAAAGACCATCTCGCCGCGGCAGAAGGCTTCGTAAGTTGCCCGCGCGTTCGAAAGCACAAGACCGCTTGGAAACAGGATGGCAAGCAGCAGCGAACGGAGAAAACCCGGCTCGTTCTGCCGGTGCAGCATCGCCTGCCCTAGCCACAAATAGCCGAGGCTCGCGCATAACCCGAGCGCCGTAACGAGCAATCCGAGGTCAGCCACGGCCTTCACGTAAACCACGCCCATGTACATCAGTGTCAGACTGATCAGCGCGCTGAGTGCCGCTAGCGTATAAAATCCGAATTGACAGACTTGCAGCGTAACCGCCGCCTTCTGCCACCACGGCCAGCTGCTCTTCCATATTTCCGGCACCAGCTTCCGGGCGACCTGCGCGTGCCCCTTGGTCCAGCGCGCCTGCTGCGCGCGCCAAGCCGGCGCGGTCTCCGGCAGTTCGCCCGGAACTTCTAGGTCTGAAAGAATGGCGCCGTGCCAGCCCTTCAGGGCACAGCGAATGGAGAGATCAAGATCTTCGGTGAGGGTATCGCCGGTCCAGCCGCCGGAATGCTCGATCGCCTCCCGCGACCACACGCCGGCAGTGCCGTTGAAGGACAAGGGCAGCCCTAGCCGATATCGTGCCTCCTGCTCCACCGCGAAGTGGCTATCGAGCAGGAAACCTTGAGCTCCCGTCAGCCAATTCGCGTTCCGATTGGCATGGCCCCAGCGGGCCTGAACGAAAGCGAGCCTCCGATCCGCCATCAGCGCCGGAACGGTGCGGCGCAGGAAATCCGGCGGAGGCACAAAATCGGCGTCAAAAATTGCGACATAGGGCGCCTCGGAATGTTGCAATCCGAAGGCGAGATTGCCGGCTTTGAAGCCCGTACGGACGCCACGCCGCAAGATCTGGAGATTCAGGCCGGTAGGAACAACGGCGCGCACCGCCTCGGCAAGGGCATCGTGATTCTCCGCCCGGCCATCGTCGAGCAGCTGAATCTCGAGCCGATCGCGCGGCCAATCGATCTTTGCGGCCGCGGCAGCAACCCGGAGGGCGAGACGCCCCTCGTCGCACACGGGCAATTGCACAACAACCTTTGGCAGCGCTTCGTCCGGCAACTGCGGCATCCGGGGCCGCCGGGCCGGCGCGAAATAGCGCACCAGCGCCAACGCCGCCAGCTGCGTTGAGAGAAGCGCCAGAACGACAAGGATGCAGCCGAGAATGCTTTGCAGGACCATGGACAAACCGGACATGCCTTCGGAACCCACCGATGATGCCGCCGCTGTCCGGGCGGACCGCTGTTGAAACGCGGACTGAGGTAAAACCGTTGGGCGAATTTGAGGGGTTGGCCTCTCTTTCGCAACCCCCCAGCGATTCAGGGGGAAAACGCGACCTACCTGCGACCAAGTGTTAGCCTTGCGCTGCCATCCTCGGCTTCCACCGCTATGACCTCATAGCCCTCTTCGTGGCACATGTGGGGCACATCGATGGGCGCCATAGGGTCATCTGTAATCACGACCACTGTGCTCCCGGGGCACGCGCGCGCCAGCGCGCGGCGCGCAAACAGAGCGGGCAAAGGGCATTTCAGGCCGCGCAGATCGAGGATGCCGTGCGCATCGTTCTCCGGCGAATGCTCAGACGGGTTCACCGCGGAAGCTCAATATCGGCCACCACCGGCACATGGTCGGACGCGCGTTTCCACCCCCGCAGCGGTTTCAGGATCGCGTGGCCAGCAACGGCACCGTTGAGACCCGGACTGACCCAAATGTGGTCCAGCCGGCGCCCCCGATCCGATCTTTCCCAGTTCCGATTGCGATAGCTCCACCAGGAATAGATTTTCTCGTTATCCGGGACGAACTCGCGCGCAACGTCGATCCAGTCGAATGCCGCTTTCGCACCGTTCAGCAAATCGGTCTCGGCAGGCGTGTGACTGACAACTTTCAACAACTGCTTGTGGCTCCAGACATCGTTCGGCAGCGGGGCGACGTTGAGATCGCCAACCAGCACCACCGGATTGTGACGCTCGTTATAGCGGGGCTCGAACAGGCCTGAGACTTCCTTCAGAAACGCGAGCTTGTGCGCAAATTTCGGATTTGCCCCCGGATCGGGAATATCGCCGCCCGCCGGCACATAAAAATTATGGAGTTCCAGCCCGCTGTCAAACCATGCCGCGATGTGACGGCAATCTTCCTTGTCGCAAAACCTGTGCGCCTTGATCCGCGTGAACGGCAGACGGGAGAGGATGGCCACGCCGTGATAGCCTTTTTGGCCGTGAATGGCCTGATGAATGTAGCCCAGATCCCGCAGCCGCTTCGCGGGAAAAAGATCATTGATGACTTTGGTTTCCTGGAGACAGAGGACATCCGGCTGATGCTGCCGCAGAAAACGCGCAACGAGGTTCAGCCGTAGCCGCACGGAATTGATATTCCACGTCGCGATTTTCATGGGCAACCGCACTCAGGGCGAAGGTTCGAGAATCCGTGCGGTCCTCACGGCCAGTGGCCAACGCGCTTTGGGAGGAAACGACAGCGGATCGAAAGCGCCACTCGCCGCGCGTTCGAGGCCTGCCCACGCAACCATCGCCGCGTTGTCGGTGCAAAGAGCCGGCGGCGGAAACACGGTTTCAAATCCTTCCCTTGCCGCAAGTGCGTCCAGTGCCGCGCGGATAGAGGCATTCGCCGCGACGCCACCTGCGATGATCAATCGCGGGGTGACTGAACTCGGCATGGTCTTCCGAAAGCGCTGCATCGCCACGGCGGCCCGGTCTGTCAGGCTCGCGATGACCGCAGCCTGAAAGGCAGCCGCGACATCGGCCCGCTGCTCCGGCAGGAAGCCCGGAGAACGCACGAGCTGGCGGACTGCCGTTTTCAGCCCGGAAAACGAGAAGTCTGCATCCCCTCGACCAACCATCGGGCGCGGCAAGGCGAAGCGTTTCGGGTCGCCCTCGCGCGCCAGCCTTTCGAGATTGGGGCCGCCGGGATACGGCAGACTGAGCAGTTTGGCGACCTTGTCGAACGCTTCACCCACCGCATCGTCAATGGTGGTTCCATACAGCTCAAAACGACCGGCGCCTTGAACCGCCAACAATTGGCAATGGCCGCCGGAAATGAGCAGCAGCAGGTAAGGAAAAGCCGTGCCGTGGGTCAGGCGGGCGGTGAGCGCGTGCGCTTCGAGGTGATTGACCGCAACGAGCGGCTTGTCCCAGGCCAGCGCAAGCGCCTTGGCGCTCGTGAGTCCGACCATGACACCACCGATGAGGCCGGGACCTGCGGTTGCCGCCACCGCGTCGAGTTCCTGCGGACGGATTTGCGCCTCCGCCATTGCCCGTTCGACGATCATGTCCAACGCTTCGACGTGCGCGCGGGCCGCGATCTCGGGGACGACCCCGCCGTAAGCGGCATGCTCTTCCACCTGGCTCAACACGATGTTGGAGAGGATCGTGCCAGGGCCGGGCGAGCGGCCGCGCACGACCGAGGCCGCCGTTTCATCGCAGCTGGTTTCCAGCCCAAGGACAGTCAATGGGCGCGACAGCGGCGTGCCTCGTGATAGGTTCGATGCAGCAACTAGCCGGAAAACAACCATGCCGCAAAGCACGCTTCGCCTTGGCACCCGCGGCTCGCGGCTGGCGCTGACCCAGGCGGACATGGTGCGCGAAGCGCTGGCGGCGGCTGGCATTGCCTGCGACCTGGTGGCCATCCGAACCACCGGCGACCGCATACAGGACCGGCCGCTAGCGGCGGCAGGTGGAAAAGGGCTCTTCACCAAAGAGCTGGAAGAGGCCCTGCTGGACGGCCGCATCGATCTGGCGGTTCACTCGATGAAGGATGTGCCGGTGATTTTGTCGCCAGGCCTTCAGATCGCAGCGGTGCTGCCGCGGGAGGATCCGAGGGATGTTTTTATCTCATCTGACGCGGCCGGTTTGACCGAGTTGGCCGCCGGTGCGCGCGTGGGTACGAGCTCTGTCCGCCGGCAGGCGCAGGTGGCCCGCGCCAGGCCCGATGTTGAGGTCATGTGCTTGCGCGGCAACGTGGATACCCGAATAGCCAAGCTCGATGCCGCAGCGGTCGATGCACTTGTTTTGGCTTATGCGGGTGTGAAGCGGCTTGGCCTCGAGGCGCGCGCAACAGCGGTTCTGGAAACAGACAATTGGCTCCCCGCGCTGTCACAAGGCGCCATCGGCATCGAAGTGCGCGACAAGGATCGCGCCACCGCTGAAATCCGCACATTGGATCACCCACCGACAGCCGTGGCGCTCGCCTGCGAGCGCGGCTTCCAGCAGGCACTCGATGGCTCCTGCAGCACGCCGATTGCCGGTCTGGCCACGTTCGCGGAGGGTGTGCTCCGGTTTCGCGGAGAGGTCCTGGCGCCGGACGGCAGCGGCTTCGCGGATACGGCAATTGAATGTTCGCTCGGGAATGATTCCGAAACGGATGCTGCGGCAGCGGGGCGGAAGGCCGGCCTCGAGCTCAAGCCACGCGCCGCAAGATGGCTGCCCTGAATGCGGGTGCTGCTCACTCGTCCTCGGGAGGAATCGGAGCAGCTGGCGGCAGTGCTTCGCGCCAAAGGCCACGAAGCCATTATTTCTCCTGGGCTGGAAATCCAGTTTGTCGAAGGGCCGGAGCTTGCGCTGCAGAATGTCCAGGCCATTCTCGCCACCAGCGCAAACGGAATCCGCAGCCTGGCGAAACGCACTGCCCGGCGCGACGTACCTGTGTTTGCCGTTGGCCCGCAGACCGCAAGCGCTGCCCAATTGCTTGGCTTTTGCGCGGTGCGGAACGCTTCCGGCGATGCGCGGGCGCTTGCCGATGCGATTCAGGATTGGGCGCGCCCCAGCGCTGGAACCCTGATGTACGCGGCCGGCCGGGAGCGTCGAAGCGATTTTGAACGCGCTCTGCTCGATGGGGAATATGGGATTCGCACGGAGGTTCTCTACGAGGCTATTGAACAGTCGGCGTTAACCCGCGAGGCGCGAGCAGCACTGTCCACCGACGCCCTCGACGCCGTGATGTTGTTCTCATCGCGCAGCGCGGCAAGCTTCGCAAAGCAGGTGCAAGGGGCGGGCCTCGCGCGGAATTGCGCCAGACTGATTGCACTCTGCATCAGCGAAGCCGTGGCGGACGCGCCGGCGCCGGTGAGTTTTCGCGAAATACGGATCGCCGCGCATCCCGATCAGGATGGCATGTTGGCGCTGCTGGACTAGCCGGTCTTTGGCACGTTCGCGAGCGTAGCACTTTCGTCATGGGCTGGCATGTCGTCGAGAAATTCGCGGCCCCTGAAGACGGAGAGCAGACGAATGCCCTGCACGACCAGCGCCTCCGTGGCGCCCTCCTCCCGGTCGATCAGCACCAGCGCGGCATTCACCTGGGCGCCGGCGGCGCGCATCGCGTCCACCGCCTTCAGGATCGAGCCGCCGCTGGTAGCCACGTCATCGATGGCAATTGCGCGGATGTTGACCAGGCTCTCGTTCGGCGCGAGCCCTTCGATCATGTCCATGGTGCCGTGGCCCTTTGGCTGCTTGCGCACAAAGAAGGTCTTCACCGGACGGCCTTCGGCCTGGCTGAGCGCGGCGAGCGCGGCGATCACCGGCACGGCTCCCATTTCGAGGCCGCCAGCATACTCGACGTTCTCCGGCCAGATGCGCGCGAGCAATGCGCGCGCGGACAGCAATGCGCCTTTGGGCGACATCATGGTCGGCTTGAGATTGAAATAGAGTTCGCTTTCCCGCCCCGAAGCCAGGCGGAATTTCCCCCGCCGGAACGAACGCTCGCGAATAATCGCAAACAGTTCGCGTTCCGCCTCGCCCATGATCTGCTTCCGTGATTTCCGTCTGCACCGTTATCGAAATGGAATGGCGAGCGCCACTCCTCTCGGGCCGGGGGGCTTGTTTACAGCGATGCCGTGTCCCGCTAAGGCCGCTCGAATTTTTCCGGCGCGCGCGGCGCCCAATCCGGGATTGGCGTATTGAGACTTCCCATCCACAGCCAGGGCTGGCCTTTCATTGCCATCGCTATCGCGATTAATGCGGCGCTGGTGGCGTGGCTCGGGTGGTGGGGTCTGATCCTTGCGCCAATCACGCTGTGGGTGATCGCCTTTTTTCGGGATCCCGAGCGCCGCGCGCCGGAAGGCGAGGGCCTGATCGTCAGCCCGGCGGATGGAGTGCTGCTCCCCTTAGCGAAGGCTTCGCCGCCGGCGGAACTCGGGTTGCCGAACGATCCGCGTCGGCGCCTCAGCATCTTCATGAATGTCTTCAATATCCATGTGAATAGAATCCCTGAAACGGCGGTGGTGAGGGGGCTTGCCTATCGGCCCGGCAAGTTCTTCAATGCCTCGTTCGATAAGGCCAGCGAGCACAACGAGCGAATGGCCATTTGGCTGGAGCTGGTTGAGGGCGCGGACCTGATCGTGGTGCAGATCGCCGGACTGGTGGCGCGGCGGATTTTCTGTTCTTTAAGACAAAAGCAACGAGTATCGCGGGGGGAACGCTTCGGTCTGATCCGGTTTGGCAGCCGGCTGGACGTCTATCTGCCCGAAGGGGCACGCGTGCTGGTTCAACAGGGGCAACGGGTTCGGGCCGGGGAAACGGTGCTGGCCACCCTTACCAAGGAAGTGTGACAGGCATGAGAAAGCTGAATCCCCGCCGCAGCATAGCGGTCCTGCGCCAAGAGCTGCCGTTGGGGAGGTTCATTCCCAACGCGCTGACGCTCCTTGGGTTGTGCACCGGTGCCACGGCCATTCGCTTTGCCCTGTCCGGCCATTGGCAAGCTGCTGTCGTCGCAATTGTCATCGCCGCAGTGCTGGACACGCTCGACGGTCGCATCGCGCGGCTGCTGGGCCTCGAAAGCAAGTTCGGCGCCCAGCTCGATTCGCTCGCCGATCTGGTCAGCTTCGGCATCGCGCCCGCAGTGCTGGTTTACATGTGGACCCTCTATCACGGCGGGGGCGCCGGCTGGACGATTGCGCTCGTATTCTGCGCCTGCTGCGCCATCCGTTTGGCCCGCTTCAACATCCAGGCCGAGGCGCGCGACGAAGATGGGGCTCCGGCTGAGCACTTCACCGGCGTGCCGGCCCCGGCCGCCGCCTGCCTGATTCTCCTTCCCATGCTGCTGAGTTTCCAAGGTCCCGCGCCGGTGTGGCGGGATACCTTCGTGAACGGCGGCTGGGTGGCGTTGGTATCGCTGCTGATGGTGAGCCGCATCCCCACGTTGTCCCTGAAAAATCTCTACGTGCCGAAGCGATTGGCCGCGCCCGTGATTCTGGTAGGCGGCGCATTGCTGGTATGCCTGGTAGTATGGCCTTGGGCGACGTTCAGCGCGGCCGCATTGCTCTATTTCGGCCTGCTCCCGTTCGGCAGCCGTCCGCCGGGGCGCATTCGCCAGAACTTTACGCGGCCCGCGCCAGAGATCAGCATCGCCGCTGACGAATAGCTCAGGCCCCAGAGCGCGGGTGGGCCTTCTTGTAGACGTCCATCAGACGTTTGGTTTCGACCTGGGTATAAACTTGCGTCGTCGAAAGAGACGCATGCCCCAGCAGCTCCTGCACGCTCCTCAGGTCCGCACCGCCGTCCAGCAAATGGGACGCAAACGAGTGCCTGAGCGCATGGGGCGTCGCGCGTTCCGAAAGTCCCAGCGCGCTTCGCAGGGTCTGCATGAGAGCCTGTGCTTCGCGGGCGCTCATCGGCTTGCCTCGCCTCGATAGAAACAGCGGTTCATCCGGAGTGCCGGCCACCGGCCGCTGCGCGATGTAGGCGTCCATGGCGTCCCGAATGGCAGCCAGAATGGGAACCACCCGTTCCTTTCTGCCCTTGCCGACAATCACCAGCGATTCCCCGAACGGCACATCGTTGCGCTTCAGGCTGAGCGCCTCCGAAATGCGCAAGCCACCGCCATAGAGCAGCGTCAGCAGGGCAGCATTGCGGAGCGCAATCCACCTCTCCGCCTCATCCTTACGCTCGGGCTGTCTGGCGAGTTCGATCGTGCGATCAGCGTCCCGCGGGCTCAGGGGCCGGGGCAGCGTTTTCGGCAGCCGTGGCGCACGGATGGCGCGAGGCGCCGGATTATCCACGATCTGCTCACGTGCCAAATAGCGGTAGAACGTGCGGATGGCGGAAAGCGCGCGATGTACGCCACGCGGCCCCAGCTGTTCGGTGCGGCGCCGCGTCACGAAGGCGCGGATGTCCGCAACCGAAACCGCGGCGAGCGCCCGCTCGTCCGCCTCATCGCCCCGGTGCTCGCGCAGGAAGCCGATAAACCGCGAGAGATCGTCGCCATAGGCGCGCAAGGTGTGGGGGCTTACGCGACGCTCATGGGTGAGCGCGGCGAGCCAGTCCCGCTTCAGCGCCTCGGCAGATCGAGCCATGCCCGGATGCTGCGTTCGAGAGCGCGGGCGAAATAACAGAGATCGGCCTCTTCCTCGCCTTCGAAGCGGCCCGCCTCGCGTGCGCCCAGCACGTAAAGCACGGCGGGCGTATTCCGACTCACTTTGACCCGGAAAATGGCGATGCTGCGGCACTCCTTACCGCTCGGTCCCAGCAGCACGGCGCCGCCGCCTCTCAGCACGGCACTTGGCGTTTCCTCTTGCAGGAGCGCCATGGTTGTACCCGGCGCAATCAGCCGAACGCCTGCGCAGTTCTTCGGCGTGGCCCCATCGCCTTCGACGCAAAGCGCCGCGCGATCGGCGCCGAATGCGCCGGCTGCATTCACCGCAACGGCGATGGCATCCTGAAACGAGCGCGCATCCAGCAATTCGAGTACGCGCGCTTTCACCGCCTCGCCGAGTCTGGAGGCGCGCTCCCGCGCGCCCTTCAGCGAATCGCATTCCGCACCGAGGGCGGCATTCTGCTCGCGAAGTCGTTCGATGATGTGGCGCTGGAGGTCGCCCACCGAACGGCCAGCGAATCGTTCTGGAACAAGCAACGCCAGCAATTCCCCGTCGGACGCGAGCGTTTCACGGTGCAGGCGAATATACGTTTTCACCGCCACCGCGGCGGCTTCCACCGGATTTCGAATTTCCGCATGGTCTGTCATCGACCAGACACCAACTCACAAGACCGGAAAACAAATTGACCGGTTCGCCCTCCCGCCTGAAACTCTAGCGATGAATCTGGCCCTGTTGAAGCCTGTTTTGCAAACAAATGGAGTGCGCGCGGGTGTGCTGTTGCCGCTTCGCCTCGCCGGCACCTATGACTATGTCATAGATCAGGATTTGCCGCGCGGTACTCTGGTTAATGCGCCGCTCGGTCCACGGCAGTATCTGGCGGCCGTGTGGCGTGCTGCCGATGGCGAGATTGAAGAAGCGAAGCTCAAGCGTGCCGAGCCGCTGCCGGGGCATCCGCGCTTGCCGGACTCCCTGTGCGACTTCGTCGATTGGGTTGCGAAATACACGCTGACATCTGCAGGCCTTGTGCTCGGCCTTGCATTGCGATGTCCGCAGGCATTCGAAGCGGAGCAGCCGCGCATCGGCTATGTGCGCGGTTCGATTCAGCCATCGCGCATCACGCCTGCGCGCCAGCGGGTGCTGGATGTGGCCGTCGATGGACTGGCCCGCAGCATTCCGGCGCTGGCGGAAGAATCCAATGCCTCGACTGCGATCGTGCGGGCGCTGATTGCAGCCGGCACGCTGGCGGAAGCGAGCCTTCCAGAATTCGATCCGTTCGGCCGTCCCGATCCCGCTTTCAGGCCGGCGACACTCAGCTTCGAACAGGAAGCGGCGGCACGCAGCCTGCGCGGCGCCGTGGCGAGCGGACGATTTTCGGCCTCACTGCTGGATGGCGTGACCGGTTCTGGAAAGACGGAAGCCTATTTCGAAGCGGTGGCCGAAGCGCTGCGGAGAAACAGGCAGGTGCTGATTCTCCTCCCCGAAATCGCGCTCACCGTACAGTTTCTCGACCGCTTCGCCGAACGGTTCGGCTGCCGTCCGGCGGAGTGGCATTCCGATCTCAGCCAGAAAGAACGCAAGCGCACCTATCGTGCGGTCATGAATGGCGAAGCCCGCGTGGTGGTTGGCGCGCGCTCGGCGCTGTTCCTGCCATTTGCGGAGCTTGGCCTCATCGTTGTCGATGAAGAGCACGAGCAGGCCTACAAACAGGAAGAAGGCGCGATCTATCATGCACGCGACATGGCGGTGGTGCGGGCGCGGCTGGCCGACTGCCCCATTGTGCTCGCGAGTGCGACGCCTTCGCTCGAAACCTACGTCAATGCCTCCACTGGGCGCTACAAATGGCTGACGCTGTCCCGGCGGCATGGGACCGCGACACTTCCCCAAGTCCGGCTAATCGATCTGCGTAGCGCGCGCGCGGAGCCGGGCACATGGCTGTCGCAGCCGCTGCGCGACGCCGTTGCCGCGGCGCTTCAAAGCGGCGAACAGGCCATGCTGTTCCTGAATCGCCGCGGCTATGCCCCCCTCACGCTATGCCAGGCCTGCGGACACAAGATAACGTGCCGGCAGTGTTCGGCATGGCTGGTCGAGCATCGTTATCATCGCAAGCTTGCCTGTCATCATTGCGGCTACGAAACCTCGCTGCCGCCCTTCTGCCCGCAATGCCAGACGCCGCAGAGCCTGATCGCCTGCGGGCCGGGCGTGGAGCGGGTCGCGGAAGAATTTGCCGGCGCTTTTCCGCAGGCCCGCCTTGCCATCGCCTCCAGCGACACGCTGCACGGGCCTATGGAAACGCAAGCCGCCGTTCGCGCCATGCTGAAGCACGAAATCGATGTGGTGATCGGCACGCAGATCCTTGCCAAGGGGCATCACTTCCCGCAGCTCACGCTGGTCGGGGTTGTGGATGCGGATTTGGGCGGGGTCGGAGGCGACCTGCGCACCCGTGAGCGCACATTCCAGCTTCTGCATCAGGTGGCGGGGCGCGCCGGCCGCGCCGAAAAACCTGGGTTGGTGCTGGTCCAGACCCGCAACCCGGAAGATGCGGTGATGACAGCGCTCGCCTCGGGCGACCGCGAGGCCTTCTACGAACAGGAGCGGCAGTACCGCGAGCGCGCGGACGCCCCTCCCTTCGGCAGACTGGCCGCCATTATTCTTTCCGGCACTCGCGGCGATACCGTGCGCGAGTACGGGCGCCTGCTGGCGCAGTCTGCGCCCGCGGGCCGTGGTGTCAGTGTGTGGGGACCAACACCCGCTTTCTATCAGGTGCTGCGGGGCCGCACCCGCGAGCGCCTGCTGATCCAGGCCGAGCGCCATGTGAACGTGCAGGCCTATTTGCGCGCCTGGCTGGCACGCGCGCAGTGCCCAAATGCCGTTCGGCTTACGGTGGATATCGACCCGGTGAGCTTTTTCTGATCAATGCTGGCTGCTGAAATAGAGCACGGCGAGCACAATGAGGATGGCGACGGCCTGCGCCAGTACACGATAGCGCATCAGCCGGTTCGACCATTCCCGTGAGACCGATCCGCCGAGCGACATCACGAACAGGCCCGCGAGCAGGATCGCGAGCACAACACCCAGCGCGACGATGACGAGGACTTTTCCCATTGGAGCGCCTTGGCCTAGAGCCGCTCGACGATGGTCACGTTGGCGAGGCCGCCGCCTTCGCACATGGTCTGCAGGCCGTATTTCTTGCCGCGCTTGTGCAGCGCATTGACCAGCGTCGCCATCAGCTTGGTGCCGGAAGCGCCCAAGGGATGCCCGAGCGCAATTGCGCCGCCGTTGACATTGAGCTTCGCCGGATCGCCGCCCACTTCCCGCAGCCAGGCAATCGGCACCGGCGCGAAGGCCTCATTCACCTCATAGAGATCGATGTCGTCGACCCCCATGTCGGCCTTTTTCAAGGCGCGCTTGGTGGCGGGAATGGGTGCTTCCAGCATGATGACCGGATCGTGGCCGATCACCGACAGATGCACGATGCGGGCAAGCGGTTTCGCCCCAAGCGTCTTGAGGCCCGCTTCGCTTGCGATCATCACGCCTGACGCGCCGTCGCAGATCTGGCTCGAGCTGGCGGCGGTCACCCGCCCGTCTTCCGCCAGCAGCTTCACGCTGCGGATGCCTTCTATACTCGCATCGAAGCGGATGCCTTCGTCTACCGTGTGCGTTTCCGTCGCGCCATCCGGCAGCGTCACTTGCACCGGCACAATCTCGCCGTTGAAGGCGCCCGCATGTGTCGCGGCGACTGCCTTGCGGTGGCTGCCGAGGGCGAATTGATCCAGTTCTTCTTTCGCAATGTCGTACTTTTTCGCCATCATCTCGGCGCCCATGAACTGGCTGAACTGGATGCCGGGATAGCGCGCCTCCAGGCGCGGGCTCTTGTAGAAGCCGAAACCGTTCTTGGCGGGCAGCGAGGCGGAAAGCCCCATGGGCACGCGACTCATGCTTTCCACGCCCGCCGCAATCACCACATCCTGCGTGCCGCTCATTACCGCCTGCGCTGCGAACTGCAGCGCCTGCTGCGAGGAGCCGCACTGGCGATCCACGCTGGTGGCCGGCACGCTCTCCGGAAATTTGGATGCCAGCACGGCATTGCGGGCGATGTTCACCGCCTGCTCGCCCACCTGCATGACGCAGCCTAATATCACGTCTTCGACCAGCGCGGGATCGCAGCCCACACGATCGACCAGCGCATTCAGCACCTCGGCGGCCAAGTCGGCCGGATGCCACCCCGCCAGCTTTCCGCCCTTCTTTCCGCCCGCGGTTCGCGCCGCTGCGACAATGTAGGCTTCCGCCATGACACGCTCCATTTCTCGCATGCCAGCTTAGCGGAACCGGTGTGGCCGCGGAAATGGCCGCGAGACTCGTCTCTGGACGAGCGCGTTTGTAAGCTAGGGAGACGTTCCATGAGCGATGGACTGCCGCTGCCGCGCCGCTATTGGGCGATCCTGACCATTGCGCTCGGGATCACCATGGCCGTGATGGACTCCGCCATCGCCAACGTGGCGCTCCCCACGATTGCCGGCCAGTTCCATGCCGCGGCGTCCACCTCCATCTGGATCGTGAACGGCTATCAGCTCGCCATCACCATTTCGCTGCTTCCCCTATCTTCCGCCGGCGACATCATTGGATATCGCCGCATCTATATCGCCGGACTGGCGCTATTCACGCTGGCTTCGCTATTTTGCGCGCTGTCGCATTCGCTGGCGATGCTGGCGCTGGCGCGCGTGGTGCAAGGGTTTGGCGCCGCCGGCATCATGAGCGTCAACACCGCACTCGTGCGCTTCATCTACCCCCAGCGGATGCTGGGGCGCGGCATCGGCATCAATACCGTGGTGGTGGCGATTTCCGCCGCCGTCGGTCCCACGGTCGCCAGCGGCATTCTTTCGATTGCGCCCTGGCCCTGGCTGTTCGCTGTCAACCTGCCGATCGGCATGGCCGCGGTTGCAGTAGGCTGGTGCGCATTGCCTCCGACGCCGCTTGCCAGGCATCCGTTCGACGCCGTGAGCGCGTTGCTAAGCGCGGTGTCGTTCGGCTTGCTGATCGGCGCAATCGATGCGGTGGGGCATGGCGAGAGGCCCGTGCTTTTCATCGCCGAGGTGGTGGCGCTGCTGGTCTTCGGCTATCTGCTGGTGCGCCGCGAGTTGCGCCGCAGCGCGCCGCTGCTGCCGCTCGATCTGCTGCGCATTCCCATGTTCTCGCTCTCGGTAGGGGCATCGATCTGTTCCTTCACGGCGCAGATGCTGGCGCTGGTGTCGCTGCCGTTCCTTTTGCAGGGCGTATTTCACTTCACTGCGGTGCAAACCGGCTTGCTGATTACGCCATGGCCGCTGGCGATTGCAGTCGCCGCACCCATCGCCGGAAGGCTGGCGGATCGCCATCCGGCCGGACTGCTCGGCGCGGTAGGCCTGCTCGTGTTCGCAGCCGGCCTGATTGCGTTGGCGCTAATCCCTGACCACCCTAGCAGCAGAGATATCGTGTGGCGCATGGCGCTGGCCGGCGCGGGCTTCGGTCTGTTCCAGTCGCCGAACAACCGCGCCATGATTGGCTCGGCGCCGCGGGAGCGCAGCGGCGGCGCGAGCGGAATGCTGGGAACGGCGCGCCTCCTTGGACAAACGGCGGGAGCCGCGCTTGTCGCGCTTGTCTTCGCGCGAAGCGGTGAACATGGCGAAATGCTTTCGCTCTACCTTGCCGCGGGATTTTCCCTGCTGGCTGCGGCGGTCAGCAGCCTCCGGTTGATGGACCGCGCTGGCACCGCAGCGCCGCCGCCGCTACGCGATGCCGAAACGGCTATCGGCGATTAGCGGCCGCGCGAGCCGGAGGTGGAGTGCTGTCCCGAATCCAGATCGTGACCGGCGTGCTTGGCGCCGTGGCGGCCATCGTTCGGCGGGGCGCTATGGGTCGGTTCCTTCGTCGAGGCGTTCGGACCGCCGGAGACATCCGCGGAATGCTTGGGGTTGCTAGCAAGCTTGCCCGAGCTGCCGGTGTCCTGTGTGGCCATGATCGTCTCCGCCTAATGGTGCTTTCAGCGAACGAGAGGTCACCATCGAGGTTCCGGCGGCGGCACCGGGGCCGCTAACCTTTTGATCCGCTCGCCCCTTTACATCGGAACCCGGCGGGCAAAACTGGCGTTTCCAAATTGGCAAATGGTGGGTTTCCGGCCATGACAAGATTGTACACGACCTCCGGGGCCTTTGCGGCCCTGCTGCTGGCCACGGGCTGCATCGGCTACGTCCCTGACGCCTATCCTCCGCCCCCGCACCCCATCGCGCTCCAGCCGACCGATCTCGGTGACAATTATCGGGTGATGCCGAAGCCGAATCCGCATCGGCTGGCTTCCCGGACCGGCCCTGAAACGAGCTCGGAAACAAAGAAGCACGCGTCAAGTGGCCCTAGCGAAAAGACCGCCGACAGCAAACCGCTGACGCCGGCGGAGCTCCGCGCCGCCGTGCCCCTGCAGAAGTTGAGCAATCCCCAACAGACGCTTTCCGACGCGCAGATCAAAAGCGTGTGGGGCGACGTGGTCGGCAAAGTGCGATCGGTCGATGTGAGCGGCGGCACGCTCAAGGCGGTGGACGCGAATGTCGCCGGCGCGAAGAAGGTAGTACGGATGGATCCCGCGCACCTGAAATACGTCAAAAGCCGCAACGTCGTCGTGACGACTATGTCGAAGCCCGACGTCGAAAAGCTGCCCAGCGCCAGCCAACTCTGACGTTGACCTCGCGGCAACGGCTGCCTGCGAACAACTTCATTAGCCGGAACGGTTTCCCGCAAGGGGCGTTCGGATTGCGACAGGCGTAATACCGCAGCACGACAGGAGTTCAGAGATATGCTTGGTTGGGCGTTGACTTTTCTGGTGATTGCACTGATCGCCGGCATCTTCGGATTTGGTGGAATTGCCGCCGCCTCGGCCGGCATCGCACAAGTAATCTTCGTCGTTTTCCTGATCCTGTTCGCCATCAGCCTGATCGCCGGACTGCTGCGGAGGGCCTGAGACTCACAGCGCTGCAATCATTGCCGCATTGTATATTTCGTTCATGGTCGCGCCCAGCGGCGCGATCTGAACCGGCTTTTCCAATCCGATCAGCAGCGGCCCCAGGCTGCTCACGCCTCCGATTTCCTGCAACAGCCTGGTGGAGATCGATGCTGAGTGGATCGCCGGCATCACCAGCACATTGGCCGTTTCTTTCAAGCGCGTGAAGGGATAGCGGCCGAGCCTTTCTGCATTGAGCGCCACGTCCGCCGCAAGTTCGCCATCGTATTCGAAGTCCGCGCCGCGCCGTTCGAGAATCTGCACCGCTTCGGCGATGCGTTCGCTGCGCTCGTTGCGCGGGAAGCCGAAGGTGGAGGAGGCGAGCAGCGCCACGCGCGGCGTGTAGCCGAAATGGCGCGCGATCTCGGCGCACTGCACGGCGATGTCCGCAAGGTCTTCGCTGGTCGGCATTTCGTGCACCAGCGTATCGCCGACGAACAGCACGCGATTTTTGGCGAAGATCAGGACCACGCCAATGGGGCGCTTGCCCGCGGGGGCATCGAGCACAAGGCGGACATCGTTCAAGGTGCCCTGGTAGGCGCGTGTGGCGCCGGTCACCATCGCGTCGGCATCGCCCGCCTTGAGCATCGAGGCCGCATAGATGTTGCGGTCGTTCATCACCAGCCGCACGCAATCGCGATAGAGATGTCCGCGCCGCTGCAGGCGCCGGTAGAGCGCCTCAATGTGAGGCGCGGCATCCTCCGCCGAGCGTAGCGGCCGCACCTCCAATGTGTGCTCGTCGATCCCCGCGCGCTGCAGGCCCGCCCTGATCAGCTCGTGTCGGCCGATCAGGATCGCTTTGCCGAGGCCGGTGCTCTGGAAGGCGGCAGCGGCACGGATAACGGCGTCTTCTTCGCCTTCGGCAAAGATGACCCGCTTGGGGTTGGCGCGGACGCTTGCCGTCACCCGCTGGAACAGCAGTGCGGAAGGATCGAGGCGCGCCGATAGCTGGTACTGGTACGATTCCGCGTCCCGCACGTCGCGGCGCGCCACGCCGCTTTTCACCGCCGCGTCGGCGACCGCGGACGAGACGCGCGCAATCAGCCGCGGATCGAAAGGCACCGGAATGATGTAATCCGGGCCGAAGGCGGGGCGAACGCCGCCATAGGCGGCAGCCACTTCGTCCGGCACATCTTCGCGCGCCAGCGCCGCCAGTGCTTCGGCAGCAGCGATTTTCATCTCTTCGTTGATCGTGCGTGCGCGGACATCGAGCGCGCCGCGGAAGATATAGGGAAAGCCCAGAACATTGTTCACTTGGTTGGGGTAATCGCTTCGGCCGGTGGCGACGATCGCATCCGGCCGCACCGCCTTGACGGCTTCCGGCGTGATCTCCGGATCGGGATTGGCCATGGCGAAGACGATCGGCGCCTTCGCCATGCTCTTCACCATGGCTTGCGTGACGGCCCCTTTTACGGAGAGGCCGAGAAACACATCGCAATCGATCAGCGCATCGGACAGGGAGCGTGCGCTCGTATCGACAGCGTGCGCACTCTTCCACTGATTCATGCCGCTGGTGCGCCCGCGATAAATCACGCCCTTGGTGTCGCACAGAATGGCGTTCCCGTTGGGCAGACCCATGGCCTTGAGCAGTTCGAGGCAGGCAATTCCGGCCGCGCCGGCCCCGTTCACCACCGCTTTGATATCGCGAATGTTGCGTCCCGTGAGGTGCAGCGCGTTGATCACCCCGGCCGCCGTGATGATGGCGGTGCCGTGCTGGTCATCGTGGAACACGGGAATGTCCATGAGCTCGCGCAGACGCTCCTCGACGATGAAGCAGTCCGGCGCCTTGATGTCCTCCAGATTGATGCCGCCGAAACTCGGTCCGAGGTAGCGCACCGCGGCGATAAATTCGTTCACATCGCTGGTGCCGATTTCGAGATCGATGGCATCGACATCGGCGAAGCGCTTGAACAGCACCGCCTTGCCTTCCATCACCGGCTTCGACGCCAACGCGCCGAGATCGCCTAAGCCCAGGATAGCGGTGCCGTTGGAGATCACCGCGACCAGGTTGCCCTTTGCGGTGTAGTCGAACGCACAATCGGGATTGTCGGCGATGGCGCGCACCGGAACCGCCACGCCCGGCGAATAGGCGAGGCTCAGATCCCGCTGGGTTGCCATCGGCTTGGTAGGATGGACTTCGAGCTTGCCCGGCTTTCCCTGCTTGTGGAATGCGAGCGCTTCCTCGTCGGTGAAAGCGGGGCGGTGCGTGTCCATGGGCAAATCTCTCGATCAATCCACAGAATATCCGCCGGAAGCGCGCGGAGTTTCAAGCACAGCCGCAACACGGCGCTGCGCCGGAACCGACGCGGTCTGATAGGTTGGCCGCATGAACGACCGCCCCATCCTTCCCGATCTCGAAAGCGCCACGCCCTCCATGGCGCAATTCCTGGAGATCAAGGCGGCGCATCCGGAGTACCTGCTGTTCTACCGGATGGGAGATTTCTACGAACTGTTTTTCGACGATGCCGCCAAGGCGGCTGAAGCGCTCGACATCGCCCTGACCAAACGCGGCAAGCATCTGGGCGACGATATCCCGATGTGCGGCGTGCCGGTGCACGCGGCCGAGCAATATCTGGAAAAGCTGATCCGCAAAGGCTTCCGCGTCGCCGTTTGCGAGCAGATGGAAGATCCGGCGGCGGCGCGGAAACGCGGCAGCAAGGCCGTGGTGCATCGTGAGGTGGTGCGGCTGGTCACGCCCGGCACGCTCACCGAAGATTCGCTGCTGCAGCCGCGCGCCTCCAACGTGCTGGCGGCGCTCGGATGCGCCGGCGGCGCGCTCGCCCTTGCCGCCGCCGAGATCACCTCGGGCGATTTTCGCGTCTGCGCCATCTCGCCTGCCGAATTGGCAATCGAACTGGCGCGGATCGCCCCGAAAGAACTGCTCGCGCCTGATTCTCTGCTTACGGACGAAATTGTTGCGCCGGTGCTCAAAGGGCTCGGATCCGCGCTTACGCCATTGCCACCCGTCAAATTCGATTCCGCCTCGGGCGAACGGGCGCTGAAATCGCTCTACCGCGTGGCTGCGCTCGACGGGTTTGGCAGCTTTTCGCGTGCCGAGATATCTGCCGCCGGCGCGCTCGCCGCCTATCTCGAACTCACCCAGAAGGGAAAGCTGCCGGCGCTGAAGCCGATCGTGCGCGCGGCCGAAAAGGCGTTCGTGGCGATCGATGCGGCGACGCGGCGGAACCTGGAACTCAGCGAAACGCTATCCGGCACGGCCAAAGGCAGCCTGCTCGCGAGCATCGATTTCACCGTCACCGCTGCGGGTGCTCGCGAGCTCGCTGGCCGCCTGACATCTCCGCTCACGGATGCGGTGCAGATCGGGCAGCGGCAGGATGCCGTCGCGGCGCTGGCATCGGATTCGGAGTTGCGGCAGCGCCTCCGCGAGAGTCTGCGCCGCTCGCCGGACATTGCCCGCGCTCTGGCCCGCATTTCGGTGGGGCGCGGCGGCCCGCGGGATCTCGCCGCCATCCGCGATGGTTTGAAGGCGGCGCGCGCCCTGCGCGAGCTGCTGCCCACGGACGATGATCCGCTTGGGGCCCCGCTGGGCGAATTCGCCAACGCCCATGCCGAACTGATTGCCGGCCTTGCACAAAGCCTTCGCCTGCACGATTCGCTCGAGCATCTGCTCGTGCCGGAGCCGCCCCATTTCGC
>DATIEM010000031.1:0-38642 GCA_035455725.1 Rhizomicrobium sp. | reverse complement strand
GGTGTGGGCGGCGGCGTGCGCATGCGACGGGCTCTCCGCCGCGTCATCCTATTACGGCAGCCAGTTGCCGGCGATGGCGGACCGCAAACCGAAATGCCCGGTCATCGCGCATTTCGGCGAGCACGATCACGGCATTCCTCTGGAGGGCGTGCGGACGTTCGAAGCCGCGCATCCCGAGGTGCCGGTCTACATCTACGATGCCGGTCACGGCTTCAACTCCGACCGGCCCGACCACCACAACGAGGCCGCTGCGAAACTCGCCCGCCAACGCACGCTGGCGCTTTTCCGGAACAGCGGGGGATAGCAGCGGCGCCCCGCGGTCCTGTAGGCTGCTGGCGACTGACGCTCGAAAGCGAAAGGCTGATCATGGCATCCATGAGAGAAGCGGTGATTGTGTCGACCGCCAGGACGGGGCTGGCGAAATCGGCGCGCGGCGGATTCAACATGACGCACGGCGCGGTGATGGCCGGCCACGCCATCAAGCATGCCGTCGTGCGCGCCGGCATCGAGCCCAAGGAAGTGGAAGACGTCTTCATGGGCTGCGCCAACCCGGAAGGCGCTACCGGCTTCAACATCGCGCGGCTCTCCGCCATCCGCGCCGGCTGCCCGGTGACAACCGCCGGCACCACGGTGAACCGCTTCTGCTCATCCGGCCTGCAGACCATCGCGATGGCGGCGCAGCAGGTGATGACGGAAGGCACGCCCGCCGTGGTGGCCGGCGGGGTGGAATCCATCTCCATGGTGCAGATGGGCGGCATGAACACGAAGAACATCACCGAAGAGGGGCTGATGCAGATCAAGCCGCAGCTCTGGATGTCGATGATCGAAACCGCCGAAGTGGTGGCGGAGCGCTACGGCATCGGCCGCGAGCGGCAGGACGAATACGCGCTGGAAAGCCAGCGCCGCACCGCGGCGGCGCAGCAGGGCCGCAAGTTCGACGACGAAATCGTGCCGCTCGCCACCAAGATGAAGAAGGTGGACAAGGCGACAGGCGCGGAGTCGATCGTCGACGTCACCGTGGATCGCGACGAGTGCAACCGCCCGGACACCACTCTGGAAGGCTTGGCGGCGCTGAAGCCTGTGTTCGGCGGCGGCTTGGAAGTGAAGCAGGGCAAATACATCACCGCCGGCAATGCCTCGCAGTTCTCCGATGGCGCTTCGGCCTGCGTGGTGATGGACGCCAAGGTCGCGCAGGACAAAGGCATCAAGCCGCTCGGCATTTTTCGCGGCTTTGCCGTGGCCGCCTGCGAGCCGGACGAAATGGGCATCGGTCCGGTGTTTGCGGTGCCGCGCCTGTTGCAGCGCCACGGCCTGAAACCGGAGGACATCGACCTTTGGGAATTGAACGAGGCATTCGCCAGCCAGGTGCTCTACTGCATGGACCGCATCGGCATTCCGCACGAGAAGCTGAACGTGGACGGCGGTTCCATTTCCATCGGCCATCCCTACGGCATGTCGGGCGCGCGGATGACCGGGCATCTGCTGATCGAAGGGCGCCGCCGCGGTGCGAAGCTCGGCGTTGTCACCATGTGCGTGGGCGGCGGCATGGGCGCGGCCGGACTGTTCGAGATTGTGCACTGAGCAAGCGCAACGATGCGCACGCGCTCTTCAACCTTCCCCTTGAGGGAGCGTCGAAAAATCTGGAGCGAAGCGACTGATTTTTCCGGGAGGGGTCATTCGTCTCTGCATTCGCCCCTCCCCGAAATTTGCTTCGCGGCGCTGCGCAAATTTCGACCCTCCCTCAGGGGGAGGGTGTGGACAACAGTACTCGTCTTCTGTGCCGGCTGCGCCATGCAAACGCCTGGGCCTGAGATTCATGTGCCCGTGGATCCAAAGTCGCTGATGCCGGCGCTGGAGGCGCGAATCTACGAACTGGCGGATGCCGAGCGGCACAAACTCACGCCCGATGCGCCCCTGCTGGCGCTGGACTCAGAATTGGTCGGCGTGGCGCGGGAGAAAAGCGCCGACATGGCGGCGCGTTCCTATCTGGCGCATGCCTCACCGGACGGCCGCACCACCGCCACCATCGTCATGGACAAGGATACAGCATTCGAAGGCGTGCTGGGCGAGAACATCGCTGCGCAGCCCTACATCCCGAAATATGGGGTGGAAGTGGAAAGCTTCGCCCGCCGCATCGTGCAGACCTGGCTCGCAAGCCGTCCGCACCGCGACAACCTGGCTGATTCGGCCTACACCCGAACCGGAGTGGGTGCGGCGGCAAATGGAAACACGGTTTACGTGACCGAGCTATTTGCGGGAAATTTTCCGAAAGCAAGTCGGGCCTCCGGCAACACAGGCGCGTTCCGAAAATAGCCATGGCCGAGCGCATTCCAACCTACCGGGAATTCTGGCCGCACTACGTCCGCGAGCATACAAAACCTGCCACCCGCAACATCCATTTCGCGGGAACGGCGCTCGCCACCGGGTCCCTTATCACCTTGATTGCAAGCGGGAATCTCTGGTTTCTGCCCGCCGCCTTGCTTGGCGGCTATGGCCCCGCCTGGATTGCCCATTTCTTCATCGAGCACAACCGGCCGGCCACCTTCATCCACCCGCTCTGGTCGCTGATCTCCGATTATCGCATGGCGTGGCTGTGGCTCGCCGGCCGTCTTGAGGGCGAGCTGGCCAAGGCCGGTGTTCCTCCCCGCTAACGCCAATTTAACCCTTCTCTGTAACCATTCTGAACGACGAATCCTGCATAAACAGGGTTCTGCATTTTGGGATACTGGGGTTTCTTTACACATGATCTTGGGGCCGATACCCTGATTTGGGTGACTCGGCGGATAGCGAGTCGAGAGATGCAGTCTGAGCTTCCCTGGAACGTTGCCGGCATCCCGCCCGAGGCGAGAGACGCCGCCCGCGCAGCCGCGCGCCGAGAAGGGCTTTCTGTCGGCGAGTGGATGACCCGCCGGATCATCCGCGGCTTCCCTGAAGCATCCGCCGAGGAACGCGCCGAGTGGCCGCGCCCGACGCTGGTCGAACCCGCGTCGCTTCGCGAGCCCGAACCGATTTTCGCGGCGCGCGAGAGTGAAGAGATGCTGGCGCGAGTTTCGCGCAGCGAAGCCGAGGCACAGAATGCCTACAAGGGCCTCGACCAGCAGCTCAAGACGGTGGCGCGTCGCCTGGAAGCCGCTGAGCGGAATCAGACCGAAAACAACCGCGCCATGACGCAAGCCGCAACGCAGATCAACATTGCGGCCCGCGAGCAAGCGCAGGCCTTCGAGCAGATGACGTCGAACGTCGCGGCGCTGGCCGAACGCCTGGTCCGCGTGGAGCGACACGCGCAGGCAGACAACACGCGCGAGGCGGTCAAGGCCCTGCACGAGGGGCTGTCTCGCGTGGCGGATCAGATTGCGCAAACAGCAAGCCAGTCCGCCGCGCAGATCGCGGCCTTGGCCGACAATGTGGATTCCATCGCCACGCAGCTGGCCGAAACCCGCCAGGCGACCGATGCCACCGCACAGGCCACCGATGCGACAGCCCAGGCGGTGGAGGCGCGCTTCGCTTCCCTTGACGAGCGGCTGCGCGTGGTGGAACGCAGCGCGTTCTCCAGCGCCTCTGCCCTCGATCACACGATGGAGAATGTCGAGACGTTGCGGGCGATAAAGGATTCGCTCGAAGCCGAGCTGCGGCAGCATTCCACGGCCTTGTCGCAGGTTCAGGAGTCGTTCGAACAATTCCGCGCACATTCCTCTATCGACGAAAGCACGCGCGCCGGCGCGCTTGCCAATCTGGAAGAACGCTTCTCCGAGCTTCAGTCGCAGCATGCCGAGAACCCGCTGGACCTGCGCCTGCAAGGAATCGAGCACGTGCTCTCCGACATCATGAGCAGGCTGGAACAGGCGGAGCGCTCCAGCGCAGATACCAGCAGCAATGTGGAGCAGAGTCTGCGCGAACTCGCGCTTGGTTTCGAAACCGCCGACCGCCAGAGCCGGGAAACCGTGCGCGACCTGCAAACCGCTGTGGAGGACACAGCAGCCAAGCTTGCGGCGGTCGAAGACAAACTTCTCGCCCGGATCGAAGCCGCCGTGCAGCCGCCGGCACCGCCGCAGCCACAGCAGTTCCAGCCGCAGCCGAGCGAACCCGCTCAGCCGCCTCAGCCGATCCTGGATTTGCCACCGTTCCCGGAGTTCGCGGCAGAATCCTCGCACATCGATTTTGCGCCCGAACCGGCCGAGCCCTTTTCACCCGCGCCGGAGGCGGTGGACCCGTTCGCGCCGGCATCCTTGCCGCCGCTCGAGGAGCCCGCCGCGCCTTCGCATGATCCGTTCGCCGACCCTGAGTTTGCCAACGAATCTTTCCTGGCCGCTGCGCGCCGCTCTGCGAACGCGGCAGCCCAGTCGCAGGATACGCCGCATGCGTCGATGGGCGGCTTCGGATGGACCCTCGGCAGGAAAGAGGCGGAGCGTTCGCGACAACAAGGCAAGCGCTACATGCTTGCGGGATCGATTTTCGGCATCGCGGTTGCCGGCGCGCTCGCCGGCGTGGTGCTGACACACAGCAACGGATCGCCCGCACCCCATGCTGCACCGGTCCCGGCAATCGCCAGTCCGCTGGCGGCGCGCCCGAGTCTCGCCCATTTCAACGAATCGGACGAAAGCCTGCCGGAGCGAAAATCGGAGTCGTCCGACGAAGCGGCGCAAACTGCTTCGGCGCCTGTCTCGAATTCGGCGCCGCAAGCAGCCGCAACGGCGGCCGCGACGCCCAAATCCATCGTCCCGCAGGGATCTGTCGCGAAGGCCTCGCCCAGCGATGCGCCCAAACCGAAAAGCGGCACGGCAGGCGCCGCCAATGTCACTGCCGCACCCATTGCGGCAAGCCACCCGACTCAGGCAGCCGCGATGCCGGTATCGGCTTCCCCGGTCCAGCGCCTTGCGTCGCTTGCCAAAACCGGCGATCCGAAAAGCCAGTTGCTACTCGGACTACATTATCTTGAAGGTAGCGGCGTAGCGGTGAACGAAGCAGAAGCGGCTCGTTGGCTGGCACGCGCCGGGCAGCAAGGCGAGCCGCTGGCGCAATATCGGCTCGGCACGCTCTATGAGCGTGGGCGCGGCGTGCCTGCCGATGCCAAACAGGCGGCGCACTGGTACGAGCTCGCCGCCAAGCAGGGCAACCGCAAGGCGATGCACAATCTCGCCGTGGCCTTTGCGGAAGGTTCGGGCGAGCCGAAAGATCCGGCGCAGGCCGCCGCGTGGTTTGCGCGCGCGGCAAGTCTCGGCCTTGCGGATTCCGAGTTCAATCTCGCGGTGCTTTACGAGCGCGGCATGGGCGTCAAGCAAAGTCTGACCGATGCCTACAAGTGGTACCTGATTGCCGCCGCGCAAGGCGATGCTGAATCCAAGACACGGGCGGAAGCGCTTGCCACGCAATTGAGCGAGGGCGACCGTGCCGCGGCCCAGCAGGCGGCTACCGCCTTCAAGCCTCAGCCCCTGAATCCCGCCGCGAACAGCGTTCCCGCTTTCGGCTAAACGGCAACATCCGGGCATCGCTGCTTTTGATCCCGCCTGTGGGGCCGCTATAGTCCTTCTGTCCTCGCGCCGGGTCGCGGCCGCCGAATGGAAATCTACCTGCCCATTGCGGAGATGAGCGTTCACTGGCTCGCGCTGATCGCCATGGGCGCGGGTGTGGGGCTGCTGTCCGGAATGTTTGGCGTCGGCGGCGGCTTTCTGCTGACGCCGCTGCTGATTTTTTATGGCGTGCCGGCGGAAGTGGCCGTGGCCACCACGGCCAGCCACCTCACGGCCTCCTCGATGGCCGGCGCCATCGCGCAATGGAAGCGGCGGGTGATCGATTTTCGCATGGCCGGCGTCATGCTGGCCGGCGGCATCGGCGGCAGCGTTCTTGGCGTGCAGCTGCTGGCGATTCTGCGGAGGCTTGGCCAGGCAGAGCTTGTGGTGGCGGCCGGTTACGTCGTGCTGCTTGGCACCATCGGCTCCCTGATGCTGAATGAAAGCTGGCGCACGTTGCGCGCGGCCAAATCCAGCACCCCGCGGCCGCCAGCCGAACGTCACCATTGGATTCACGCGCTGCCCCTTAAGATGCGTTTCTACACGTCCCGGCTTTACATCAGCGCCATACCGCCGCTGGTGTTGGGCATCATCGTTGGCGTTTTGTCCTCCATTCTTGGCGTGGGCGGCGGCTTCATCATCGTGCCGGCCATGATCTACCTGCTGCGAATGCCAACGAGTGTCGTTGTGGGCACCTCGCTGGCTCAGATTGTCGTTGTGACGGCAACGACGACAATTCTGCAGGCGGTCAGCAACTATGCCGTCGACATCATGCTGGCGTTGTTTCTGATTCTCGGGGGCGTGGTGGGTGCGCAGGCCGGCGTTCGGCTGGCGGCACGCCTGCAGGGGGAATGGCTGCGGCTCATGCTGGCCGTGCTGGTGCTCGCGGTGGGATTGCGGTTGCTCTACGGACTCGTTGCCACCCCGCGGGAGCTCTACGCGCTGACTCTGGGTACGCCATGAGGCGCGCGTTTCTTGTCGCAATTGCAGTATCGCTGCTCCGCGAGCCTGCCTCCGCCGAGGACCTCGTTTCCGGCCTTTCACAGGACCAGATCCAGATCACCTCCAATTACGTCGGCACCGACATGGTGGTGTTCGGCGCGATCGAATCCGCGGAAGCAATTCCGACAGCCACGGCCAGAGATGTGGTCGTGGTGGTGCGCGGGCCGGATGCCGATTTCACCGTGCGCCGTAAGGTCCGGGTCGCCGGCATCTGGCTCAATCGCGACCGAGTCGCGCTCTACGGCATGCCGGGTTACTACTACGTGGCGAGCACGCGCCCGCTCGCGAAACTCGCCGCTCCCGACCTTCTCCGCCAGTATCAGCTGGGGCTTGCCCAGGTTGCACCAGAACGGGAGAGCACACGCTTGGCGAAGAAGGGTGAGCCGTTTCGCGAGGCCGCCATCCGGATCCGCGCGCGGCAAAAGCTCTACACAGAAGAACCGGCGAGGGTGGAATTCCTCAGCTACTCGCTGTTCCGCGTGCATGTGCCGATTCCGGCAAGCGCGCCGCGCGGCGAGTACACCGTGCAGGTCTATCTCTTCCGCGACGGCGCCATCGCCAGCGCGCAAAGCACGCCATTCTTTGTGGATCAGATTGGATTGGAGCGGAGGCTTTACAATTTTGCGCACGACCGGCCGCTGGCCTATGGGCTTTGCACCGTGGTGATTGCCATGCTGCTTGGCTGGGGCTCGTCGTTTCTCTTTCGGCGGCCCGCCTAGGCGGCGACGGCGTACACCCGAGCGGAGCCGAGCACGTAAGCGAGGAACTTGTCGGCGAAGAGCGAGCGAAGCGGGCGCTCGCGGACGTCGAGACCGCCGGTGTAGGCTCCGAAGGCGGGCAGCACCATGCGATGGCCATCGGAGGCGAAGCAGCGCGCGCGAATGCTGCGTCCGCGCCGCGTCACCTTTGCGCAAGGATGAAGATGGCCGGCGATTTCCCCCGGCGCGGGATGCGCTGACGGCAGATGACGGAAGGTCAGTCCGCCGATGGCGATTTCGGATGTCACAAAGCCGCCGAGCCAGGTGGGCGGATGCGGATCGTGGTTGCCTTCGATCCAGATCCATTCCGCGGTGTCGCCGAGTTCGCGCAGCACCGCGCGTTCGTTTTGGTCGAGGCGGTTGGCGGCGTCGCCATCGTGGAAGGAATCGCCCAGCGCGATGATGCGTTCGGGCGCGTAATGCCGCGCTAGGGCTCCGATACGCGCGAGCGTGGAGCGCGTGTCGTAAGGCGGCAGCAATTGTCCGCCGCGCGCGAACGACGAGCCCTTCTCGAAATGCAGATCGGCGAACACCAAGGTCCGCTCCGCCGCCCACCACAAGGCGCCTGAAGGATGGAGGTACAACGCCTCGCCGTTCAGCTCGATGTGCAAATCACTCGACACACGTACTCCTATCATTCCCTCTCCCCCTCTGGGGGAGAGGGATACAGGGTGAGGGGGCTTTAGTCTCCGACCTGCACACCGTCACGCGGGTTTACCAAGCATCCGGGATTCATCACGTTACCGGTTTGAGTATCGATGGTGACTTCCAATGCATAGTCCGGGTCGTGCCAAACGAACCAATTGATATTCTGGTATCGTGCATGCCAGTGACCCGACAAATGCGGCCGATCGATTAGCTCCCGACACGTTTGCTGCGCTATGGAAATCGCTTGGTCTGACGTTCCTACTGCTCCAGGGTGAACGGTAGCGCACGAGAAGAGCGGGACCGAGAGTTGAGATATTTGCTCCTGGCGCAGCGTAACGTTTCTCCGCATAGCCCCCTCACCCCTGGCCCCTCTCCCCCTGTGTGGGCAAGGGGAATCGCTTGCTTGGCTCAACCCGCATTGCCTCTTCGATCAACGCCTCTTCTGCTTCGCGCAGAATATCCTCGTGCGCTTCGCCGGCCACCATTTCCTTCGCGATCTCCAAGAGCGCCGGAACCGCCAGCGGAGACACACGATCCAGCTGCTTTACAACGATTCGCCCCTTCACCCGGCGCAGCGCTTCCGACAACCGCGCGATATCCAGCAGCCCGTGCCCGGCATCTTCATAGGTTGCGCGCAGCAGGATGTGGTCCGGCTCATGCTCGCGCAAAACGTCATAGATAAGGTCGGAGGAGAATGTGACCTGTCGTCCCGTCTTCTTCTCGTTCAGCCCGCGCCGCTGGATGAGGCCGGAAATGATGGCGCAGTTGCGGAAGGTGCGCTTGTAAAGCGCGGATTCCGCAAGCCACGCATCTAGATCGTCGCCCAGCATGTCCTCATCGAACAGCTTGTCCATGTTCGCGCCGCCCATGTCGCGCAAGCTCCAGATGGCGAGCGCGTATTCGTTGGCGGAGAAGCCGAGCGGCCGCAGGCGCAAGCGCTCCAGGCGCCGCGTCAGCAGCATGCCCAGTGTTTGATGCGCCAGACGTCCTTCAAAGGGATAGCAGACGAGGTAATGCCGTGAGCCGCGCGGGAAGGTTTCCACCAGCAGCTGGTTGGGTGAGGGAATGATCGACCGCCATTCCTGAATCTTCAGCCATTCGCCGACCGGTTCCGGAAGCGATCCCCACGTCTTCGGATTCGCCAGCATCTCCCGCACCCGGCGGGCGAGAAATGTCGAGAGCGGAAACTTGCCGCCATTGTAGGACGGCACTTCGGCTTCCGGATCCTGCGTGCGCGTGACGTAGGCTGCGTTCTCCCGGATGCCTTCGAAGCGCAGCACGTTGCCGGAGAACACGAAGGTATCCCCGGGCGCCAGCTGCTCCAGAAAATACTCTTCCATGTGGCCGAGCACGCGCCCCGTCCCCCCGACAGGCCGTCCTTTGCCCAGCAGCTTGATGTCCAGCATCGGCTCTTCGACGATGACGCCGGCGTTCAACCGGTATTGCTGGGCGATGCGCGGATGCGAGATGCGCCACTTGCCGTCGCTCATCCGGCGCAGCTTGGCGTAGCGGTCGTAGCGCTTCAGCGCGTAGCCGCCGGTGGCAACGAAATCCACCACGCGATCGAAGGTGTCGCGGGTCAGCGCGCGATAGGGCGAGGCGGTCTTCACTTCGCGGAAGAGCGCGTCGGCATCGAATGGCGCCGAGCACGCCATGCCGAGCACGTGCTGCGCCAGCACATCCAGGCCGCCGCGGCGCGGCGGATCGCCATCCAGCTCGCCCGCCAGCACGGCATCCCGCGCTGCTTCGCATTCCAGCACTTCGAAGCGGTTGGCCGGGACGAGAATGGCCTGCGAGGGATCGTCCAGCCGGTGATTGGCGCGGCCAATGCGCTGTACCAGGCGCGCGGCCCCTTTCGGCGCGCCGATGCAGATGACCTTGTCCACGGCGCCCCAGTCGATGCCGAGATCGAGCGTGGATGTGCAGACCACGGCGCGCAAACGCCCACGCGCCATCGCTGCTTCCACCTTGCGGCGCTGCTCCGGCGCGAGGCTGCCGTGATGCAGGGCGATGGCGAGATTGTCTTCGTTAATGCGCCACAGCGCCTGGAAGAGTCGCTCGGCCTGCGCGCGCGTGTTGACGAAAACGAGCGCGGTGGTGGAGGCGCGGATCGCCGCCATCACCTCCGGCATGGCGTGGTAGGCCATGTGGCCCGCCCAGGGCACATAGGATTCCGAAGCGATCACTTCGATGTCCGGCTTGGCGCCGGCCTGCCCGATCACCAGTGCCGACTTCGCTTCGCCGATCGGCGGCTGCGACGTGAGGTAGCGCTGCAAGGGCGCCGGATCGGCTACAGTTGCGGAGAGCCCAATGCGGCGATTTGTCGGTGCGAAGCTTTGTAGCCGCGCCAGTCCCAGCGCCAGCAATTCGCCGCGCTTGGTGTTGATCATGGCGTGCAGCTCGTCGAGCACCACCGTCTTCACGCGCGCTAACATGCGCTCCGCGTCGCGATGCGACAGCAGCAGCGAGAACTGCTCCGGCGTGGTGAGCAGGATGTCCGGTGGGGCGTATTTCTGTCGCTGACGACGCGAGGCGGGCGTGTCGCCGGTGCGCGTTTCGATGCGGATGTCGAAACCCATTTCCGCTACCGGCATTTCGAGATTGCGGGCGACGTCCACCGCCAGCGCCTTCAGCGGCGAGATATATAGAGTGTGCAGCGCGCGGGCCCGCGCCCGCTTCGGTGTTTCGGAAAGCTCGATCAGGCTCGGCAGGAATCCTGCCAGCGTTTTGCCGCCGCCGGTGGGCGCCACCAGCAGGACGGACTCCCCTGCCCGCGCATGCTCCAGCAGCTTGAGTTGATGCGCGCGAGGACTCCATCCCCGTGCGGCGAACCACTCGGCAAACCGCGCCGGCAACGCCGACGGCGCACCGGTCGGTTGCTGTGAGACAGAAAAGTTCATATCGCGCTAGACTAGCGAAAAATTGCGCGCTGGTCAGACTGCCCGCGACGTGCTATTTATGACCAGAATTCAGACCAGAATGGAGCGCGAATGGAAACCGTCAGCCTCGCCGAGGCCAAGGCCCATCTGAGCCAGCTGATCGACAAAGTGGAGTCCGGCGAGGAAATCGTCATCACGCGTCATGGCCGGGCGGTCGCACGCGTAGCCCCTGTCGAACAGCCCAGGAAGCCGATAGACTTTGAAGGCTTGGCCGAGACCCGGAAGAAACTCCCTCCCTGGAAAGGCTCAAGCGCCAAGCTGCTGCGCAAAATGCGCGATGAAGAGCGATATTGAGTTCCTATTTCGACACCAGCTTCTTGATGCCTCTCGTCCGGCGGGAGTCCACGACACACGATGTCATAAAATTTTTACAGCGCCAGGACAAATCGCATCTGTCGACAAGCCACTGGGCTCGCGTGGAGTTTTGCTCAGGAGCCGCACGGGACGTCCGAATGAAAACTTTGACGCCGGATGAAGCGGCCATTGCGATTGCCGATTTCGAATCGAAGATTTCCCCGGGCTTTTTGCTTTTCCCTGTTGGCGTAGCCGATTGCGAACTGGCGCGCCAATATCTTCAGCAATACGAAACCGGCTTGCGCGCCGGCGATGCGCTGCACCTGGCTATCGCCAAGAACAACAACGCGCAGGCAATCTACAGCCTGGATGACAAAATGATCCGGGCAGGCAGGCTGCTGGGGCTGCAGGTCTCTCGCGGCATTCGCGGGAAGTGAGCTAGAATGACGGCTGGGGAAGAAGGGCTGACATGTTTCTGCTTGTGAAGAATGTGCTCACACCTAGTGAGATCGAGCAGATCCGCGCCATCGCCAAATCGGTGCGGTTTGTAGAAGGCCGCGCCTCCAACCCGCACAATCTGGCAAAAGACAACCTGCAGATGGACACCACGCAGCCCGAGGGGGTGCGTGCTTCGAACATCGCAGGCGCGGCCATTGCGCGGAACGAGGAGATCCGGAGCTTCGTTTTCCCCAAGCGCATCGCCTCGCCGCTGCTCGCCCGCTATGAGCCTGGAATGAAGTACGGAACGCATGCCGACGCCCCCTTCATTCCGCTGCCGAATGCGCCGCTGCGATCGGACGTCTCGGGTACGCTCTGGATTGCGGATCCCTCGACGTATGAAGGCGGCGAGCTCAACATTCATCTCGGCAGTGAAAAGGTGTCCATAAAGGGCGAGCCCGGCTCGATGGTGGTCTATCCCTCGACCACGCTGCACGAAGTGGTCCCGGTTACGAAGGGAGAGCGGCTGGTCCTAATCACCTTCATCGAAAGCGTGATCTCAGACCAGATCGAACGCGAGCTTTTGTGGCAGCTGAACGAGATTCACGCGCTCGAAGGACTCAAGATGGATTGGGAGAACCGTACGAGGCTCCAGTATGTCATCGCCAGCCTTCACCGACGGTGGGCCAGCTGATGCCGTTCATGTTCAAAGACGCACTTCTGGCTGGCAAACGCATTCTGGTTACCGGCGGCGGCACCGGACTCGGCGAAGTCATGGCAGATGCCTACGCGCAGCTCGGCGCCACTGTCTACGTCTGCGGCCGCCGCGGCACTGTGGTGCAAGACACGGCAAAGCGAATCTCGGACACCACCGGCGCCAAAGTCACCGGCGTTGCCTGTGATATTCGCGTGCCGGAATCCGTCGATTCCCTTATCGAGAAAATCTGGAACGATGGCGGCCCGCTGACCGGATTGGTGAACAATGCGGCCGGCAATTTCATCAGCCGCACCGAGGACCTCAGCCCGCGCGCTTTCAACGCCATCAGCGACATTGTCTTCCGCGGCACCTTTTATGTGACGCTCGCCTGCGGAAAGCGCTGGATCGCCGAGGGCACGGGCGCCAGTGTCATCTCCATTCTTGCGACCTGGATCTGGAATGGCGGGCCGTTCACCGTACCCTCAGCCATGTCGAAGGCCGGCATCAATATCATGACCAAATCCCTGGCTTCCGAGTGGGCCCGCCACGGAATACGGCTGAACGCGATCGCCCCGGGCCCGTTCCCGACAAAAGGGGCTTGGGAGCGGCTCTCGCCGCAATCGGCCGCGCGGGGGGAAGATGACCGTCGCATTCCCATGGGGCGCGTGGGCCAGATGAGCGAACTCGCCAATCTGGCCGTGTTCCTCATGGCCGACGGCTGCGATTACCTGACAGGGCAGACCATTGCCATCGACGGGGCAATGCACCTGGCCTCAGGCGGGAATTTCGCCTCGCTCACCGATTTGGGCGATGCGGATTGGGAGCGCATCCGTGCAGAAATCCGGAGCGCCAACGAAACGGACAAGGCTCAGCGCAACGCTTGATAGAGTCATCCAGACCGTTTCACAGATGCGTGAGCGGGCTGGCAATCACGGATAAGCCACTTTGTTGCGGCACCCTGCATCACCGCGCATGAAGATGTTGTCGCAGAGATTTTTCGGATAAAACTGTAGCGCCTCCTCTATCCAGCATGTAATGTCCGCGCCGCCTTTCCGGTGGGGTGCTGATGGCTGGGCAGCGCACCTTCTCTTCCGATCCCGGCCGACCAAGAAGAGGGTGAACATGCCAGCTATTCGTCTTTCTACTGCGTCCGTCATCGCGATCGCGGCGGCGACGCTCGTTTCAACGGGCGCCTTCGCGCGCCATCACACGCCGCTTCCCTGGGAACGTGGTCCGTATGTCGGTCCTCACCAGGGTCAGTTCCATGCGCCGGCCCATTCGCCGGGCGGCATCACCTCCGGCACCTGGACCCCCGTCAAGGCGGGCTTTCCGGGAACCTCCTTTCCCGATTCGGCGGTGCTCCTGACCGACGGTAACGTGATGATGCACGACGGCTGCACCAGCGATTGGTACAAGCTCACGCCCAACAAGAAGGGCAGCTACGTCAACGGCACCTGGAAAAAAACGGCTTCCATGCCGTCCAGCTACAAGCCCTTGTACTTCTCCTCTCAGGTCCTGGCGGACGGCCGGCTGGTTGTCGAAGGCGGCGAGTACAACAGTTGCCAGGGCGTCTGGACCAACCTCGGCGCCTTCTACGATCCGGCAAAGGATGCATGGACCGCCGTCACACCTCCCGCGGGCTGGTCGACAATCGGCGACGCCCAGAGCGTCGTGCTCACCAATGGGACGTATATGCAGGCGAACTGCTGCAGTACCCAATCCGCGCTGGCGAGCATCAGTGGCAACAACATCACCTGGACCACGACCGGTTCAGGCAAGGCCGACTCGAACGACGAGGAAGGCTGGACGATGTTGCCAGACCAGACGATCATCACGGTCGATTGCAACCGTGACCTCGCCTCAGGCTTCAACGACGTCGAGCAATATGACCCCAGCACCGGCAAATGGACCACGATCGGCAAGACGGCGGATTCGCTTGTAGACGCGGGTTCGCATGAAATCGGACCCGGCCCGATGCTGCCGAACGGCTATATGTTCCAGGTCGGCGCCACCGTGAACAACGATGTCTACAATCCGGCCACGAACAAGTGGACCGCTGCCAAGCACTTCCCGAGCGGCGACTCTGCCGACGGCCCGGCAGCCGTGCTGCCGAACGGTCGTATACTTGCGCAGGTCAGTCCGGGCGTCTTCAACCCGCCCTCGCACTTCTTCGAAATCAAGGTGAAGAGCCCGAGCAAGCAGCAGATTGTTCAAGTGAACGAGCCTGCCAGCGCACCCAACCAGTCCTCCTATGAAGGGCGCATGCTTGTGCTGCCAACCGGCGAAGTGTTCTGGCCGAGCGACGTGGGCGATATCGAGATCTATAAGCCCCATGGCGGCCCAAATGCCGCGTGGCTGCCGACGATCACCAGCGCCCCGGCCTCGGTCACCCGCGGCAGCACCAACAATGTGGTGCAAGGAACCCAGTTCAACGGGTTCACTTTCGGCGGCTACTACGGCGATGACGCCCAGTCATCCACCAACTATCCGTTGGTGCGTATCACCAACACCGGTACTAAGGACGTGTGCTACGCCAAGACACACGATCACTCGAGCATGGGTCTCTCCGCGCCAGGACAGGCGGGTTCGACCAAGTTCGACGTGCCGAATAGCTGTGCTACGGGTGCCAGCACGATCCAGGTGGTTGTGAACGGCATCGCTTCCGCGCCGACCAATATCACGGTGAACTGACGCCAGACGGAAGCTGACTTCTGGGGGCCGCGGCTCAGCTGCGGCCCCTTTGTTTTCTCGTGGCTTGTAATGTTATGTTAATGTGGTAGACAGATAAGGGCAATCTTCCCGACTTAAGCTCACTGAATAAGGTGCCAAATGGCACTAAACGGTGGTGCCGGGCCTGATCTCAACATGGATACGCAACCCAGATTGGATCAACTCGTCCTCGATCGGGGCCTTGTGGCACCTGAAACCTTCGCGCGCGCCAAGCTTGTGCAGGAGGAAACGGGCGAGCGGCTGGACGCGGTTCTTACCCGGTTGGGCTTGGTCTCCGAGCAGGTTCTTGCCCAGACCATCGCCGATCTCACGGGCTATCCAGTGGCCACCACCGATGATTTTCCGCAGGAGCCCGTGGCCGCCGACCTGATCTCCCCGCGATTCTTGCGCGATGTGAAGGCCGTGCCGCTGGCTGCGACGGACTCGGAAATTCGGGTCGCCCTGACCGACCCGCTCGATCCCTACCCTCTGCAGGCACTGCGCTTCGCGACGGAACGCCACGTAATCCCTGCCGTCGGTCGTACCAGTGACGTGGAAGCTGCGCTGGAGCGCCTCTACGCCAGCGAGCAGCACGGCGAGGGAGAGGATTCCAGCGAAGCCGACGAGGCCGACGTCGAGCGCCTGAAGGATCTCGCGAGCGATGCGCCGGTCGTTCGCCTGGTCAACGGGCTTATCACCCGCGCTTCGGAATCGCGCGCCTCCGACATTCACATCGAACCCACCGACGACGCCGTGAAGGTGCGCTTTCGCGTCGATGGCGCGCTCAAAGAGATTGAAACCCTGCCCGTGCACCTGAAATCGGCATTGGTTTCTCGCATCAAGGTGATGAGCGGCCTCGATATTGCGGAGCGGCGTCTTCCCCAGGACGGCCGTCTCCGCATCGCGGTGCGCGGGCATGAGATCGATCTCCGCGTCGCGACCTCTCCTACTATTCATGGCGAGACGGTGGTGCTGCGCATCCTCGATCGTTCCAAGCTGTCGCTGGACTTCAAGGCGCTCGGGTTCGACGAGGATGTGCTTGAAGACTATCTGCACGCCATCCGGCAGCCGCACGGTATCGTGCTGGTCACCGGCCCCACAGGAAGCGGCAAAACAACCACTCTTTATGCCTCTCTGGCCACGCTGAATTCGCCAGATCGCAAAATCCTCACCATCGAAGACCCGATCGAATACCGTTTGGCCGGCATCAACCAGACGCAGGTGAAACCCCAGATCGGGCTTACGTTCGCGGCCGCGCTCCGATCGTTCCTGCGCCAGGATCCGGATGTGATGATGGTGGGCGAAATCCGCGATCTGGAAACTGCCGAAGTGGCCGTGCAGTCGGCGCTCACCGGGCACACCATTCTTTCAACACTGCACACCAACGATGCGGCCAGCACGGTCACGCGCCTTCTCGACATGGGGGTGGAACCCTTCCTGATCACCTCGACGTTGAATGCGGTGCTGGCTCAGCGGCTGGTGCGGCGATTGTGCCCGCATTGCCGAGAGGAGTACACCCCATCCGAGGCCGCCTTGCGCGTCTGGTCGGCCGATTTGGCGGGCCGCGCCATTGAGCGGCTGTTTCGCCCGACAGGCTGCGACGCATGCGATCGCACCGGGTTCCGTGGTCGCCTTTGCGTCACTGAACTTCTCCCGATCAATGACGAGATCACGCGTCTCGTGCTCTCCCGGTCCGAAGCGCGCGAAATCCAGCGGGTGGCGGTCACGCGCGGTATGCGCACGATGTTCAGCGACGGCTTGGCAAAAGCACAGGCGGGCCTCACCACTATTGAAGAGGTGCTTCGCGCCACGCGCGAAGTTTAACGGATGGCGACCTACAAATATCGGGCGGCCACGGCCACAGGACAGCTGCGCACCGGCATGCTGGAAGGCAACTCCCGCGCCGAAGCGCTGGAGCGGCTGAAGCGGCTTGGGCTCATGCCCATCGAAGCGGTCGAGACCGCGGGTAAGGCCGCCGCGAAGGAAACGAAAGTCCGCACCAATACCGCGATGCGTCGTGGCATCGCCAATGCGCTAGGCGAGCTCGCGGTGCTGTTGAATGCCGGTTTGTCGCTCGACCGCGCGCTCCAGGTATGCGTCGAGAACATCACCCGGCCGCCGGCGCTGAAAGGCGTTTTTGCCAAGCTGCGTGACAAGGTCCGTCACGGCACGGCCTTGTCCCGCGCCATGATGGACTCGGATGGCGCCTTTCCGCCGATGGCTTCGGCGATGGCGGAAGCCGGCGAAGCCAGCGGCAAACTGGACGAGAGCCTCCAACGCCTAGCGGAGACTCTGGATCGCGCCGAAGCGCTGCGCCAGACCATTGTCTCTTCGCTGATTTATCCGGCGTTGCTGCTAACAGTCGCCACCGGCGTGATTCTGGTCATGCTGCTGTTTGTGGTGCCGCAATTCGAGGATCTGTTCTCCGACGCGGGTGCCAAGCTGCCGACAATGACAAAGATCATACTCGGTGCGAGCCATGTGGTGCGCTCGTATGGCTTGCTGGGACTTCTAGTGCTCGGAATCGGCATTGCCATGCTCCACCGCTGGCTTAAGCGGCCGCATGTTCGACGCGCGTTTCACCGCCGCCTGCTTGAAGTACCCGCGCTGGGCACGGTTATCCGCAACGCAGAAACGGCACGCTTCGCGCGCACGCTGGGCAGTCTGCTGGACGGCGGCGTTGCCCTGCCGACCGCGCTCGGCATCGCCCAGCGCTCGATTGCAAACGTCCATATGTCGGAAGCGATTGACAAGGTTTCGCGTGGGCTGAAGCAGGGCGGCGGACTTTCCGCCCCCCTCGCAGCAACCGGCCTTTTTCCACCGATGGCGTTGAGCTTCCTGCGCACGGGCGAGGAGACAGCCCAGCTGGGACTCATGCTCAATCGCCTGGCCGACGTGCTGGACCGCGACGTGCGCACGGCCATTCAGCGAATGATCTCGTTCATGACACCTGCGATCACCGTCCTGATGGGCGGGGTCGTGGCGACGGTAATCGCTTCGATCATGTCTGCGATTTTGGGCTTTAACGATTTGGCGCTGGGACCATGATGATCAAAGAACTGACCCCCCGCCGGCAGGGCGACGCCGGCTTTACGCTCCTCGAGCTGCTTGTCGTGCTCGCGATCCTTGGATTGCTGGCGGCCATCATTGCGCCGCAGGTGATCAAGTATCTCGGCACCTCTCGAACGCAAACGGCAAAAGTGCAGATTCAAAATGTCGTCGCGGCGCTGGAGCTCTACCGCCTCGATGTCGGCCGGTATCCAAACCCGCAGGAAGGCCTCAAATCGCTGGTCGTGGCACCCCCGACCGCGAATGGCTGGAATGGTCCGTATCTGAAAAAGGATAGCGCCCTGATGGATCCATGGGGCGAACCGTACCAATACCATGTGCCGGGACAGCATGGAGAGGTGGACGTGTTCAGTCTGGGTTCGGACAAGCAGCCGGGCGGCACCGGCGAGGCCGCGGATGTCGGCAGCTGGTAATCCGGAAGCCGGCGTGACGCTGCTGGAGGCGTTGGTGGTCATCGCCATCATGGCGCTGATCGCAGGCCTGATGGCGCCCAACATCGGCGCTTCGCTCGATCTGCTGTCGTTGCGCCAGTCTGCTGCGGTGCTGCAGGCGGACCTGCGGGTCGCACGCGCGACTGCGCTGCGCACTGGCGCTGCCGTGACGGTAAAGCCGCTACCAGGCGGGCGCGGTTACGACTGGATTGGTGGCACACGTCACCTTCCGGAAACGACCGTTCTGAGCATGTCGGCTCCCGTTTCGTTTCTCCCGGACGGCTCTCTGATCCCGGCCAGTATATCGATCGCAGCGGGCGCGCGCCGAATCCCGATCGCCATCGACACCACGACGGGCGCAATCAAGGCGGGCGGACGATAATGCGTGGCGAGCGGGGCTCCGCGCTGGTCGAGGCGCTGATCGGTTCAGCGATCGTGGCGCTTACCTTGGGCACCATGTATCGGGCGATCACCGATAGCGCTGCGCGCAACCGAATGGCGGAAGAGAGGCGCTTCGCGACTTTGATCGCGCAGTCGGAACTCGCCGCAGTGGGCCCGATCATCCCTGTTCAGCCCGGTATCACGAGCGGGGTGGATTTGGGACTGCCATGGCGGGTTACCGTCGAGCCGTATAGCGCCAATCTGCCGGCCAGCAATGCGGGCCAAGTCTGGCGGGTGACGGCATCGGTACGCAATGCAAAGGGCGCGCCGCTCACCTCGATCACCACGCTGGCTCTGGGAAAGGCAAGCTGAATCATGCGGCGTGAGGGAGGCTACGCACTTGTCGAGATGCTCGCGACGCTCGTCATCGTCGGGTTGACGAGTGCGGTCATGCTGTCAGGACTTGGCGTGGCGCAGCGCGTCTGGGATCACCTCGATGCCTCGAACAACATGGGGGACATCATCGCCGGGGCGCAGCTCGTGCTTCGCGATCGGCTGGAGCACATCTTTCCAGCCACCCGCTATGACAAAATCCCCTCTTATGCCGACATGGACGGCACCAGCGACAAGTTTGTGTTTCTGGCCACGCCCCGCGACGTGCAGGCGCCGGGGGAAACCCGGCGATACCTGCTGGCGGTCGCCCCAAACGGCGACCTGGTTCTGTCTTCCGGCTTCGACACGGCCGCGGATCCGAATACCCCAAGCGAAAACCTGGTCCTGTTGCATAATGTGCAGGGGATCGATATTGCCTATTTCGGTGTCGCCCCGCCCGATAACCAGCCTCAATGGCGGTACGTGTGGCAGCAGCGGCCTGGGCCGCCGCAACTGATCCGCATTCGGGTTCATTTCGCGCCGCAAGATCCGCGCGTCTGGCCGGAACTGCTCGTCAAGCCGTTCCCGACCGTGGATTCGATGTGCGTGCTGATGGTGACGACAAAATCATGCCGCGGCCGCGCAGTCGTGCGCCCGCAAACGTGAGCTGGCTGTGAACTTTAAGGATCTGCTCAACACCGATCACGAAGCCATTTTCCAGTGGCTGCTGCACGGCTTTCGCTGGTGGGTGGATGAACTGATGGGCATGGTGCCGCCGGCCTGGCGCGACCGCCTGTTGCGGCGCAGTTTCGCCGTTGCCGAGTTGAACGAGGGCGGTGTTGTTTATCGCAAGGCGGAGACGGGCGAGCGGCTTTCCGAAAAGCCTCGCGGCTCCGTGAAAGTGGCACTCCCTCAGGATCAGGTGCTGATCCGGGAGATCGAGCTGCCCATCCTGCCCACCAGCGATCTCAAGCGGATGGTCGCGCTCGATATCGACCGGCTGACACCCTTCCGGTCCGAGCAGGTGCTCTTCGACACCGAAGTGACGGCGCGGGACGACACAAACGGCCGGCAAAGACTCCTGTTAGGCGTGGTGCCGCGCAGCATCGCAATTCGGGTGCTGGAGCGCGCGAGGAGTTTCGGTTTCGAACCCGCAGCGGTAGGCGTTGCCTCCGCCTCGGGCCAGGGCGCAAGCCTCAACTTCCTGACCGCAATGCGCGACATGGAAGGCGGAACAGGAGCGCGCCGGCGCTCTACCTACTGGTGGGCCGCCGCCGGCGTTCTGATGGCCTTCAACCTGTTCATGCTGAATTACCGCGACTCCAGCACCACCGCGCAGCTGCGCGAAGCGGTGGAATCGCAGCAGGCCCCGGTCACCGTGGCGATGCGGCTGCGCGATAAGGTGCAAAAGGAGGCAGCTCGGCGCGCCAGTTTGCTCAAGCAAATGAAACAGGAGGCCCCGTTGCCGGTCCTTGAAGCGGTGACCCAGGCGATGCCAGACGGCACATGGGTCGAGCGTTTCGAATGGAACGGCAAAACGGTGCACATCCGAGGGTTCCGCAAGGACGCGCCTAATCTCCTGGCGTCGCTGGAATCCTCTCCGGTGCTGCGCAACGCGCGGTCCCTCACCTCCGATCCGCGCGCGGCTATGGCAGGGAGCGGAAATTTTGAATTGGCGGCCGATCGTGAAGCGGAGCGCGCGCGATGAGACCCCTTGCACAGCGCGAGCGTCGGCTGATTGCCCTTGGCATTCTCTTTGTGCTCGCCGCCATTGTGGTGCTCGGCGCCATCCTGCCGCTGCTCGGCGGAATGACAGCGCGCGCAATCGAGCGCGGCGATTTGCGGGAAACCTATGTCCGCAACCAGCGCGTGCTCGCTGGAATTCCGGTGTGGCGCACGCAATCGGTCGAGCAGAAGGCCAGTGCTGCGCAATATGCCATGGTGGCTCCGACGGAGCCGCTTGCGGCGGAACTTCTCAAACAGCGCATCAACCGCATGATGAATGAAGAAGGCGGCGTGGTGCAGACGATTTCCGAAATTCAGGGCGATGCGCCAGAAGGCTGGGTCAAGGTTCGGGCCGACCTGCAGCTTACGATCGCTCAACTCTATAAGACCCTGGCGCGGCTCGAAAGCGAGGCACCCTATGTCGTTGTTGGATACCTTTCGGTCGCTGCCGACCGCGCATCTAAGACTGGGCACGCTGCCCCGATGGATGTCCGGATCGAGGTTTCGGCTCCCGTCCGGATTGGCCAGCCGGCGTAGCCCGGAACTTCTTCCGGCGCTGGCGACGGTGTTGCTATTGATTGCCGCGGGTTTGCAGATCGCCATGCCGTCACAAGTCGAACTGCCGGAGGATTCACCTCTGGCCGCGCGGCGCGCCGCGGAGCCCGCAGCGCCAGGCGTCCGGAATTATCCCGCCGTGCTGGCGCGGCCGATCTTCGCACCGGACCGCGCACCGGTGCTGTTGCAGGCCCAGACGGCCGGCACGCTGAACGGGTATGAGGTGCTTGGCACGGCGGTGGCCGGCAACGTGTCGGCCGCTCTGGTGCGGGATGCGACCGGCCGTGTCTTTCGGGTAAAGCCGGATGCCATTCTGCAGGGCTGGCGTGTCGTTTCCATCGATCGCGTCCAGCTCGTCTTCGACCGCGATGGCGAGCGGCGCAGCCTTCCAGTGAGCGCAGCAGCGCCCAGTCACGGGGTCAACCCGCAACTCGCAACGTCGGCCGCCCAGAAGAGCAGCGACGACGACGATGACGACGACAGTTCCAGCAACAGCAGCAGCGATGACGACGATGACAACTAAACCAATGATCCGCTTCTTTTGCCTGACAGCCGCATCGCTGTTCCTCGCAAGCGTGGCGCTTGCCCAGAATCCGCAGCCGATCGCGCCTCAGGCGCCGCCGGTAGTCAACCCGCCCGCTTCCCGGGTCTATCCAGGTACGCAGCAATTCACCGCCGGACCGCGAACGATGGTGCGCGGAGCAAATCAGGCAAACGACGTCACCCTCAATTTCCCGAACGCCGATGTGCATGAAGTGGCCAAGGCCATTCTCGGCGACATTCTGGGCCTGAACTACGCCGTCGATCCGCAGGTGCAGGGCACTGTCACGGTGGAAACCGCTGAACCGGTTTCGCGCAGCGATGTCTTGCCCATTTTCGAGGAGTCGTTGCGGGCAGCCAAGCTTGCCCTGGAAAAGCAGGGCGACGTCTACACCGTGGTTGCCCTCGAGAAAGCCAAGCGGCAGCCTCAGTTCCTTTCCAGCACAGCCGCCGGATATGGCAATGAAGCCATTCAGTTGCACTTCGTCAACGCGACGGAGTTGAAGAAGCTACTCGATCCGCTGGTACCGGAAGGGGCGATCGCGGCGGCAGACACGTCGCGCAACATCCTGCTTATCACCGGCACCGCGGGCGAGCGGCGCTCTATCCGCGAACTGATACGTCAGTTCGACGTGGACTGGATGCGCGGCATGTCCTTTGCGCTGCTTGTGCCCACCCGCACCGACATGCACGTGCTGCTGCCGGAACTCGACGCGATGGTTAACGCGAAGGACTCTCCAACCGCGGGGCTGGTCCGACTCATCCCGATCGAACGGCTGAACGGGATCCTCGCCATTTCGGCGCAGCCGCGATACCTCGCACAGCTAAGGAAATGGGTGACCATTCTCGATCGCGAAGGCGGAGAAAACGAGCGCAAACTGTACGTCTATCACGTGCAGAACGGTAAGGCCTCGGATTTGGCGACCGTGCTCGTTGGCGCTTTTGGCGGACAGCCGAACCAGCAATCTCCCAACACCCAGGCCAATTTGACGGCCACCGGACAGGCAAGTTCGGTTGCCGGCTACCGCCCCACCTTTGGATTCCAGAATGGCGGCACCACCTCGGGGACCGGCCTGCAGGGCGGGATGGGAACAACCGGCACTCCCGGTTTGCAGCAGAATTCGACTTTTCAGCCGGGCGCGGGCGGATATCAGCCGGGCGGAGCGCAGGGATCGGCCAATCAACCCGGGGAAGCAAATGGACCGGGTGGGCAGCAGGGCCCGTCGATCGTCTCCCAGACGCTGATGCTGCCAGGCCAAGTGATGCCCATCAGCATCACTTCGGACGATGGAAACAACTCCCTCGTCTTCTACTCCACCCCACGGCAATACGGGCTTATCCAGGATGCTCTGCGGCAACTGGACGTGCTGCCGCTGCAGGTATTGATCGAAGCGGCGATCACGGAAGTGACCCTGACCGACAAGCTGCAATACGGCGTGGAGTGGCTGCTGAACGGCAGCGGCGGCACCGCAACGCTCACTCAAGGAAACAGTTGGGATGCGCTGACTCAGGTCTTTCCAGGATTCTCGTATTTCATTTCCAGCGGCAATCAGAACATCAAGGCCGTTTTGAACGAACTCTCCAATTTGACGACAATCAAGGTGCTTTCGGCTCCCAAGGTGCTGGTGATCAACAATCATTCCGCCGCGCTGCAGGTGGGCGACAACGTTCCGGTCCTCCAGGCCCAGGTGACGTCAGAACTGACGGCTACGTCGGTGACCAACGAGGTGAATTACGTCAACACCGGCGTGATCCTGAACGTCACCCCGCGGGTGAACGACAACGGCCTTGTGCTGCTCGACATCTCCCAGGAGGTCAGCGATGTCTCCAGCACCACCACCTCCGGCATCGATTCCCCGACCATTCAAGAGCGGAAAATCGCAAGCTCGATTGCGGTGAAGGACGGACAGACGATCGCGCTTGGCGGGTTGATCCGGGACAACAACACGCAGAACAAGACCGGTATCCCCTACCTGAATCAAATTCCGGTTCTGGGCTTCCTTTTCGGCGCGACCAATAACACACACGATCGCACGGAGCTCATTGTATTGTTGACACCCCGTGTTATTCGCAACGCGGAAGACGTGAAGACTGTTACCGACGAGCTGCGCGAAAAAATCCATGCGGCGGCGCCGCTGCCGAGCGCCGATTTCAGGCAATGAGCGGCGACCGCGGGTATGCCATGCTGGCTGCTATCCTGGGGATCGCGGCCTTCAGTTATATCGCGTTCGAAGTTATTGCCGAGAACCGCGGCATCATATCGGAAGTTCAGGCAGAGAGCGAGCGCGCCAGACTTACCGCGGCCTGCAGCGCGGGCCTCGCCATTGTCGCCGAGAGCCTCTGGACAAAGGACAAGCGCCAACAATGGCCTATTGACGGCACGCCGCGCAGTCTGAAGTTCGACGATATTGCCTTGACTGTGACCGTCGAAGATGAGCGCGGCAAGGTGCCTATCAATGGCATCAATGAGGATCAGGTCAAGCAGTTGTTCGCCACAGCGGGGGTGTCGGGCTCCCGCCTTTCCCAACTGGTCGACAGTTACGAAGACTGGCTGGACCCCGATAGCGAACGGCGCATGAATGGCGCGGAGGAGCGCGATTATGCCTCTTCCGGCTACAAGCCGCGCAACGGAGCTTTCCACAGTCTGGGCGAACTCCGAATGCTAAAAGGCATGGACGATGCGACCTATACGCAAGTGGCGCACGCCGCGACGGTCTTTTTCGGTGAAAGCGGGGGGTTCAGCGAAAACACATCGCAAATTCTCGCCCTTGAAGCTTTAAGCGAAGTCGGACCGACCTCGCCCGACGTGATCCGCCGCCAGCAAGAACTGACCGGCCAACGCCAATCCGACATCGTAGCGCATCCGCCTTACTTGATCGGGCGGACCCTGACCGTTCGGGTCGAAGCCAAGCGCGCGGGCGCGGATGTCGTGCGCTCCGGGATTGTGGAGATTACAGGCAATCCGCTCGATCCAGTCTGGTATCGTTATCTGGACTGATCAGAACGCGATTCCCGCGTACAATCCGGTGGTCGAGAATATCCATACAATCCAGAACGCCAGGCAAAGAGGGGCGCCGAAGGCGATTTCTTCCGCTAAGACGATCCTTCCGCGGCGCGCGAAACCGATTCCAATCGCAATGAATGCAGCCGTACTCGCAATAAGCAGAACGGCGGGTAAGGGGCGCCACCCCAACCAGGCACCCGCTGCCGCGGCAAGCTTGGCATCGCCCAATCCGAGGCCCTCGCGGCCGCGAAGGCCTCGATAGGCTAGAGCAATTCCATAAAGCGCTGCGAAGCCAAGGGCGGCTCCTGCGAAATGGGCAACCGGATCGTTGTCCGGCAGCTTCACCGCAATCAGCAACCCCGCAGCCGTAAGCGGAAGCGTGAGAACGTCGGGCAACCGGAAAGCCAGCAAATCGATGCTGCCGAGCACCAGAAGAGCCCAAGCGAGCCCCATTGTGATCGCCAGAAGAAGAAGGTTCGGCATAACGAGAGCCGCCCACAATCCAAGCAGCACGCTTGTTGCGAGGACCGGAGCCATCCGAACCCGCAAGGGGGCCACCTCGCGCCTAATCAACAGCGTCGCAAAGCACCCGGCGGGGATTGCAACCGCTATGGAAAGTAGCCTGATCAGGTAAGGTCCAGGCATGCCCCTCACCAACCCTCGGCGGCCAGGTTCGCAGGATCAATTCGATTGCTTCTCAAGTTTGTCTTTCGAGTTGCGGTTTGGCTGAAGCTGAAGGCATGATAGTCTCCCGTTGGCTGTCCACGCTGGGGGGCGGCCACCCTTTATGAATCAACCCAGCCGGTCGCATGGAATATGGCAAGTTTCGACAGCAACAGCTCCCAGCCCCTCGCTATGGCTTCGGCGAAGGGCACGGTCAAATGGTTCAACTCCACCAAAGGCTATGGCTTCATCACGCTTGAAAACGGCGGCGATGCATTTTGCCACGCCTCAGCCCTGGCAAGCCTTGGGACACCCGACATGCCGCCCGGCTCTACGGTAGTGTGCGATCTTCAGGACTCGCCGCGCGGTCTCCAGGTCGTTTCCGTTCATAGCGTCGATACCAGCACCGCCGAGGCGGCACCGCCACCGCGCCCACGCGGGGGCGGTTTTGGCGGCGGGGACAGGTTCCGCGGCGGAGATCGCTTCGGGGGCCGTGATCGGTTTGGCGGCGGCGACCGGTTTGGCGGCGGCGACCGTTTTGGCGGTGGTGACCGGTTCGGCGGAGGAGATCGCTTCGGAGGGGGCGATCGCTTTGGTGGTGGCGGGGGGCGCTACGGCGGAGGAGATCGTTTCTCATCGGACCGGCGCGATGCTGGCCCCTCCGGCCCCATGGTGGAAGGCAGAGTAAAATTTTTCAATGAGCAGAAGGGGTTTGGCTTTGTCATGCCGGAATCCGGCGGCGGTGACGTCTACCTTCACGCCAGCGCACTTCGGCGGTCCGGTATTTCCAGTTTGGCCTCCGACCAGCGGATTCGGTACTCTACCCGGCAGGGTATGAAGGGGGTGGAGGTCGACAGGGTGGAACTGATCTAGCAGCGCCCCTTGGTATTCCAGAATTCCCGCAATCCGCGCAGGGCTGCCTTGCGGTTGGAGATATGCTGTCCCTGTTGAACTGCCCTCAACTCAATCTATATAGGGCCGAATTATATCGATCCAATATAGAGCTAGGGGCTGATGGACGTTCGAACAATCTGCCTCGGGATACTCACCCGAGGGGACGCGACCGGGTACGAGATCAAGAAGGTCTTTGAAGACGGCGGCCTTCAGCATTTCGTCGAGGCGAGCTTCGGCTCGATCTACCCCGCACTGAGCCGCCTGACGGACGAAGGCCTGGTTTCCGTGCGTGAAGAACCGCAGGAGAAGCGGCCCGATCGCAAGGTCTATTCCGTCACCGCGGCGGGACGTACGGCGTTCGTCGCCGCGTTGATGAAGCCATTGCCGGAAGACCGCCATCGCTCGCCGTTCGTGTTCGCGATGCTGTTCTCCGATCTGCTGCCGGAATCGCGTGTCGAGTCTTTGATCGACGGTTACATCGCGCAAAGCGAATCGAAGCTGGCGCACCTCAAACAGAAAGCGACAGAGCCGCTCCGGGCGGGTGAACGCTTTGCAAATGAACTGGGACGCACCATGTACGAGAACATGCTGGATTTCCTGCGCACGCGCCGCGCAGAAATCCAAGGGCAGACACTTCAGGCGGCGGAGTAAGGGGCAATGGCACGGATTCTGGCAAATCTTCGCGCCTGGTGGGACCGGGTGCAACCCAGCTTCTGGCGGCGCATGAACTCCGGCTACCGCTGGGCGATCATTATCTTCGCGCTGGTCGTCCTCTATATCGGCACAGGGGTTTTCGGCGGCCACAAGCAGGAGGCTGCCCCCGATGCTGCCGCAAAGGCGAACGATATTCCCCGCGTGCAGGTGGCGACGCTCGTTTCCTTCCCCCGCGATGCGACATTGACCGTGCGCGGGCGCACGCAGGCCTTGCACTGGGTCGACACGCGCGCGCAGGTGGACGGTATCGTCAAGGCAATCCACTTCGAGAAGGGCGATCGCGTCAAGGCCGGCGATGTGCTCTGCGAATTGATGGTCAATGATCGCGGCGCAAAACTCGATCAGGCCAGGGCCTTGGTCTCGGAACGCCAGAAGGAATGGGACGCCGCAGACAATCTGCAGAAACAAGGCGCCATGTCGGCAACCGGCGCGAAGCAGGCAATGGCCGCGCTGGAAGCAGCCAGGGCGGCGCAGCGCACCCAGCAGATCGAACTGGAAAACACACGCGTCCGCGCGCCGATCAGCGGCTTCGTGGACGATCGTTATGTCAACGTCGGCGACTACATGCGCGTCGGAGACAAATGCGAACTGGTGATCGCGCCGGAACCTTTCCTCGCCGTTGGAGCGGTTTCAGAGCAGGACGTGGGTAAACTGAAGATTGGGGCGCCGGCTAGCGCCACATTGGTCAGTGGAGAAAATGTTGAAGGAAAGGTCTACTTCGTTGCCACGAAGGCCGACCCGACGACCCGCACCTTCCGTGTGGAAGTCGAACTTCCCAATTCCGATGCGCGGCTGCGCGACGGCGTGAGCGCCGATATACATATTCCTGTCAGGCAGGTCGAAGCGATAAGGATCTCGCCGGGCATCCTCGTGCTGAACGACAATGGCGTGGTGGGCGTCCGCACTGTTGAAAATACCATCGTTCACTTCAAGCCTGTCAAAATCGTTTCAGATGGACCGGAAGGCATGTGGGTGACGGGTCTCGCCAGCGGAACGACCGTCATCACGGTTGGGCAGGAGTTTGTCGCGGAAGGCTCCCGCGTAAAGGCGGTCACCGCGGGAGCGCGCGCATGACCAAAATCGTCGACTGGGCAGTCAAAAACACCAGGCTGGTTATCGCTGCCTTTATCGTCACTATCGTGGCGGGCGTGACGGCGTTTATCGCCATTCCGAAGGAATCCGATCCCGATATTCCAATCCCCTACATCGTGGTGCAGGTCTATTATCCGGGCATCAGCCCGGAAGACAGCGAGCGGCTTCTGGTGAAGCCGATGGAAAACTACCTTCGCTCCATCCAGGGGCTGAAGGAGATGACGGGCCGCGCCTATCAGGGGGCCGGCGTCATCATCATGCAATTCGACGTCTCCTTTAACAAGGACCGGGCGCTGGCGGATGTGCGCGCGCAGGTGGATACCGCGCGCGCCGAGCTGCCGCCGGACGTCCAGCAGCCGGTTGTGGAGGAAATCAGCACCAGCCTGTTCCCTGTCATTTCGGTGGCGCTGTCAGGCGATGTGCCAGAACGCACACTTTTCCATCTCGCGCGCGACCTCAGCGATCAGCTGAAGACCATTCCCACCGTGCTCGACGCGCAGCTTTCCGGCACGCGCGATGAGATGCTGGAGATCGTCATCGATCCCGCGAAACTGGAATCCTACGGCATCACCCAGCAAGAGATGTTCAACGCGATCACAAACAACAACACACTGATTGCGGCAGGCTCGATCGACACCGGGCATGGCAATTTCGCCGTGAAAGTGCCGGGCGTCATCGAGAAACCACAAGATGTGCTGGACCTACCGATCCGCGCGACCGCGGACGCCACCGTGACACTCAAAGATGTGGCGCAGGTCCGCCCCACGTTCTACGACGCGACCAGCTATTCCACCATCAACGGCAAGCGCACCATCGCGATCGATGTGACCAAGCGTGTCGGCGCCAACGTCATCCAGAACAATCTGGCGGTGCGCCAGCTGATCGCGCAGGCGCAGAAGTACTTCCCCGCCGGCGTCCACGTCTCTTTCGTTGGCGATCAATCGACGGATATTCGAGACCAGTTGGGTTCGCTTTCCGACGCAATCACCCTGGCCATCATCCTGGTGATGATCGTGGTGGTGGCGGCCTTGGGCTTGCGGTCAGGTCTGCTCGTCGGGGTAGCCATCCCGACGTCGTTCCTCATGAGCTTCATGGTGCTGAAGAGCGGCGGCTTCACGCTGAACTTCATGATCATGTTCGCGATGCTACTGGCGGTCGGCATTCTCGTAGACGGCGCCATTATCGTGGTGGAATACGCCGACCGGAAGATGACGGAAGGCCACCCGCCGAAGCTCGCCTTTGCGGAAGCGGCAAGGCGGATGTTCTGGCCAGTTGTCAGCTCAACCGCCACGATGGTCGGCGCATTCCTGCCGATGCTGCTGTGGCCGGGGATTGCCGGCGAGTACATGAGCTTTTTCCCAAAAACGCTGATCATCGTCCTCACCAGTTCGATGGTGGTGGCGCTGATCTTCCTGCCAGTGCTTGGCGGATTTTTCGGCAAAGCGCCCGAGCGAAATGAGAAACACGAAAAGGCGATCGAGGCTTCCGAAACAGGTGACTGGCGCGACATCCCGGGGGTGACCGGTTGGTATGCACATCTTGCCGACTGGATCACGCACAATCCCGGCAAGATGGTCGGCATCGCCGCCGCGGCCGTGGTCATCGTGTTGTCGCTGTTCGTGAAGTTCAACAACGGGACCGAGTTCTTCGTGAAGACCGATCCCACGCAGGCGACGGTGCTCGTGTCCGCGCGCGGGAACCTCTCATCGGCTGAGAAGCGCGACCTTGTCATGACGGTCGAGAAACGCATCGAGGGGCTGCGCGGGGTGGATTACATCTACGCCAATGCCGGCGGTAATCCGTCGAGCCAGGACATCCCTGTCGACAATATCGGGCGGATCACGGTGGTGCTGAAACCGTACCGCCAGCGCGAGCGGGGAGAGGTCATCCTCGAGCGCATCCGCAAGCTCACCGCGGATATGCCCGGCATCAGGGTCGAGGTGCGGAAGCCGGAAGGAGGGCCGCAGTCCGGCAAGGACGTCATGATCAACGTCAATTCGGACGACTATCTCTCGCTGCTGCAGACCACAGCGCAGATTCGCAAGCACCTGGATGGCATGTCCAGCCTGCGGGACGTGGAAGACACGCGCCCCCTGCCTGGCATCGAGTGGGACCTCGATGTGAAGCGCGACGTGGCCCAACGGTTTGGGGTCAGCACCCAGGCTATTGGCGCGGCAGTGCAGCTGGTGACCGATGGCATCTTCGTCGGTCGCTACCGGCCGGCGGACTCAACCCGTCTTGTCGATATTCGGGTGCGGTATCCAAGCCAGGATCGCGGCATCCACGCACTTGACCAGGTTCGTGTCGCCACGTCACAGGGCATGGTGCCGATCAGCACCTTCGTGCAAGTCCGGGCCGCGCCGCAGGTGAACAGCATTGAGCGTGTCAACGCCCACCGCACCTATCACGTCCGGGCCAACGTGAAGCCCGGCTACAACGTCAATGCGGAGGTTCAGAAGATCAAGGCGTGGATGGACACGCAGACCTTCCCGCGGACGGTGCACGCCAAGTTCAAGGGCGCGGACGAGGACCAGCAGGAAGCCGGCATGTTCCTGATCGAAGCGGCTTTCATGGCGCTCTTCATCATCGCAGTGGTGCTGCTGGCGATGTTCAACAGTTTCTATCACGCGAGTCTCATTTTGCTCGCCGTGATCCTCGCCATGATCGGGGCGCTGCTGGGCATGGTGGTGATGGGGCAGGCGTTTTCCATCATCATGACGGGCACAGGCCTGCTGGCGCTGGCCGGCATCGTGGTGAACCACAACATCGTGCTGATCGACACGTACCATAAGCTGCTCGATACCGGCATGAATCCGATCGAGGCGGTGATCCGCTCCAGCGCGCAACGTTTGCGGCCGGTGTTCCTCACCACGATCACGGCCATCTTCGGCCTGCTGCCGATGATGATTGCGCTGGAGATAGATTTCGCCGACCGTAGCATCACCATAGGCGATCCGTTTGCGATGATGTGGATTCAGCTGTCGACCGCGGTTGTTTTCGGCCTTGCATTCTCGAAAGGCATCACGCTTGGGCTGGTGCCGGCACTGCTGGCCTATCCCCACCGGGTGCGGGAAACCGGGCATGGATTCATCTGGCTCATGGGGCGAATTTTCGGGTGGCCCATCCGCGCCATTCGCAATCGCGGCAGAAGGCTGCCGCCGGGCGCCGTGCAGCAACCGGCAGAGTGATCATTCCGCCGCGGCAATCGCTTCCGGATGCGGTTGCCGCGCGACATCCGGATCGCTTTCCACTTCCTTGAGCCGCTCGCGGACGGCGGCGGCTTCCTTCTGCTTGCTCCACATGGCGGCGTAGTGGCCGCCGCGCGTCACCAATTCGTCGTGCCGCCCACGCTCCACGATGTGACCGTGATCGAGAACCAGAATTTCGTCCGCATCGACCACAGTGGAAAGGCGATGGGCAATCACCAGAGCCGTGCGGTTCTTCGAGACTTCCCTCAGGGCCGACTGGATTTCCCGTTCCGTGTGCGTGTCGAGTGCCGACGTCGCTTCGTCCAGCAGCAGGATGGGCGGGTTCTTCAGGATCGTGCGCGCGATGGCGACGCGCTGCTTCTCTCCGCCGGACAGTTTCAGCCCGCGCTCCCCCACCATGGATTCGTAACCCAGCGGCAGCTCACGGATGAAGGGATCGATCTGCGCCATCCGCGCTGCCTCCTTGATCTCCTCCTCGCTGGCGCCAATCCTGCCGTAGGCGATGTTGTAGCGGATCGTGTCGTTGAACAGCACCGTATCCTGCGGAACGATGCCGATGTTCTCGCGCAAGCTCGCCTGCGTCACATCGCGGATGTCCTGCCCGTCGATGGTCACAGCGCCGGTTTGGATGTCGTAGAAGCGATAGAGAATGCGCGAGATGGTCGACTTTCCGGCGCCGGAAGGCCCGACAATCGCGACCGTCTTGCCGGCCGGCACATGGAAGCTGATCCCCTTCAGCACCACGCGCTCGCGCTCGTAGGAGAACACCACGTTTTCGAACCGGAGTTCGCCGCCGGTCACCACTAGCGGTTTCGCATCGGGCTTATCCTTCACCTCCTGCGGCTGGTGCAGCAGGCGGAACATCGCATCCATGTCGACAAGGGCCTGGGTGATCTCGCGATAGACCGTGCCGAGAAAGTTGAGCGGCTGATAGAGCTGCATGAGAATGGCATTGGCCATCACGAAATCGCCTACCGTGAAGCGGCCATTGCGGATTCCGAGCGCCGTCATGGCCATTACCGCGCCCATGCCGACAGCCACAATCACCGCCTGGCCGGTGTTCAGCACCGACAGAGAGGTCTGAGCCTGAATAGAGGCGTGGGCAAACTTCGCCATGGACTTGTCGAAGCGCCTGGTTTCATGCGCTTCGTTGTTGAAGTACTTCACGGTCTCGTAATTGAGCAGGCTGTCCACTGCCTTGGTGTTGGCGTCCTGATCGCTCTCGTTCATCTCGCGGCGGAACTTGATCCGCCAGCGGGTAATGGCGAAGGTGAACCAGATGTACAGCGCCACCATGATCAGCGTGGCGAGCGTGATCCAGACATCCAGCTTCACGATCATGATGGCGCTGAACAGCGCCAGCTGGAAAATCGTGGGGAAGATGTTGAAAATGGCAAACGAGAGCAGCGTATCGATGCCGCGCGTGCCCCGCTCGATGATGCGCGAGAGGCCGCCCGTCTTGCGCTCCAGATGAAAGCGCAGCGACAGCGTGTGCACATGGGCGAAGGTGGAAACGCCGATCTCGCGCAGCGCGTGATACTGCACCTTGGCGAAGATGCCGTCGCGAATTTGCGCAAACGCCTGCATCAGGATGCGCGCCACCACGTAGCCGCCGATCAGCGCCAGTGTAGCGAAGATGGCGATGGCCGCCGGCGGCCTCCTTGTGAGCTGGTTGGTGATCCAGCCCATGAACAGCGGGAAGGCGGTGGTGGCCAGAATGGCAAGCAGCAGGCAGACGATCGAGAGAACCACCCGCAGCTTGAGGCCGGGATGTCCCTTCGGCCACAGGTACGGCAGTAGCATCCAGAGCGGCCGCAGCGACGGTGCGCCCTCTCCCTCTTCCAGAAGCGAACGGGCCATGATTCAGCGCCCCAGATTGGGGTTGCCGAACATCAGAAATCCGGCAAGAAGTGCGATCGCGGCAAACACAACGATGACCAGCAACAATTTCCGCAAACTTACCTCTCAAAATCGCGTGGCGCACGTGTCTCAGCATTTAGGAATATCGCGTGCCTCTCGCAATGTCGCGTGCCGACAATTGGAACGCCATGAATAGCCCTATGCCGCCTGTGGAAAAGAAGACGGTCTGCGTGTTCTGCGGCTCCTCGCCGGGCGCACGATCCTCGTACCTCGAAACAGCGCGGCGCGCCGGCGAATTGATCGGCCAGAAAGGGCACACCCTCGTTTATGGCGGAGGCGCCACCGGCATGATGGGCGAACTGGCGCGGGCGGCGATGCGGGCGGGCGCGCGGGTGATCGGCATCCGGCCGACCGTGCTCGATCATCTGGAGCTGCCGCAGGGCGGCATTGAGATGATCCCTACACCGGACCTGTTCGAACGCAAACAGCGCATGATCGCGCGAAGCGATGCCTTTCTTATTCTGCCCGGCGGACTCGGCACGCTGGACGAGTTCTTCGAGGTGGTCACCACCGCCCAGCTCGGCATGCATACGCTTCCGATCATGTTGGTGAACACCGATGATTATTTCGAGCCGCTGCTCGCGCTGTTCCGGCACGTGAACGCCGAAGGCTACATCTACAGCGACGTCGCACGGCTGTTTCATGTTGTGACCGATGCCGAGGAAGCCTTTTCGCTGATCTGAGGTCATGCCGCAGACCTCGCCGGTGAAATCCGGGTCTCCAGGGCAATCAGCAGCAGCGCCAGCCACACGCAGCCGAAGGTGATGGCGTCCGCGCGGCTGAACCGCTCGCCAAAGCCGAACACGGCGAGCGCAAGGGTAATGGAAGGCGAGAAGTACTGCAGAAATCCCAGTGTCGAGAGCCGGATACGGCGCGCGCCGGCCGCAAACATCGCAAGCGGCAAGGCGGTCAGCGGTCCACCGAGGATGAGAAGCGTGTTTGCGGCAAGGCCGGCGCCTGGAAAAGACCCGCTGCCGCTCACCGTCCAGTACAGCACCAGACCGGAGGTGAGCGGAAACAGGATCCAGGTTTCAACCGTGAGCCCGTCCATCGCATCGACGTCGGCCTTCTTGCGGAGATAGCCGTAGAAGCCGAACGACAATGCAAGGGCGGGAGCGATCCACGGAAAGTACCCGAGTTCGATCGCCTTCACCGCAACGGCGCCCGTGGCCAGCAGGACGGCGAGGAGCCGCAACCGGGACAGCCGCTCGCCCAACAGCACAACCCCCAGCACAATCGAGACCAGCGGATTGATGTAGTAGCCAAGGCTCGATTCCACGAGCTGCCGCGTGGCGACACAGTAGATGTAAATGGTCCAGTTGACGCTGATCAGGATGCTGGTCAGCATCAAAATTCCGAGCAGCGGCAGGTCGCGCGCTATTTTCATCAGCTGTTGCCAGCGGCCGCGCGCCAGCGAAACGCCCAGCACGAACAGCGCGCACCACATCACGCGGTGCACGGTGATCTCGAACGCCGGCACCTTGCCGAGCAGCCGCCAATAGAGCGGGGTGATGCCCCAGATGCCGTAGGCGGCCAGCGCCAGCGCGATGCCGCGGGAATCATCGCGCGCGGTCGCGCCATCCCGGGCCGCGATGGCGATGGGTTCGCCCAGATCGGCAGCTGCTACGTCTCCCGTACAGGAGAAGTCAGAGGTATCGCGCATGATCGCCCCCCACCCGGCTCGCAATCGCGCCTGCGCGCGAGTGCTCGCCGACCTCCCCGCGTTGGGGGAGGTGAAAAGGAGCGCCTGCGCCAAGCCCCATCCCCCTCCCCTTGCGGGAGGGGGCAAATTCGAGCGCCTCAGCGCGAAGAATTTGGGGGAGGGGGTTTTCAAACGGCCCCTCCCCCGCGTCGCTTCGCGCCGCGCCCCCTCCCGCGAGGGGAGGGGGACAAATCGAATTCCGAAGCGGAGGCAACTTCACCGCTTCACCTCCCAGGTGGTGCCGTCGGGGCCGTCTTTCAGCTGGATCCCTTGTGCCAGCAGTTCGTCGCGGATGCGGTCCGATTCCTTGAAGTTCTTTGCCGCGCGCGCGGCATTGCGGGCATCTATGGCGCGGGCGATTTCGGCGGTGTCCACCGCCTTCTTCGAGGCGAGCCGCTCCGACATCGGGTTGAAGCCCAGCAGTGAAAGTCCGCCCGCCAGTTCTTCGGGCGCAGATTTGTGCAATTCGGCAATCGCCTGCGGCGTGTTGAGATCATCGCAAAGCGCGGCGAGGAACGCATCGCCGTGCTTTGTGGCGGTGGCGGGCTCGGCCGCATCGTACCAGCGTTCCAGCGTCGCCCAGCTCTCCTTCATACCGGCGAGAGTCCAGTCCATCGGCTGGCGATAGTGGGCGCGCAGCATGTTGAAGCGCAGCACGTCGCCCGGCCAGTCCGCGAGCAGCTCGTGGATGGTGACGAAGTTGCCGAGCGACTTCGACATCTTCTCGCCTTCCACATTGAGGAAGCCGTTGTGCATCCAGACGCGCGAGAGAGGATGGCCGCGATGCGCGCCTTCGCTTTGCGCGATCTCGTTTTCGTGGTGCGGAAAGACGAGATCGATGCCGCCGCCGTGAATGTCGATGGTCTCGCCCATGGTGGCCTCGATCATCGACGAGCATTCGAGGTGCCAGCCAGGGCGGCCGCGGCCCCAGGGCGATTCCCACCCCGGCGTGTTCGCATCGCTGGGCTTCCAGAGCACGAAATCCATGGCCTCGCGCTTGTAGGGCGCCACATCCACGCGCGCGCCGGCGATCATCTCGTCCAGTGGACGCCGCGAAAGCTTGCCGTAATCCGCCTTCTTCCCCACCTCGAAGAGGACATGGCCTTGCGCCTCGTAGGCCAGTCCAGCCGCGATCAGCGCCTCGATCGTCGCGATCATCTGCGGCACGTGCTCCGTGGCGCGCGGCATGAAGGTCGGCGGGAGATTGCCGAGCGCCGCAACATCCTCCTGGTACATCGCGTAGGTGCGTTCGGTCAGCTCGCGCACCACCTCCAGCGCATCGACATTGCGGTCGCCGCGCAGCTCGAGCGCGCGCGCGTTGATCTTGTCGTCGATGTCGGTGATGTTCCGTACGTATGTAACGTGCTCCGCGCCGTAAATGTCGCGCAACAGCCGGAACAGCACGTCGAACACAATGGCCGGCCGCGCGTTGCCGATATGCGCGTAGTCGTAGACCGTCGGCCCGCACACATACATGCGCACGTTCTTCGGATCGAGCGGCGCGAACGGCTCCTTCGATCGCGTCAGGGTGTTGTAGAGGCGCAGAGTCATATTGCTCTCATGCGGTTTCACGGATTGCAAGGCAAGAGCAGTGCGCGCAGGTCTGAGTTGAATCTCAGGCGGTTTCCCCCTGCAGCCGCGACAACGCACGGGGGCGGCCGATGAGGGGGAGAAGCTTCTTCATTTCGGGCCCGGACTCATGGCCGGTGAGCGCGAGGCGCAGCGGGTGGAACAGCGCCCTCCCCCTGGCCCCAGTCGCCGTGGAGACCGCCTTGGTCCAGCCGCTCCAGGTGGTCTCGTCCCACGGCTCGGCGGGCAGCAGCTCCGCGGCTTTCGCGACGAGCGGTACGTCTTCGATCACCGGCGTGATCGGCCCTGCCACCAGCGTCCACAAATGCTTGGCGTCGGAGAGGTGCGTGAGGTTGGCTTTCACCGCCTCCCAGAACACTTCGCTGGCGGGAATGCCAAGCGCGTTCAACTGCTCGCGAACCTCCGTATACGCAAGAGAATGCAGCAGCCTGGCATTGAGTCCCTTCAGCTCGGCCGGATCGAAATGCGCCGGCGCGCGGCCGATCTTCGCGAAATCGAATTCCTGCACCAGCGCTTCCAATGAGGGACGCAATTCAATGGCGTCCGATGTGCCGGTTTTCGCCAGATAACAGGCGAGCGCCAGCGGTTCGATTTCATCAGCGCGGATTTCCTGCAGGCTCAGAGAGCCGATGCGCTTGGACAACGCCTCGCCGCCAACGCCCACCAGCAGCGGGAAATGCGCGAACGCCGGCACCGCCGCACCGAGCGCGTCGAAAATCTCCATCTGCACCGCCGTGTTGGTGACGTGATCCTCGCCGCGGATAACGTGAGTGATATTAAAATCCACGTCGTCCACCACCGAGGGCAGCGTGTAGAGAAAGCGGCCGTCCTCGCGGATAAGGACCGGATCGGACAGGTTCGCGGTGTCGATCTCGACCTCGCCACGCACCAGGTCGTGCCAGCGCACTTTGCTTTGCGACAGTTTGAATCGCCAGTGCGGTTTGCGGCCTTCGCTTTCCAGTTTGGCGCGCTCTTCCGGCGAAACCTTCAGCGCGGCGCGATCGTAGACCGGCGGCTTGTGCATCGCGATCTGCCGCTTGCGGCGGCGGTCCAGCTCATCGGCGGATTCATGGGCCGGGTACAGCCGTCCGCTCGCCTTCAGTTTCTCCGCCGCGCTTCTGTACGCTTCGCTGCGTTCGCTCTGCCGCGCGAATCCATCGTGCGCCAATCCGAGCCACGCCAGGTCTTCCAGAATGGCCTGCTCGTAATCGGCCTTGCTGCGTTGGGTGTCGGTGTCATCGATGCGCAGCAGGAACTTGCCGCCCTGTTTCCGCGCGAAGAGCCAGTTGAGCATGGCCGTGCGCGCGTTGCCGACATGCAGCAAGCCCGTGGGGGACGGCGCAAAGCGGACGATAGTTTGAGTCACGCGCCCCCCTTCCGTCGCGCCTTCGGCGCGCCACCTTCCCCCACAGAGGGGGGAAGGTGAACATAGGTATCGCAAATCAAAACAAGTAGATTCCGCTTCCCCCCTTGTGGGGGAAGCTGTCTGCGGCGCGAATGCGGCGCAGACTGAAGGGGGAAACTACACATCGCGCGCATCCCGGAAGGCATTGGTGATGGGGTAGCGCCGATCGCGGCCGAAATTGCGGCGGGTGATCTTCACCCCCGGCGGGGACTGTCGGCGCTTGTATTCCGAAGTGTAGAGCAGCTGCTCAACCCGCTTCACGACTGCCGGTTCGTAGCCTTTCGCCACCACCTGTTCGAAGGACAATTCGTCTTCCACCAGCGCCTCCAGAATGCCATCCAGGATCTCGTATGGCGGCAGCGAGTCTTCATCCTTCTGGTCCGC
>DATIEM010000030.1:0-2147 GCA_035455725.1 Rhizomicrobium sp. | reverse complement strand
AGGTCGCGTCGGCCGCGGATCAACGCGCGCTCGTCCGGGGCGATGGCGCCTCAAATCCGAATTTCAGGGCCGCGTCCGGAACGCCGTCTGATAGCTCCGATCGTGAGGGCCGATGCTTACGGCTGGTCCTGCTGCTCGGCCTGCCGCTGTTGATATTCCCGCACGATTTCATCTGCCTTTTTCTGCCGTTCCGCGGCGATGGCCAGGATCAACTGACGCAAGAAGACCATTTGGTTTCGTCTTCGTCCGCCGCAAGTGGCGCGCTCCAAAGTGATGGGAGCGTCATAAGGGCACCTCGAAAAATAGCTGCTTCTCCCGACCTGTGCGAATCTGATGGGTGAGATTTTGATTCGCAGAGGCGACGATGGGTCAACTGGGATTTTTCGATGCCGATAGGCGCTTGGAAGCCTTGTCAGCGAGGGGCGATCCGCTCGAAGCCATCGATCGTCTCGTGCCGTGGGAGAGCTTTCGCGCCGAGATCGAGGCGGTGGTGCTCACGCCGGACGAGCTCAAGAAAAGCAGCGCCGGCCGGAAGCCCTTCGATGCCATTCTGATGTTCAGGATGCTGGTTCTACAAGCGCTCAACAATCTGTCGGACGAGCAGGTGGAATATCAGGTGCGCGACCGGCTGTCGTTCTCGCGCTTTCTGGGGCTCGCGATCGAGGACAGCATTCCGGACGCCACGACGCTTTGGCTGTTCCGCGAGAAGCTGGCCAAGGCCGGGCTGATCGAGAAGCTGTTTGACCGCTTCGACCAGCATCTTGCGGCCAAGGGCTACATGGCGCGTGGCGGGCAGATCATCGACGCCAGCATCGTGCCGGTGCCGACGCAGCGGAACAGTCGTGAGGAGAACGCCGAGCTGCAGGCTGGGCGCACACCAGCGGGGTGGAAGCAGAAGCCCGGCAAGTTGCGGCAGAAGGACCGCGATGCGCGCTGGACCAAGAAGCATGGCCGCAGCTTCTTCGGCTACAAGAACCATGTGAACGCGGACACCAAGCACAAGCTGATCCGACATTATGCGGTGACCGATGCGGCCGTGCACGACAGCCAGGAGCTGGATGGGCTGTTGGACATGGGCAACACCTGCAATGATGTGTTCGCCGACAGCGCTTATCGATCGGCCGAGATCGAGTCCAAACTCAGGGCCAGTGGTTACAACAGTCGGATTCATCGACGCGGTCGGCGCAACCATCCGCTGTCTTTAGCGCAAGTGCGAGTGAACCACGCCAAAAGCCGGATACGCGCTCGCATCGAGCATGTGTTCGGAGCGCAGCAGAACGCGCCGGGCGGGCGGATCGTGCGAACGATCGGCATCATGCGGGCGCGCGCAAAGATCGGCTTGCAGAACCTGGCCTACAACATTCGCCGCCTGGTGACGCTGGAACGGCTCGCCGCGGCATGAAGACGGTGGAGTCGTCTGCAGTGTTCCAACCGAAGCAGTGGCCGGAAAAAGCAAGCAGGGAAGACAATCGAAAACAGGACCCAATCCGAACTTGTGCCCAATCAGGCGTCAAAATCGAACATTGTTCGAGGTGCCCTTAAGCATCTATACCCTGCAATCTGACTGAATCAGGCGACTAGGTCCGTTGCACGCGGTCACGCTCAAGGATGCGCGCGAGCGGGCGCGTACGGCCAGGCTGCAGCTGCTCGACGGGATCGACCCAATCGATGCGCGTCGGGCCGAACGCGCCAAGGCAAAGCTAGTGATGACGTTTAGAGAGGCGGCAGAAGCCTACAACAGGCTGCACGAGCAGAAGTGGCGCAATGCAAAGCATCGCAAACAATTTCTCGCGTCGCTTACCTGCTACGCCTACCCTGTGTTGGGCGACATGACGGTCTCTACGATCGATACGGCGGCAGTGCTGCGCGTTGTGGAACCGATTTGGCTAAGCAAGACCGAGACAGCAAGTCGTGTTCGCGGGCGCATCGAGAGCGTGCTGGATTGGGCAACCGTGCGGGGTTACCGCAGCGGTGATAATCCAGCCCGGTGGAAAGGCCACCTCGCGGGTGTGTTGCCGGCGCCCGGCGCGGTTGCTCGAAGAAGCCACCATCCCGCCTTGCCGTGGGCTCAGGTCGCTGCGTTCATGATCGAGCTGCGCATGCGCAAGGATGTCGCAGCTCGGGCACTTGAGTTCACTATTTTGACT
>DATIEM010000029.1:0-25611 GCA_035455725.1 Rhizomicrobium sp. | reverse complement strand
GACGACCGCCGGCAGCGTGCTGATTGCGAGCACACTCGATGTTGCCAAAATAAATGAACGATATGTCATGTTCTCCCCCCGTCTTGGCCGCCGGTAATTAGAAAAGAAAAAAACATACACCTCGCTATCGTCCCAATAAAGAGCAGCAAAATATCTCGATTTATTGAGAACGAGTCGCGCTCACCTGGGGAGAACGGGCGGGCCGGATTACCCCGCACGCGGCATCGCGGCTCGTTTCAGAGATACGGCGGTTTGTCGTAGCCCTTCGGCGAGCGCGTGAAGATTTCGACGCCGTCCTCCGTTACGCCCACAGTGTGCTCGAACTGCGCGGACAAGGACCGATCGCGTGTCACCGCCGTCCAGCCGTCGTTCAGCACCTTTACGCCGAAGCCGCCCAGATTGATCATCGGCTCCACGGTGAAGAACATGCCAGGCCGCAAGCCCAGGCCGTAGCCGGCCCGGCCGTAATGCACGACGTTGGGCAGCGAATGGAACACGCGCCCCACGCCGTGGCCGCAGAAATCGCGCACCACCGCGCAGCGCTCCTGCCCTTCGGCATACGACTGGATGGCGTGGCCAATATCGCCGGTGGTGGCGCTGGGTTTTACCGCCGCGATGCCGCGCATCATGGATTCGTAAGTGACGTCCACCAGGCGGCGGGCCTTCAGCTTCACGTCGCCCACCAGGTACATGCGGCTGGTATCCCCGTGCCAGCCATCCACGATGACAGTGACATCGATGTTGAGGATGTCGCCTTCGCGCAGCGGCTTGTCGTTCGGGATACCGTGACAGACGACGTGATTTATGGAAGTGCAAAGCGTGTGGCGATAACCGCGATATCCAAGGCACGCCGGCACCGCGCCATGATCCAGCACATATTCAAAGGCCAGGCGATCCAGATGTTCGGTGGTGACGCCAGGTTTCACTTCCGGCACCATCAGGTCCAGCACCTCCGCCGCGATCCTTCCTGCGCGCCGCATGCCTTCGAAATCGGCAGCGCCGTGCAGCGCCACGCCGAGATTGGCCTTGCGGGCGGCCTCAAAGACCTGCGGGTCGGGAATGTGTGACATGCGCCTTACCTAGGCTTTATCGCGACGAACTCAACCATATCTTACAGCTTAGGCGGGGCGGGCCGGTCAAGCGAAGAGGGATTCATGGGCAAGATCGATGTGAAAACCGTGCCGGAACGCAAAGGCTCCGGCTATCCCGCGCCGTTTCACGAGCCCTGCATGGGGCGCGTGAGGCAGCGGCTGGGCGATGCCGGCAGCCTGACCCAGTTTGGCGTTAACCTCCTGCAGCTTGCGCCGGGCGCATGGTCCAGCCAGCGGCACTGGCATTCCGCCGAAGACGAATTCGTCTACGTCCTATCCGGCGAAGTGACTCTCGTCACCGACAACGGTGAAGAGATTCTGCGGGCCGGCGACGGCGCGGCATTCCCCAAAGGCGACGCGAACGGCCATCATCTGATCAACAAATCAAATGCGGCTGCCGTGTGCCTGGAAATTGGTACGCGCTCGGGCGAGGATTTCTGCCGCTATCCGGATGTCGACATGCAGATCGATTCGAAGGTCGGCAAATTCGCGCACCGCGATGGCACCCTGTATCCGGAGCGGCAGAGCTGAGCGCCGTTGTGCGGTGCGGCGCGCTATTCTAGCTTCGTGCCGCCATGCAGCGACTCCGCGAATTCCTTTACGTGACGATGCGCCTCGTCAGCCTGTTGCTGATCTGCATTGCGCTGATGCTGCTGGGGGCGGACCTGATCAGCACACTCGAGCATGGTGGGGCCGTGGTTATCCGCTCGCTCGACCATGTGTGGACGGCGGTGAACAGCGCCAGCATCGACGGCATGAAAAGCTGGCTGGAGCACCACGCGCCGCCGCCGCTCACGCACGGCGTTGAATCCTTCCTGCTGACCCCGGGCTGGGCGTTTTTCGGGGTGATCGGGGTGGTGCTGGCGTTCCTCTTCGGCCGCCGGACTGCATTGGAGGCGTAACCCTCTTGCGTCATGGCCGCGCGCGTCTGCGCGCCCGAGAGAGTCATTTGCGCTCGCGGACGCTCGCGCGATGGGTGGACGGGTCAAGCCCGGCCATGACGAGAAAGAGTTCACGTCTCACCGGTTCGCGCCGGGTTTCCAGAGCACGTCGTTCGCACCCTTGTCATTGGCGTAGCGCGCCATCACGAACAGATGGTCCGACAGCCGGTTGATGTATTTGATCGCGGCAGGGCCGACCTTCTCCTGCTCCGACAATTCCACCATCAGCCGCTCGGCGCGACGCACGATGGTGCGGGCGAGATGCAGATACGCGGCCGCCGGCGTTCCGCCCGGCAGCACGAACGAGTTCAGCGGCTGAAGGTCCGCATTCATGGCGTCGATTTCGTGTTCCAGCCGCTCCACCTGCGCCTCGACGATCCGCAGCGCGCCTTCGCTGCGGCGGCCGCCCTCCGGCACGCAGAGATCGGCGCCGAGATCGAACAGATCGTTCTGGATGCGCGCCAGCATTGCGTCGGCGTCAGCGCTGGTGTGCAGCCGCGCGATGCCGATGGCCGCGTTGGCTTCATCCACCGTGCCGTAAGCGGCGATGCGCAGCGCGTGTTTGGGCAGGCGCGTGCCGTCGCCCAGCGCCGTCTGCCCCTTGTCCCCGGATTTCGTGTAGATGCGGTTCAGCGTGACCATCGGCGCCAGACTACCTGCCATATGCTCGTGCGTTGGGAACGCGCATTGCTACGGCTTCTGCCTTCGTGCTGTGAAGGTGCCGAGTGGCTTTGTGCCGCCCAGACTCAGCCCAACGTAGTCTCCCTTTCCATCGTGCTCTGTAAACTTTCCTTCGAGAAAAAGGTATGCATCGCAAAGGCCTGGCGGGTTCAATTGTATTGTGACCGACGGGCCGTGTGTCTCATATGTCGGAAAATAGTCTCCTGTTTCGAATTGCTGCGCGGGCGAGTGAAATGAACTCTGCATGAGGCGAGCCTTCTTCCATTCGCCGGACATACATGTGTCGGCGCCTTCGTCTAACAGTTCGAGCGTGATCGTGCCCAAGGGCTCGCCCTTTAGGCCGACCACGTTTATCGACCAAACAGAACCGGGTGCTGCCGCCGCCATCGCTATAGCCGGAATTGCATTGCCGGCAGGTTGCGCCATCGCGGGCCAAGGCAACGATGCAATTACGATGGTGAGAATACGGGTTTTCATCATGTAGATGCCGTTCAGCGTTACCATCGGCCAACTATAACCATAGCTCTACATCCCGTCATCGCCCGGTCGCGCGAAACAGCGCGATCCGGGTGACCCACTTTCAGAAAAATGGGTTGCCCGGACAAGCCGGGCAATGACGACGGAGAAGAGAGGAGGAGAGCGGTTGCAGGGCGGTCGCCCGCGACTATGATCCGCCCGCGACAAATTTCGAGAGAACTTAATGCCCGTCGAAGTGCCTGAAATTATCGAATCGGACGCGACGCGCGTGGCCTGCGACGGCGGCGGCGTGTTGGGCCATCCCAAAGTGTATCTGGAGATGGGGGATCAGACCTACGTGGAATGCCCCTATTGCGACCGCCGCTTCGTGCTGCGCGCGGGAGCGCAGGCGCATTGAGCGCGCCTGCCGCGCCCAAGCCCGCTGCAATGGGTCGCCCGATTGCGAAAGACGACCACCTCTACCTGATCGACGGTTCGGGCTACATTTTCCGCGCCTATCACGCGCTGCCGCCGCTGTCGCGCAAGTCCGACGGGCTGCCCACCGGCGCGGTGTCCGGCTACTGCAACATGCTGTGGAAATTGTTGCAGGACATGAAGGGCTGGGAGAAGCCCACGCATCTTGCCGTGATCTTCGATGCCGGCGCGCGAACCTTCCGCAACGACATCTACAAGGAATACAAGGCGAACCGCTCCGCGCCACCGGACGATCTCATTCCGCAATTCCCGCTGGTGCGTGAAGCCACGCGCGCCTTCGGCGTCGCCTGCGTGGAAGAGCCTGGTTTTGAGGCGGATGACCTGATCGCCACCTACACGCGGCTGGCGCGCGAGGCCGGCGCGCGCGTCACCATCGTGTCGTCCGACAAGGACCTGATGCAGCTGGTGTGCGACGGCATTGTGGAATTGCTCGACACCATGAAGAACAAGCGCATCGGCGGCGCCGATGTGATGGAGCGCTTCGGCGTGCCGCCGGAGAAGGTGCAGGAGGTGCAGGCGCTGGCCGGCGATTCCATCGACAACGTGCCGGGCGTGCCGGGTGTGGGCGTGAAGACGGCCGCTGAACTTCTCAACACCTATGGCGATCTGGAAACGCTGCTGGCGCGTGCCGGCGAGATCAAACAGCCCAAGCGCCGCGAAACCATTTTGGCGAACGCGGAGAACGCACGCATTTCGCTAAAACTGGTGACGCTCGACGACAACGCGAAATTCTCCTGCCCCATCGAGGAGATGGAGGTGCAGCAGCCGGAGCCGGTGCGCCTGCTTGGCTTCCTGAACGCCCTGGAACTGGGAGCGCTCGCCAAGCGCGCGGCGTCCCGCCTGGGGATTGACGATCCGGATTCCATCCAAGCGAACGATCCGGTGCAGCGTGATTTGCCTGCGCCGAGTGCCGTCACACCGCTGCGGCCTGAACCGATTCCCGAACAGCAATCGCTCACCAAAAAAGCCGAACCGGGCGTGGTGTTGGACCGCGAAGCCGTGCATCGCACGCTCGATCTGGGCACATACGAAACTGTCGTAACGCTCCAGCGGCTGCATCACTGGATTGCGCGGGCGCATGAAACCGGACGGCTGGCCATCAAGCTGGAAAGCACCTCGTCCGATCCGATGCGCGCCACTCTGTGCGGCATCGCGCTCGCGGTGGCGCCGGGCGAAGCGGGGTACGTGCCGTGCGGCCATCGTGTAGGCGAAGGCCTCGATCTCGCGGATAACAAAGGAAGTATCCAGCAGCTCACCGAAGCCGAGGTGCTGCAGCGATTGCAGCCGCTGCTGGAAGACGAAAGCGTGCTCAAGATCGGCCACGATCTGAAGCGCGAGTACCTCATGCTGCTCCAGCGCGGCATCCGCATGGCCGCCTTCGACGACACCATGCTGATGTCCTACGTGCTCGAGTCCACCTTGCACGCGCACGACTACGATGAATTGAGTGTCGTACACCTGAATCACAAGCGCATGCCGCTTGAGGAGTTGATCGGGAAAGGCCGCGAGCGCAAGGCGTTCGACTGCACAGACGTGAAACTCGCCACACGTTATTCGGCGGAAGATGCGGATCTCGCGCTCAGACTGCATGCCATTCTGAAGCCGCGGCTCACCGCCGAACGCAAGCGCACGGTGTACGAAACGCTGGAGCGGCCCATGGTACGCGTGCTCTCCGACATGGAGCGCGAAGGCATCGCCATCGATCCCGATTTCCTGCGCAAGCTGTCCAACGATTTCGCGCAAAGCATGTCGCGGCTGGAGCAGGACATCTACAAAGCGGCGGGCGGCGAATTCAACATCGGCTCGCCCAAGCAGCTGGGCGATTATTTTTTCGGCACCTTGAAGCTGCCGGGCGGCCGCAAGACCAAGACCGGCGCGTGGTCCACCGACTCCGACGTCTTGGAAGAGCTGGCGGCGCAAGGGCACACAATCGCGCGACATGCGCTGGACTGGCGCGGGCTCGCGAAATTGCGCGGCACCTATACCGATGCGCTGCCGACCTATGTGAACCCGGATACCGGCCGCGTGCATACCTCGTTCGCGCTGGCGGCGGCGAGCACCGGGCGGCTGGCGTCGGTCGATCCCAATCTGCAGAACATCCCCATTCGCACCGAGGAAGGCCGCCGCATCCGCCGCGCCTTCATCGCGCCGCCGGGAAAGAAGCTCGTCAGCGCCGACTATTCACAGATCGAGCTGCGCCTGCTGGCGCACATCGCCAATGTGCCGGAACTGAAGCAGGCATTCGCCGACGGCATCGACATTCACGCGCTCACCGCATCGGAAATGTTCAACGTGCCGGTGCAGGGCATGCCAAGCGAAATCCGCCGCCGCGCCAAAGCGATCAATTTCGGCATCGTCTACGGCATCTCCGCCTTTGGGCTCGCCAACCAGCTTGGTATCGCGCGCGACGAAGCGGGCGACTACATCAAGAAGTACTTCCAGAAATTCCCCGGCATCCGCGACTACATGGAGGAAACCAAGGCGTTCGCGCGCAAGCACGGGTATGTGGAGACGCTGTTCGGCCGCCGCGTGCACATCCGCGAGATCAACTCGAAAATTCCGGGGCATCGCGGCGGGGCGGAGCGGGCGGCGATCAACGCGCCGATCCAGGGCGCGGCCGCCGACATCATCCGCCGCGCCATGATCCGCGTGCCCGATGCCCTGCTGGCGGCGAAGCTCAGCGCGAAAATGCTGCTGCAGGTGCATGACGAGTTGATTTTTGAAACGCCGGATGCGGAAACCGATGCCGTCTGCGCCACCGCCCGCGCGGTGATGGAGCGCGCGGCACTTCCTGCCGTCGAAATCTCCGTGCCGCTGGTGGTGGATGCCCGCGCCGCCCAAAACTGGGACGAAGCGCATTGATTCATGCGGGAACATCCAACCTTTGTCATCACCCGGTCGCGCCTTCTTTTTGGGCGCGATCCGGGTGACCCATTTTGTGCTTCCTCGGAAAGGAAATTGGGTTGCCCGGACGAGCCGGGCAATGACGGTGTCAGGTGTTTCGGTACCACGGCTAAACGTCCTCGTACACAAACTCGATCAGGTAGACCTTCTCGCCTGGGCCGTGCTTGGCGGTTTTGAGCAGATCGACCACGCCGGCGAAGCCAGAGCGACGGGCAAGTTCGGGCGTGATGTCGTGCAGCGTGATCTGGCGCATTCGGGTGACCCGGACGAAGCCATGCTCCATCTGATAGCGGCCGCCGACCTTCACCTGCGGCCGCTGCCAGATTCGGACGGTGCAATCGATCTCGCCGCGCGCGATCGGCGCGCAGCCGCTTCAGGAAGCTGATGCCCATGAGAGATCGCGAATGGTGGGATGTTCGCCGCACAATGCGCAGGCCACGTCGCGGCGCACGCGCACGATGCGGAAGCGGGTCGAGAGTGCGTCATAAATCAGCAGCTGGCCGGCCATGCTCTCGCCAATGCCCACGATCTCCTTCATCACCTCCAGCGCCTGAAGCGTGCCCATCACGCCGGCGGCGGCGCCGAGAATGCCTGTTTCGGAACAGGAGGGCGCGGCGCCGGGCGGCGGCGGCTCGGGAAACAGGCAGCGGTAGCAGGGGTAGTCGCCCATGTGCGGCTTGTAGGTGGCAAGCTGCCCGTCGAATTCCGTCACCGCCCCCGAGACGAGCGTCTTTTTCGTGAAGAAGCAGGCGTCATTGACGAGAAATCGCGTGGCGAAATTGTCGGAGCCGTCCGCCACCACATCGTAGCGCGAGATCAACGCGACTGCATTCTCCGCCGTCAGCCGCTCGGCATGCGTTTCGATGCGCACGCGGGGATTGAGCGCCAGCGCCGCCTCCCGCGCCGACTCCGTTTTCAGCCTCCCGACATCCGCGGTGCGGTGCGCGATCTGCCGCTGCAAATTCGACAGCGATACCATATCGAAATCGAGGATGCCGATGGTGCCGACACCGGCCGCCGCCAGGTACAGGATCACCGGGCTGCCGAGCCCGCCCGCGCCGATCACCAGTACCCGCGCGCTGCGCAGCCGGGCCTGGCCGGGGCCGCCCACCTCGCGCAGCACGATGTGGCGGGCATATCGTTCCAGTTCTTCGTCCGAAAGCGCCATTCGCTGTCCTTAGAACACATCGCGCTTTCGGAGAATTGCGCGCATAGCGCAGCCTAAACGCGGGGCCGGATTTCCTTGCTTTTTCAGGCCAAATCTGGTGGGAACTTTGCGGCAGGCGCCCTCGCGCCTATGCTGGACCTCGATAAGAACTGCCGGACCCGCGCGAGACCCACGCGGCGGCGGCGGGGCACTTTGCAGGAGCGATCATGTCGGACGGGCAGGCCTTTGGGCTGGAGCAGCAGGGCTTTCGGAATCTGAAGGCCGTGAACTGGAACCTCTCGGCGCCTGCGCTCTACGAAGAGGCGGTGCGCCGCGGCGAAGGCCATGTGGCAAAGCACGGTCCGCTGGTGGTGCTCACGGGCATCCATACCGGCCGCTCCGCAAACGACAAGTTCACCGTGCGCGATGCCGCCACCGAGAACACCATCTGGTGGGACAACAACAAATCGATCACGCCGGCGCAGTTCGATGCGCTGTACGCGGACATGATGAAATTCGCGGAAGGGCGCGAGCTGTTCGCCAAGGATTTGTACGGCGGCGCCGATCTCACCTACCGCCTGCCGGTGCGCATTGTCACCGAATACGCCTGGCATTCGCTGTTCGTGCATTGGCTTCTCATCCGCCCGACTGCCGATCAGCTGAAGGGATTTAGGCCGGAATTCACCATCATCGATCTGCCGAATTTCGAAGCCGATCCGGCGAAGCACGGCTGCGTCAGCAAGACGGTAATTGCCGTGAACTTCGCGAAGAAGATGGTGCTGATCGGCGGCACCTCTTACGCCGGCGAGATGAAAAAGTCGGTGTTCACCATCCTAAATTACCTGCTGCCCCCCAAGCGGGTAATGGGTATGCACTGCTCGGCCAATGTGGGTGCAGACGGCAAGGCCGCTATCTTCTTCGGCCTCTCCGGCACCGGAAAGACGACGCTCTCGGCCGATGCCTCGCGCACTTTGGTGGGCGATGACGAGCACGGCTGGAGCGAGCACGGCGTATTCAATTTCGAGGGCGGCTGCTACGCCAAGGTGATCCGCCTGTCGCGCGAAGCCGAACCGGAAATTTTCTCCACCACCGAGCGCTTCGGCACGGTGCTGGAAAACGTGGTGATGGATCCGGTCACCCGCGAACTCGATCTCGATGACGCGAAATATGCGGAGAACACCCGCGCCGCGTACCCCATCGACTACATCCCGAACGCCAGCAAAACGGGCCGCGCCGGACACCCGAAAAACGTCATCATGCTGACGGCGGATGCTTTCGGCGTGCTGCCGCCGATCGCGAAGCTGACGCCGTCGCAGGCCATGTACCATTTCCTCTCCGGCTTCACCGCCAAGGTCGCCGGCACGGAAAAGGGTTTAGGCAAGGAGCCGCAGCCGACCTTCTCCACCTGCTTCGGCGCACCCTTCATGCCGCGCCATCCCACGGAGTACGGCAATTTGCTGCGCGATCTCATTGCGCAGCACGGCTCGGATTGCTGGCTGGTGAACACCGGCTGGACGGGCGGCGCCTTTGGCGTGGGTTCGCGCATGCCGATCAAGGCGACGCGCGCGCTTTTGAATGCGGCACTGGATGGATCGCTCGCCAACGCGGAGATGCGTGTCGATCCGAACTTCGGTTTTCGCGTACCCGTTTCTTTGCCCGGTGTGGACTCGAAGATCCTCAACCCGCGCGAGACTTGGGCGGACAAAGCGGCTTACGATGCGCAGGCGAAGAAGCTCGTGTCCATGTTCCGCGACAATTTCCGCAAGTTCGAAGGCCACGTCGGCAACGATGTGCTGGAAGCCGCACCCCAACTCGCCGAAGCTGCGGAGTAGTTCAGATCGCGCGGTAGACCCAAACGCGGGCGGGCGGCAGGTTCTTCCACACCAGCGCGGCGCGCTTGACTGTGTAGCGTTCGGTGGCCGGAATGGACGGCTGCGTGCCATAGGAGAACTGGACGTAGGGCGCGCCCGGGGCGAGCCGCGCCAGCGCCGCTTCGATTAGCTTGCGGCGTATCTCGACGGGGAAATTCAACAGCGGCAGGCCGGAGACGATGGCGGCATACGCGCCCGCAACCGTGCCGTCGAGCAATTCGGCAAACCGGAAGGCATCGCCCTGCAGCACGCGGGCCTGCGGAAATCGTTCGCCCACCAGCTTCACAAAATCCGGATCGTATTCGATGGCGATCAGCCGGTCTTCGGTCACGCCGCGTTCCACCAGCGCTTCCGTCACGACGCCGGTGCCTGGCCCCAGTTCCAGCACCGGACCGGGACGGGAGGGATCGACCTGCGCCGCGATGGCGCGTGCCAGCGCGGGGCTCGATGGGGTGATCGCGCCGACATTCTTGGGCCTGAGGATCAGGCCCCGCAGGAAGTTCAGGTGCTCGGTGGCAGTAGTCGCGACCATGGTGACTGTCGAATTCCCCGTTGCATACCGGCTATTTGCGACAGGCGATTGACGGCCCGCGCGTGGCAGTTCGATCCTGCCCTAACGCATGAGGCGGGGGCAAGGAAGCAGGGAATGAGCACGCAAAGCGAGAGGCTGTCACAATTCCGGGCGCTGCACGGGCCGGGGAAGATGCTGGTGCTGCCGAATGCCTGGGACGCCGCCAGCGCGCGGATGGCTCAGGAACTGGGGGCGGGGGCGATCGCCACCTCCAGCGCCGCCGTGGCCTGGTGTCACGGCTACTCCGACCGCGAATACATGCCGACGGCGGTGGCGCTGGAGGCCGCGCGAGAGCTCATTCGCGTGGTGAACACTCCGGTCAGCGTGGATAGCGAAGCCGGCTATTCCGACGATCCGGCCAAGGCGGCATCGCATGTGCTGTCGCTGATCGATGCGGGCGTGGCCGGTATCAATCTGGAGGACGGCACATCGCCGCCGGAGCTGCTGGTGGGCAAAATCCGCGCCATTAAAGAGGCAGCGAAGGCGAACGGCGCGGATATTTTCATCAACGCGCGCTGCGATGTGTACCTGCAGAACCTCGCGCCGGACGAGCGCAAGCTGGAAGAATCGCTTCGGCGCGGAAAGCTGTATGCGGAGGCCGGCGCGGACGGATTGTTCATGCCGGCCATGAATGCGCTCCCGGATATTCGCGCCGTGATCGGCGCAATCGATCTGCCGCTGAACATTTTGATCATGCGCGCCGCGCCTTCGCTTGCGGAGCTGAAAGCCGCCGGCGTGCGGCGCGTTAGCGCGGGCGCGCTCATCGGGCGCGCCGCTTACGGTCAGGCGCACAACGCAATCAAAATGCTGCTGTCGCAGGAGAAGTACGACGCCATCTTCGCCACGAGCGCCGACTGCCCCGACTTCAACGCGCTGTTTGCTTAGCCATTGCCGTCATCCCGGAAGCCGAGCGCAGCGAGGCTATCCGGGACCTACCGCGAAGCTTGATTGTGGATACCGGCTCGCGCGAGGCTGACGCATCGCTTGGCCGGGATGACAATGGTAAGTTACGCTTCGGCGGCGCCCGTCCAGAATTCCTTAATCCTGGCGAGGAAGCCTTCCGATTCGGGCTGGCAGCCGGGCTCGCAACCGGTTTCGAAGGCACGCAGGAGCTCTTTCTGCTTCTTGGAAAGCTTCACCGGCGTTTCCACCATCACCTCAACATAAAGATCGCCGCTCATGGTGCCGCCGCGCAAAACCGGCATGCCCTTTCCGCGCAACCGGATTTGACGACCGGATTGCGTGCCTTCTGGGATGTTCACCTTAGCGCGGCCACCGTCGGGAGTCGGCACTTCGATGCTTCCACCCAAAGCTGCGGTCACAAACGACACGGGCGCCCGGCAATAAAGGTCGTGCCCGTCGCGCTGGAACAGCGGATGCGGCTTGATGGCGATAAAGAGGTAGAGATCGCCGGCCGGCCCCCCGTTGAATCCCGCCTGCCCCTCGCCCGACAATCTTATGCGCGTGCCTTCTTCCACGCCCGCCGGAATATCGACCGACAGCGTGCGCTCTTTCTGCGTCAGTCCAGCACCCTGGCAGGTCTTGCAGGGGCGGCGAATGAAGCGCCCGGTGCCATGGCAGTTTGGGCACGTGCGCTCGACAGTAAAGAAGCCTTGGCTCGCGCGCACCTTGCCGATGCCGGAACAGGTGGGGCATTGCTCGGGCTTCGTGCCGGGCTCGGCGCCGCTGCCGCTGCAGGTCGCGCAGGCCTCAGCCGTGGGCACTTTGATCTCCACCTGACGGCCGTGGAACGCCTCTTCTAGCGAGAGCTCCAGATTGTAACGCAGATCCTGCCCGCGGTTCTGGCGCCGCGCGCGGCGGCCGCCGGTGAATTCGCCGAACAGGTCGTCGAAAATGTCCGTGAACGAGCTGGCGAAATCGAAGCCGTTGGCGTGGTGACCATGCCCGTTTCCGTTCTCGAACGCGGCATGGCCGAAGCGGTCGTAAGCGGCGCGCTTCTGATCGTCCTTCAGAACGTCATAGGCTTCGCTGATTTCCTTGAAGCGGATTTCGGCGGTGGTGTCGCCGTGGTTGCGATCTGGATGGTGCTCCTTGGCGAGCTTTCGGTAAGCGCCCTTGATCGCCTCCATGGGAGCGCCGCGCTCCACGCCAAGGACTTCATAATAGCAACGCTTACTCATGCCGATGACCCAACCACCACAAACGACGGCTCGCCTTCCCCCGTCGGGAAGAAAGCGAGCCGCTCATATTCACTCCATTTAAGCATCGGTTTCACTGCCCCCCGGCCGAGACCTTTGCACACTGCGCGTTAGGCAGCGCCCTTCTTGTTGTCGTCGACTTCGGTGAATTCCGCGTCAACGACATTCTCGTCCTTCGGAGCACCGTCGCCGGCAGCCTGACCGCCTTCGGCGCCTTGTGCCTGCTGCGCCTTGTACATGGCCTCGCCCAGCTTCATCGACGCCTGCGCCAGCGCTTGCGTCTTCTGCTGGATGGCTTCCACATCGTCGCCCTTCACCGCTTCTTTCACCGCGGAAATGGCGTTCTCGATGCCGGAGCGCTCATCCTGCCCGACCTTATCGCCGTGCTCGGACAGTGCCTTTTCGGTCGAGTGGACCAGCGCATCCGCCTGATTCTTGGCATCCACCAGCTCGCGCCGTTTCTTGTCTTCCGCGGCGTGAGACTCGGCATCCTTCACCATCTTCTGGATGTCGGCTTCGGAGAGGCCGCCCGAAGCTTGGATGCGGATCTGCTGCTCCTTGCCGGTCGCCTTGTCCTTGGCGGTGACGCTGACGATTCCGTTGGCATCGATGTCGAAGGTGACTTCCACCTGCGGCACACCGCGCGGCGCCGGGGGGATGCCCACGAGATCGAACTGGCCGAGCAGCTTGTTGTCTGCCGCCATCTCGCGCTCGCCTTGGAAGACCCGGATGGTCACGGCCGTCTGATTGTCTTCAGCCGTGGAGAAGACCTGCGATTTCTTCGTCGGGATGGTGGTGTTGCGCTCGATCAGCCGGGTGAACACGCCACCCAAAGTTTCGATGCCGAGGCTCAAGGGGGTCACGTCGAGCAGCAGCACGTCCTTCACTTCGCCCTTCAGCACGCCGCCCTGAATCGCCGCGCCGATGGCGACCACTTCGTCCGGGTTGACGCCCTTGTGCGGCTCCTTGCCGAACAGCTGCTTCACGACGTCTTGAACCTTCGGCATGCGGGTCATGCCGCCGACAAGGATCACCTCGTCGATCTGGTTTGCCGAAACGCCAGCATCCTTCAGCGCGGCCTTCACCGGCGCGACGGTCTTCTGAATGAGATCGTCCACCAGCGCTTCCAATTTGGCGCGCGTGATCTTCATGGTGAGATGTTTCGGGCCGCTCGCGTCGGCAGTGATGAACGGCAGGTTCACTTCCGTCTGCATCGCGCTCGACAGCTCGATCTTCGCCTTCTCGGCAGCCTCCTTCAGCCGCTGCAAGGCAAGACGATCCGTGCGCAGATCGATGCCGGATTCTTTCTTGAATTCGTCGGCCAGGTAATTCACCAGCCGAATGTCGAAGTCCTCGCCGCCCAGGAACGTGTCGCCGTTGGTCGACTTCACCTCGAACACGCCATCGCCGATTTCGAGAATGGAAATATCGAAGGTGCCGCCGCCCAAGTCGTACACCGCAATAGTGCCGGAGTTTTTCTTGTCCAAGCCGTAGGCGAGCGCGGCTGCCGTGGGCTCGTTGATGATGCGCAGCACTTCCAGGCCGGCAATCTTGCCGGCATCTTTGGTCGCCTGGCGCTGGGAATCGTTGAAGTAGGCAGGAACGGTGATCACCGCCTGCGTGACCTTCTCGCCGAGATAGCTTTCGGCGGTTTCTTTCATCTTCTGCAGGATGAAGGCGGAAATCTCCGACGGCGCGAACTGCTTGTTGTCGCGGCCCTGCACCCAGGCATCGCCATTGCCGGCGCGGACAATCTTGTACGGCACCATGCCCATGTCCTTCTGGGTCATGGGATCGTCGAAGCGGCGGCCGATCAGCCGTTTGATGGCGAAGAAGGTGTATTCCGGGTTGGTGACGGCCTGCCGTTTGGCGGCCTGTCCGACCAGGCGCTCGCCGTCGCCGGTAAACGCCACGACGGAGGGCGTGGTGCGCGCGCCTTCCGCATTTTCGATGACTTTGGGGGCCGAGCCCTCCATGACCGCGACGCACGAGTTGGTCGTGCCGAGGTCAATGCCGATCACTTTGGCCATTCTAATCCTCTCCTTTGGCGGATGGTCTCCTGGCCCTCGGACGAGGCGCCCCTTCGTTCCATCCCCATTGAATTCATTGGTAAAACCGGCATCTGGGCGATACCCATGCCGGTCCTAAGGGGTATATAGGAGCGGGGGTTTCCCCTCGCAAGGCGGCTGGGCCGCCGATCGAATGCGATGGGATATTTTGCGCCATCGGGCAGGGGCGAATGCGTCTGAGACAATTCCTGCCGCTTGCTCGGGCTGCCGATTACCTTTCCAGTGTGCGACGACGGCCGCGCAGCGCCGCGCTCCGGCAGGCGCGCTCCATCGCCTTTGTGGTTGCCAACCCCAGTCATGCAGTCCGGCAAAGCTGGATTGCGGCTGCGCAGAGCCGGGGCGCGCACGTCGACATTTTCTCCCTGGGCCTGCCTCATCGGGATGCGGAGGGCCGCATCCTCAGCTTCGTAGCCCCGCCACCGCGACAGAGCTACGACTGCGTGGTTGTTAGCGACCGCATCGAACTCTTCGAGCATTCTTGGAGCTACGCGTTCCTCGATCGTTGCAATAAGCTGGCGGCTCCGGATGGCGTCGTCGTTGTGCCTGCCCGCTATGATCCGGTCTGCAGTATTCCGCGGCCGAGATTGTGCAGCCTTTTCGGAAGGGGGCGGGAAGAAGCATCGAGCACCTCTCTGACCTTCCGACATGTGCCAAACGGCCTCCACCGGCCCAGCGAAGCCGCACATTCGACCTTGGACGCTTACTGGCCGCTGATGGAGACGCTGATTTACGGCCGGTTCGATCCGAGGCTTGGCGAAACCGTCTCCGGCTTGGGCGTCAGTCCCGCGGAGCCGCGCAGCGACCCGGAAGCCGATCTGTTTGGGGCCATACACAGTCAGGCGTACCGCACCTGCAGTGCGCGCACCAAAGCCGCGCTCGCGCAGTACATCGTCTCCCGCTATTTTCCCGGCCGCAACGATCTTCGCATGGCGGATCTCGGTGCGGGCACAGGCCTGAATTCCCTCGAACTCCTTCTCAATCCCGGACAAGTCTCGCATCTCATTCTGGTTGAGCCGCGGCGCAGCTATCATTGGGATATTGCGGCTATGTATGAGCGCATGCGCGAGCATCTCCACGGGCAGGTGCGCATCGTCGCTCAAACTGTGGAGGACTACAGCGGCCCCGGCATCGACATTGGCCTAGTGTGCGGTGTGCTGGTGATGGTCCCTCGTGAAATCCGCAAAAGATTTCTGGCGAACGCGTGGGAGAATCTGAGACCGGGTGGCATCCTCATGGTGCTCGAGAACATGCGCGCTGCGGAGGATACGGACGGCGGCAAATACAACGCGCAGCGCTGCACCCCGGCGGAGATCGATGCGCTTCTCGGCCGATTCGCGCCGATCCGCTACTTCATGAGTACCGCGAAACGGGAGCTGCGCTTCAAACAGGTCGGGGATCAGCCGGTTTTCCGGATCATTCAGAAGCCGGCCTGAAAGACTCCGGCACGTCGGGATTGGCTTGGCCGGAAGGTTATGCTGCGCCTTTGAAGCGGCGCCGGGCGGCCTGCGCCACCTCCGGTGGAGCCAGGCGGTCGAGCTGAGCCATGATTTCGTTGGCGGCGTCGCCCTCGACCGGTTGAGCCGCAGGCGGAAGATTGTCTTCGCCCTCGAGGATAGCGATGAGCGATTTGCGGGCTCGCGCCACCCGGCTCTTAACGGTGCCGACGGCGCAGTTGCAGATGCGGGCCGCGTCCTCATAGGAGAACCCGCCGGCGCCCACCAGAATCAGTGCTTCCCGTTGCTCGTCCGAAAGGCAGGAAAGCGCCCGGGCCGTATCGGACAATTCCGCCGCCCACGACTGCTCGCCTGCGGAGCCGGGAATGCGCTCCGCCGCTTCCTGGTCCCAAGGCGCTTGCCGCCATGCGCGGCGACGATCCGAATAGAACTGGTTGCGCAGGATGGTGAATAGCCACGCCTTCAGGTTCGTGCCCGGGGCGAACATATCGCGGGCCTGCCAGGCTTTCACCAGCGTTTCCTGGGCAAGATCGTCAGCAGTTTCCTGGTTGCCACAAAGCGAGCGAGCGAAGGCGCGCAGGAACGGGATCAGATCCAGCAGATCGTGCTTGAACTGTGCGTCGTTCGCCGCCTTGGTGCGCGCCTCGGCCTGCGGTGCAGGAGATGTCGGCTGGGCTGAAATGCTCACGAGTCCCCGCCTTCCGATTCATCGATCTTTTTCAGGAGCTCCAGAAACTCGTCCGGAACCGCCTCCTGCGCGACATTATCGTAGACGCGCCGGAGTTCACGACCGATGGCCCGCTGTCGGGCTTTAATGGCCCGGGCGCGTTCCCGGTCGGGTTTCTGCTCTTTTCGCACGAGACCAAAGCCCCGACGTTGTACAGTGGTTGCCACGAAACGTTCTCAGCGGTTGAGTCACGGTTAACGCCTTGCGGCTCCTGCCCGAGCCACGCCCAAGGTCCAAACGCTGCCAGTGCGATTCGGTTCCATAGTAGGGAACTTTTGAGCGATGGAGGGGTTTTGCTGGCGGGAGTTTCAATTCATCCGAAGGAGCTGGCTTTATGAGCATGACGCAGGCACTTGCGCCGCACCTCCCCTATTTGCGCCGCTATGCTCGGGCGCTGACGGGGTCGCAGAAGAGCGGCGATGCCTACGTCCGGGCGTCCCTGCAGGCTTTGCTTGCCGGAGAGCAAAATCTGGTCGCCGGCCTTGCCCCGCGGGTCGCGCTGTACAAGCTGTTCCATACCATCTGGGCCAGCCCTGCCAACCGGTTCGACAATGGTTCTGTCGACGCGGACGCGACACACAGCCCGGAAGGGCGTCTGCAGGCTCTCTCTGCCGAAAAGCGGGCGGCCCTGCTGCTGACAGCCGTGGAATCCTTCAGCGTCGAAGAGGCCGCCGAAATTCTGGACGAAACCCCGGAGGAGGTGGAGCGCGCCATCGTGGACGCCCAGAAATCCATCGAAAGCGAGCTGGTCTCCAGGATCCTCATAATCGAGGATGAGCCGATCATCGCCCTGGATCTTGAAAATCTGGTGACGGAACTCGGTCACGAGGTGGTGGCCACAGCCTCCAGCAAGGACCAGGCGGTGAAAGAGGCTTTGTCGAAGAAGCCCGGTCTTATCCTGGCCGACATCAATCTGGGAGAAGGCGGCTCGGGCATCGATGCGGTCAATGAGATCCTGGGCAGCTTCGATGTGCCGGTGATCTTCGTGACCGCCTATCCCGAAAAACTGCTGACGGGCGAGCGGCCGGAGCCGACCTACCTGATCGCCAAGCCTTTCCTGCCGGAAACCGTTCAGGCGACTGTCGGGCAGGCGCTATTCTTCCACCCTATCAAGCGCAAGGCCGCCTGACACTGCCGGAACGGCACCCCATTCTTGTCGTTTCTTAAGGGCAGCAACGGAGTGGATGCCATGCTTGGATGGGCTCTGACTTTTCTGGTTTTGGCGCTGATCGCGGGGCTACTGGGTTTTTTCGCGCTCGCGGGCGCGGCGGCGATGATCGCCAAAGTTCTTCTGCTCGTGTTCCTCGTACTTCTGGTGGTGAGCTTCTTCACCGGCGGGTGGCGCCGCCCAATCTGATCCCGGTGTGGACGTCAAAGCCCGGCCGGACCTGCTCCAGCCGGGCTTTTTCACGTCCCGAGGGGGTGCGACAGCCTGCCGCCATTTTTTCGATTTTTTCTGGAACCAGTCGGGGGGCATCCCGTTATCACCTGCGAGCGGACGTCCGGTCCGGTACGCCCCAGCCCCTTCGACACCCCGCATCGGGTGTCCGCTCATTCTAACCAAAGCGCCTTCGGGCGCTTTTTCTTTTGGCGCGATCCCCCGCGGAACCGCGCGGCGCAGGCGTCCGTTCCGGTATGGGAAGAGGCGGAGGACAGCGATGGTGGACAGCCCCGAAACCCGGCGGCGACGTGACGGCTCAGGCGAAAAAATCAGCACCACTGAAGCCCGGCAGGCGGTCACCGGCACGGGCACCCGCTATGTCCTGCACATCGGACTGGCGCTGGCTGTGCTCGCGCTGGTGATCATCTACTTCGTAATGCTGCGCTAGTCCTTGGCGCGCTCGACGTAAGAGCCGTCCGCCGTCTGCACCACGATGCGCGTTCCGGTCACGATATGGGTGGGCACCATGGTGCGCACGCCATTGGAGAGAATGGCCGGCTTGAAAGAGCCGGAGGCCGTCTGCCCCTTCATCGCCGGCTCGGTTTCCATCACCTCGAAGGTGGCGCGGGCCGGGATTTCAATAGCGATCGGCAGGCCGTTATACGTGGAGAGGCGGACCTCCATGTTTTCAATCAGGTAGGGCTCGGCTTCGCCGATCACGCTCTGCGACACATGGATCTGGTCGTAGGTCTCCGGATCCATGAAGACGAATTGATTGCCATCGCGGTAGAGATAGGTGTGGGTGCGCTCGTCGATGAAAGCGCGCTCCAGGCTGTCGGTGGTCTTGTAGCGCTCGTTGATCTTCACACCGTCGGAGATGCGGCGCATTTCCAGCTGGGTCACGGGCGTGCCCTTGCCGGGATGGATGTTCTCCGCGGTCAGCACGACATAGAGCTTGCCGTCCTTCTCGATGACGTTGCCTTTGCGGACGTTGCTCGCGATAACCGATGCCACCTGAAACCTCGAATTTGGGTGCGCGGCGTATAGCAGGGGCGCCACCTGCGGCCAAGCGGCCCGGGAACTGTAATGCCCTGGTGGTCCCGAGAAAGACATGCCGACCGGCGGCCGGTGCTGATCGAGCGGGGGCGGATCAAACGGCGGCTGCGCGAGTCGTTCGAGGGGCACGGCTTCACGGAAGTGGAATGCGGCGCGCTGGTGGTTTCGCCGGGGAACGAAGCGCACCTGCACGCCTTCGAGACCGAATTGCGCACCACCGCCGGCGAGGGGCGCAAGCTCTATCTGCACACCTCGCCGGAATTCGCCTGCAAAAAACTTCTCGCTGCCGGTGAGACGAAAATCTTCGATTTCGCGCGCGTGTTCCGCAACCGCGAGCGTGGGGCCCTTCATGCTCCGGAATTCACCATGCTCGAATGGTATCGCGCGCATGAACCATATGAGACGGTCATCGCGGACACGCTGAGCGTGCTGCGCCTCGCGGGTGAGACCACCGGCATCAAGACCATGTCGTTCAAAGGCCGCGAATGCGATCCACGCGAAGACGCGGAGCGGCTCACGGTCGCAGACGCATTTTCGCGCCATGCCGGCCTCGATCTGCTCGTCACCTTGTCCGATGTTGGTGAAGGCAATCGCGACCTGCTCGCGGCAGAAGCGAAACGCGCGCATTTCGAGATCGCGGAGAACGACACCTGGGCGGATATCTTCAGCAAGATCCTGGTCGCCCGTGTCGAACAGAATCTCGGCATCGGCGCGCCCACCATCCTTTATGAATATCCCCGCTGTGAAGCGGCGCTGGCGCGCGCCACGGCATATGATCCGCGCGTAGCCGAGCGCTTCGAGGTGTATGTGTGCGGCGTCGAGCTGGCCAACGGCTTCGGTGAACTCACTGACCCAGTCGAACAGCGCCGCCGCTTCGAAGCCGAAATGATCGAGAAGGAGCGCGTGTACGGCGAGCGCTACCCGCTGGATGAAGATTTTCTCGCAGCCCTGGCGCACATGCCGCCGGCCTCCGGCGTTGCGCTGGGCTTCGACCGCCTCGTGATGCTCGCCACTGGTGCGCGCATGGTTGAAGATGTGATATGGACACCTGCTCCTTAACTGTCATCCCCGGCGAGCGCGAACAGCTGTTCGCGCGAGGGAAGGGGACCCAGGTGGTTGAGCAATTCGAGTTCGATAAGTGTCACGGCGGCAGCTGTTTCTGTTACATTGCGCGCGCAGAGGAGTTGCTGGAGCAAAGGCCTGAATGAGTCCACGCAGCCGAGACTGGCATGTTTCTGGTTGGCCGGCAGTCGTGCCTGCACCGTTCGTGTTTCCCATCGCACTCTTGATGCAACTGCTCCCACTCAAGAAGACTCGCGATAGGTCGGCCTCAGATGTGGCAGGCTTTCTGCGCGACTTCATTGCAGGGACCGGTGGCCAATGGGATTGGGATGATTTTACCAGCATCCCAATCACAGACACGGCATTGGATGCAATCAGGGCCGAGGCCGAGATGATTCGGTTGCCGGTTGATGAAATTGGATCGCAAAAACTGAAGGAGCTCCTAGCGAAGGCAGAAAAGCTCGAATTCGGAGGGTAGCATCCGGGATCACGCAAGGCCAACCACCTGGGTCCCCTTCCCCTCGAATCGCTAACGCGATGCTCGGCCGGGGATGACAGTATGAGCTAACGATAGCTCGCGTTGATGGTGTCGAGGGCTTTGGCGCCGGGGCAGAGAGCGGATTCGTCGAGCTTGTTCAGCGGCGTGGCCACCGTGTTCAGGTGCGCGTGCAGGTCCTGCGCATCGTCTTCGATATAGAGCAGCCCCGTCACCACCTCGCCCTTCGCCGCATGCGCCTGGCAGAAGGCCATGGTGCCGGCGCGGTCGTGGGGATTGTAGTCGTCGCGCAGCTTGGCAAGCCGGATGATGGAGCCGTCGTGCTGCCGCACTTCGGTGACGGTCCCCGGCGCGTAATCGGCGCGAATTTCGCTCTTCGGGGTGATGAAATCGATCCGGTTTACCGCGTCATTGTGCTCGCGCACGAAATCGTAGGACTTGGTGGACTCCGGATTGTTGTTGAACTGAACGCAAGGGGAAATCACGTCGAGTATGGCCGAGCCCTTGTGCGCGATGGCGGCCTTCAAGAGAGGCACCAGCTGGTGCTTGTCGCCGGAGAAGCCGCGCGCCACGAAGGTTGCGCCCAGCAGCAGCGCCAAACTCACCAGATCGATGGGCGAATCGGAATTCACAGCCGTCTTGCTCTTCGAGCCCTTGTCGGCGGTGGCGGAAAACTGGCCCTTGGTGAGGCCGTACACGCCGTTGTTCTCGCAAATGTAAACCATGTTCACGCCGCGCCGCACGCAATGGGCGAACTGGCCGAGCCCGATGCTGGCGCTGTCGCCGTCACCGGAGACACCCAGGTAAATCAGATCGCGGTTGGCGAGATTGGCGCCCGTCAGCACGCTCGGCATGCGGCCGTGCACGGCGTTAAACCCGTGGCTTTGCCCGAGGAAATAGTCCGGCGTTTTCGAGGAGCAGCCGATCCCGGAAAGCTTCGCCACCCGGTGCGGCTCGATGGCGAGCTCGAAGCAGGCCTGGATCAGCGCCGCGCTGATGGAATCGTGCCCGCAACCGGCGCACAGCGTGGAGATGCGGCCTTCGTAATCGCGGTGCGTGAAGCCGATGGCGTTCTTCGGCAGCGCCGGATGATGCAGCTTGGGTTTGGCGATGTAGGTCATAAGCGAGATCCACTCCCTCTCCCCCTCCGGGGGAGAGGGATACAGGGTGAGGGGGATTCAGAAGTCAGAAAACAGAAGTCAGAAGTCAGAAGTAGATGCTCAAAGAGGGCGATCTGATTTCTGATTTCTGGCTTCTGATTTCCGGTGTCCCCCTCACCCCGGCCCTCTCCCCCAAAGGGGGCGAGGGAGGTTCTTTTCTTCATCATTCCGCCGCTTCCCTTTGCGCCTTCAGCATCATGCGGCTGGCGATCTCGCCTTCGATGAAGCGCGCGGTGATCGGCGTGCCGTCATAATGGAGGATCGAGATGAATTTCGCGGGGTCGATACTGCATTCGTTGACGATCAGCTTCTGCATCTGCGCGTCGCGGTTCTGCTCGATGACGAACACCTGGTCGTGCGCGTTGATGAAGTCCACGATTTCTTCCGCGAACGGGAACGCGCGGATGCGCAGGGTATCGAGATAAAGCCCACGCGCTTGCAGCGCGGAGAATGCTTCGTCCATCGCCACATGCGTGGAACCGTAATAGATCGTGCCCCAGCGGGTGGCGGCCGGCGCCTTGTGCACGATCGGCTGCGGCAGAATGCGTTTCGCCGTCTCGAACTTCTGCAGCAGACGCTGCATCACATCGGTGTAGTCGCGCCCTTCTTCGCTATAGACGGCATACGCATTGTGCGAGGAGCCGCGGGTGAAATAGCTGCCCTTGGTCGGATGCACGCCGGGCAATGTGCGGTAGGGAATCGCGTCGCCGTCCACATCGAGATAGCGGAAGAATTGCTTGCCGGCTTCCAGTTCCTCCGCCGTCATCAGCTTGCCGCGGTCGTACTTGCGCGTGTCGTCCCATTTCAGCGGATCGACCAGCCAGTCGTTCATGCCGATGTCCAAGTCCATCATCACGAACACGGGTGTTTGCAGCCGTTCGGCATAATCGAACGCGGAGGCCGCCATTTCGAATGCTTCGTTCGGCCCTTTGGGGAAGATCATCACCTGCTTGGTGTCGCCGTGGCTGGCATAGGCCGCGAGCAGGATGTCGGATTGCTGCGTGCGCGTCGGCATGCCGGTGGAGGGGCCGCCGCGCTGGATGTCGAAAATCACTGCGGGAATTTCCGCGTAGTAGGCGAGCCCGAAGAACTCCTGCATCAGCGAAATGCCGGGACCGCTTGTGGCGGTGAAGGCGCGCGCGCCGTTCCAGTTGGCGCCGAGCACCATGCCGATGGCTGCGATCTCGTCTTCCGCCTGCACGATGGCGAACTTGTTCTCCTTCGTCACCGGATCGACGCGAAGCTTCTTGCAGTGCTTCTGGAACGCTTCGGCCAGCGACGTGGACGGCGTGATCGGATACCACGCGGCGACGGTTGCGCCGCCATACACACAGCCGAGTGCGGCCGCATCGTTTCCGGCGATGAAGATGCGATCGCCGACCTTGTCGGAGCGCTCCACCTTCAGCTGGCATTTGCCGGCGAGATTCTGCGCCGCGTAGTCGTGCCCCAGCTCGATGGCGCGCATGTTGAGATTGATGAGCTTTTCCTTCCCTTTGAACTGCTGGCCAATGAGGCTTTCCACCACGCCCGCCTCGAAGCCGAGCAGCGACGACAGCGCGCCGAGATAGATGATGTTCTTGAGCAGCTGCCGTTCGCGCGGGATAGTGCCTTCCAGCGAATTGGACAGTTGGGTGAACGGCACGCCAAGCACCGTGAGGTCGTCGCGGAATTTCGATGCCGGCACCGGTTTGGTGGAATCGTAAACCAGATAGCCGCCCTGATCGATGGACGCGATGTCCTTGTCCCAGGTCTGCGGGTTGAGGCAGACCATCAGGTCCACGCCCCCCCGCCGCCCGAGCCAGCCTTCGCCGGATACCCGCACTTCGTACCAGGTCGGCAGGCCCTGAATGTTCGAGGGGAAAATATTGCGGGCGCAAACGGGCACGCCCATGCGCAAAATACAGCGCGCGAACAACTCGTTGGCGGAAGCCGAGCCCGAGCCGTTCACATTGGCGAACTTGACGACAAAATCGTTGGTGGCGGCGATGGGCATGTCACTCCGCCGCCAGGCGATGCGCCGCGCAGGCGTCGTTCGCCTTTGCGGTGTCGAACCAGAACTGCTTCATGTCCCACGCCCCGGTGGGGCACCGCTCGGCGCACAGCCCGCAATGCAGGCAGACGTCTTCGTCTTTTACCATCACGCGGCCGGTCTTCAGCCCATCGGCGACATACAGATCTTGTTCGATGTTCGGCGCCGGCGCTGTCAGGTGTGTGCGCAGTACTGGCTCAGGATCGTCCTGCGTGAAAGTGATGCAATCGGTGGGGCAGATGTCGACGCAGGCGTCGCATTCGATGCAAAGCTTGTTGTCGAACACCGTCTGCACGTCGCAGTTGAGGCAACGCTGCGCCTCCTTGAAGGCGAGCTCCCGGTCGAAGCCGAGCTCCACTTCCACCTTCACATCGCGCAAGGTGATTTCGTTCGGCGCGTGCGGAACCTTGTAGCGCAGGTCGAGCGACACATCGTTGTCGTAGGACCATTCGTGAATGCCCATCTTCTGGCTGAGCAGATTCACGTGCGGCGGCGGGCGATCTGCCTTCACGTCCTTGCCGTCCAGCATCAGCGCGATGGAGACGGCGGCTTCGTGGCCATGCGCCACGGCCCAGATGATGTTCTTCGGGCCGAACGCAGAATCGCCGCCGAAGAACACCTTTGGATTGGTCGATTGCATGGTGATCGCATCGACAACCGGCATGTCCCATTTGTCGAATTCGAGACCGATGTCTCGCTCGATCCAGGGGAAAGCGTTCTCCTGCCCCACTGCCACCAGCACGTCATCGCATTCGACATGCACGTCCGGCTCGCCGGTGGGCACAAGATTGCGGCGGCCGCGTGTGTCGTATTCCGCCTTCACCTTCTCGAACAGCACGCCGCTCAGCTTGCCGTTATCGTGGGTGAATTCCTTCGGCACGAGGAAGTTGAGGATCGGGATGCCTTCGCGCATCGCATCCTCTTTCTCCCACGGGCTTGCCTTCATTTCCTCGAAGCCGGAGCGGACGATCACCTTCACATCCTCGCCGCCGAGGCGCCGCGAGGTGCGGCAGCAATCCATGGCCGTGTTGCCGCCGCCCAGCACGATCACGCGCTTGCCGATCTTGTCGATGTGGCCGAATGAGACCGACGACAGCCAGTCGATGCCGATATGGATGTGTTCTTTCGCTTCCTCGCGCCCGGGGATCGGCAATTCGCGGCCGCGCGGCGCGCCGCTGCCGACGAAGATCGCGTCGTAATCTTCCGCCAGCAGCGCCTTGAGGCTGTCGATGCGCTGGCCCAGCCGCAGCTCCGGCTGCAAATCCAGAATGTACCGGCACTCTTCGTCGAGCACGCGTTCCGGCAGGCGGAACTTCGGAATTTGCGTGCGCATCATGCCGCCGGCGTGCGGATCGGCGTCGTACAGCACGCAGGTGTAGCCAAGCGGCAGCAGATCGCGCGCCACCGTGAGCGAGGCCGGCCCCGCGCCGATCAGCGCGATGCGCTTGCCGTTCTTCGCCGTAGCCGGCTTCGGCAGGCGCTCGTGCACATCATCCTTGTTGTCGGCGGCGACGCGCTTCAGCCGGCAGATCGCGACAGGCTCCGCCTCCACGCGGCCGCGCCGGCAGGCGGGCTCGCACGGGCGGTCGCAGGTGCGGCCGAGAATGCCGGGGAAGACGTTCGATTCCCGATTGAGGAGATAGGACTCGGTATATCGTCCCTGGGCGATGAGCCTGATGTACTCGGGGACGTTGGTGTGGGCGGGGCAGGCCCACTGGCAGTCGACCACTTTATGGTAGTACTGCGGATTGGCGACGTCCGTCGGCGGATGCGAGGCCGGCGGACGCACTGCGGGTGCAGACATGTCGGGATGGCTCCTGGGCAGGGCCGTGGCTATTCGCGTATGATCGACCTTGGGCGC
>DATIEM010000028.1:0-2009 GCA_035455725.1 Rhizomicrobium sp. | reverse complement strand
GCCCAGCACGACATACGGAAAGGCGCTGTCCGGCGGCACGGAATCGAACAGACGGTCGCCGATCAGCGCGGTGAGATCGCTGCTGGCGGAGAGCGCGGCGAAGATCGCCTGCTGCAGGGCGAAGGAAATGCTGCTCATCCGATCTTCTCCGTCTGCAAGGTGAGGAATTGCGACTGCGGGCCGTCATCCAGCACCGCGTGAATCGCGAACAGACGCCGCCGTCGTTCACCCGCATACCAGCAATGACATCTGTGCGGCGGCGGATGGTAATGCGGCATTTCACCCGCGCTTCGCTGGCATCAGGTCCGAACATCTCGGCACCGCTGATCGGTTCGATAGCCGCCCACACAGTGGCGACATTGTTCCAGCCGCCGCTGTAGCCGCCGCCGCCATCGGGGTTAAGCGTCTGCGCTTCCAGCGTGACGCGCCGGTTGAATTGCGAAAGCATCGTGTTTGGTTCCGAAAATGAGCTGTCATCCCGGACGCGGAGCGCAGCGGAGCGATCCGGGACCCACCGTGGAGCGTCACGGTAGGTCCCGGCTCTCGCGCTGCTGACGCAGCGCGGGCCGGGATGACAGCTGGGGGTTACAAATGAAACACCCGGAATGGTGCGAGGAGCGCTAGCACATCGATGGGCAATTCAGCCGGTGCTTCGCCGCGGTGTTCGTAGAGAAAGGCGATCAGCTCCAGGATGCCGGCTCGCAAGCCGGCCGGCACATCCGTCGCGGCGTCGCCGTAGCCGGCTGTGAAGGCGATCGCGACGGAATTGATGGCGCGCTGATTCATCGGCGGCAGCACCGTAGATTTCAGCACGACTCGGGCTGGCGACGACGCCGCATCCACTTGGTAAGTGGCGGGATCGAGGACGGTGGCGCTGTCATCCAGTGCGTACACCGTGACCGCGCTCACGCTTTGCAGCGGCGGCAGCGGGATTTCGACGATGCCGCAGGGCGGCCAGCAATCCAGCCACAGAATCCAGCTCTGCGTGTTGAGCGCGCGCCCGGTGTGCCATTCGGCGCGGGCGCTCGCGGCGGTGATCAGGCGCGCGATCAGCGCGTCGTCGTCTGACGTGTCGACTTTCAGATGCAGCTTGGCATCGGCGAGCGTCACGGGCTCGACCGCCGGCGGCGTGATGAGTTGGAGGGACATGAGTTCAATCTTTCAACAATAGGAGTCCCTCTCCCCCTCAGGGGGAGAGGGATAAAGGGTGAGGGGGTCGTCAGAAGTCAGAAAACAGAATTCAGAAATCAGAGCCGATGCGAGTACAGCGCATTCTAACTTCCGATTTCTGGCTTCTGATTTTCCGGAACCCCCTCACCCCTGCCCCTCTCCCCCAAAGGGGGCGAGGGGAGTTTTTGCTGTTACGATGCCGCGAACTTCATCAGCTTGATGGCTTCGAAGTTCTGCACGCCGCCGCCCACGCGCTTGGTCGTGTAGAACAGCACGTACGGCTTGGCCGAATACGGATCGCGGAGCACGCGAATGCCGACGCGGTCCACCACAAGGTAGCCGCGGGCGAAATCGCCGAAGGCAATGGCATACGCATTCGCTGCGATGTCCGGCATGTCTTCCGCCACGGCCACCGGAAAACCGAACAGGGTTGCCGGCTGGTCCGCCGCAAGGCCCGGCTGCCAGATGTAGTTGCCGGTCGAATCCTTGAACTTGCGGATGGCCGCTTCCGTCTTGCGGTTCATCACCCAGCTGCCGTTCCCGCGATAGGCCTGCTTCGGCGTATAGGCGAGATCGATCAGCTGGTCGCTAGGATCGGACGAGCCGAAGGCGCCGGCCGCGCCGCTCGCGACGTAGCCGAGATCGCCCCAAGTCCAGCTGCCCTCGGCAACGTTGGTGTAGCTGAGGATGCCTTTGGGCTGCGTGGTGCCGTTGCCGTTGATGAAGGCGGCGCCTTCCTGTTCGGCGAAGACGATCTGCACCTCGGACGCGAGCCAGGATTCGATATCCACCTGCGCGTCGTCCAGCAGCGTTTGGGTTGCCGCCGGCATGGCGTAGAG
>DATIEM010000027.1:0-8896 GCA_035455725.1 Rhizomicrobium sp. | reverse complement strand
AGCTTCGCGCCGTTCATCTTCGTGCTGTCGGTGATGGCCATCATCTACACCTCCTTCGTGGCGCTAGCGCAGGAGGACATGAAGAAGCTCATTGCCTACTCCTCTGTGGCGCACATGGGATTCGTCACGATGGGCATCTTTTCCCTGACGCATCAGGGGATCGAAGGCGGCATTTATCAGATGCTCAGCCACGGCGTGGTCTCCGGGGCACTGTTTCTTTGCGTCGGCGTGATTTACGACCGCATGCACACGCGCGAAATCGCGGCCTATGGGGGGCTGGTGGCGCGCATGCCGATGTATGCCGCCTGCCTGATGGTGTTTACCTTGGCCAATGTCGGTCTGCCGGGCACGGGGGGATTTGTCGGCGAATTCCTCACCATGCTGGGCACCTTCCGGGTGAATACCTGGGTGGTGATATTCGCGGCCACCGGCGCGATCCTGTCGGCGGCCTACATGCTCTACCTCTATTGGCGGGTGATCTTCGGCCGGCTGGTGAAGCCCGCGCTGCAGACCATTCAGGATCTGAGTTTGCGCGAGTTCGCCATTCTCTCGCCGCTGGTGATCATCACCATCGTCATGGGCGTGTATCCCAATTTCGTTTTCGACGTGACTCACGCATCCGTGGCCAATCTGGTGCATCAAGGCCAACTGACGATGCAGCGAGAGTCCCACCCTCCCCTTGAGGGAGGGTCGAAATTTGCGCAGCAAATTTCGGGGAGGGGCCATGCCGCGCGAGTTAGCCATCACCCCTCCCCGAACGAGTTCGTTACGCTCACTCGTTCGACCCTCCCTCAAGGGGAGGTTGGGAGTGCTGTTGGCGTGAGGGCCGCGCGATGAGTGCGCTCTCGGCCGATCTGATCACGCTCTTGCCGGAGCTGGTGCTGGCGGTTTCCGCCATGGCGCTGCTGATGTTCGGCGCCTTCCGCGGCGAGCGCTCCGCTGCTCTGACCGCGTGGCTGGCTATCGTCGTTTTGTTCGTGGTCGGTTATCTGCTGATCGCCACCGGCGCGCCGAAAGCCACAGCATTCCATGGGGCTTTTGTCGTCGATGGGTTCGCCCGCTTCGCCGGCATTCTTGTGCTGCTTGGCTCCGTACTCGCCGTTCTGATGTCCGGTCGCTACCTCGAAGACCTGCGCATCGCGCGCTTCGAATATCCGGTGCTGATCCTGCTCGCCACGCTCGGCATGCTGCTGATGGTCTCAGCCGCCAGCTTCATTGCGCTCTACATGGGCCTCGAGCTGCAGAGCCTGGCGCTCTACGTCCTTGCAGCGTTCCATCGCGATTCGCAGCGCTCCACGGAAGCGGGACTCAAATATTTCGTTCTCGGCGCCCTTTCCTCCGGGATGATGCTGTACGGCATCTCGCTGATCTATGGGTTCACCGGCACGACCGGGTTCACCGACGTGGCGCAGGTGGTGCATGCCTCTGGCGCCGGTATGGGCGTGATCTTTGGCATCGTGTTCCTCATCTCCGGCCTCGCTTTCAAGGTATCCGCGGTGCCGTTCCACATGTGGACGCCGGATGTATACGAAGGCTCGCCGACGCCCATCACGGCGCTTTTTTCGATGGCGCCGAAGGCCGCCGCAATGGCGCTGTTCCTCCGTGCCATTCTCACCAGCTTCCCGTCCGCCACGCCGCAATGGCAACAGATCGTGTGGGCGGTATCGGTGCTGTCAATGTTCCTCGGCGCCTTTGCCGCCATCGGCCAGATCAACATCAAACGATTCATGGCCTACAGCTCCATCGCCAATATGGGTTACGTGTTGATCGGGCTTGCGGCCGGCAGTGCGCAGGGGGTGCAGGGCGCGCTCATCTATTTGCTGATTTATATCGTCACCAATGCGGGTGCCTTCGGTGTGATTCTCGCCATGCGCCGCAGCGGGGTGATGGTGGAGGAGATCGCCGATCTTTCGGGTCTCGCGCGTACCCGCCCCGGGCTTGCCCTGGTATTTGGGATGATGATGCTGAGCCTTGCCGGCATTCCGCCGCTCGCGGGCTTTTTCGCGAAGTTCTACGTCTTTCTCGCAGCCATCGGCGCACATCAATATGTGCTGGCTGTCCTGGGTGTGGTGGCCAGCGTGATTGGCGCCTATTATTACCTGCGGATCGTCAAGATTATGTATTTCGACGAGCCCGCGCCCGCTTTTGACGAGCAGCTGACCGTCTCGCTCAACACCGTGCTGGTGGGCTCCAGCATCTTCACGGTGTTCTTCATCGTGGGAGCGGCGCCGCTGGTGGCGTTGGCGGGAGCTGCGGCAAAGACGTTGCTGCCGTGAGCACACCGCTGCCGTGGCCGGAGGGCTATCGGCGCATCCACTTCGAAACCATCGGCTCGACCAATGACCAAGCGCGCAGCCTTGCCGCCTCGGGCGAGGCCGGACCGGTGTGGATCACGGCCGACGAGCAGACCGCCGGCCGCGGGCGGCGCGGCCGGGTGTGGGTTTCACCCAAGGGCAATCTGATGAGCACCCTGCTGCTTAACCCGAGAGCGCCCGCGGCGGTGTGCGCGCAGCTCTCGTTCGTTTCTGCCATCGCCACTGCCGACACGGTGGCGCACTTCGCGCCGGGAGCAGACGTGAAGGTGAAATGGCCCAACGATGTGCTAGCAAACGGCCGGAAAATCTCCGGTATTTTACTGGAGTCCGCCAGCGCCGGCGGCGAGCCGTACTTCCTCGCCATCGGCATGGGGATCAACCTTGCGCATTTTCCTCCGGATACGGAGTTTCCCGCCACCGCGATGGCCGCCCTCGGCGTTTCGGCGCCCCCCGTTCCCGAAGCGCTCACGCAACTCGCGGCGCATTTCGCAAGATGGTATGAGGTGTGGCGCGGGCAGCGCTTCGCGCCCATCCGCGATGCGTGGCTCGCGCGCGCTGCCAATCTGGGCAGCCGCATCCGCGCGCGGCTGACGAACGAGGAGACCAGCGGGGTGTTCGAAGGCATCGATGAAACCGGCGCGCTACTGTTGCGCGAAGCTCCCGATCGTGTGCGCAGCATCGCCGCTGGCGAAGTGTTCTTCTAATGCTCCTCGCCATCGATGCCGGGAACACGAACATCGTCTTCGCGATCTGCGAAGGCGAGGCGATCCGCGCGCAGTGGCGGGCGGTGACGGAAACCACCCGCACCGCCGATGAGTACGCCGTGCTGCTAAAGCCGCTGCTCGAGTTCCAGGGACTTTCGTTCGGCGACATCGACGCGGCGATCATTGCCACGGTGGTGCCGGCGGCGCTGTTCGACCTGCGCCAGTTCTGCCGCCGGTATCTGAATTGCGAGCCGCTGGTGATCGGCGAGCCTAATGTCGACCTCGGCATCGGCGTTCACACGGATCGGCCGCAGGCTGTGGGCGCCGACCGGTTGGTCAACACGGTGGCCGCGCATGCCGCGTACAAGGGCGCCCTCATCATCGTCGATTTCGGCACCGCCACCACATTTGATATCGTGGCCGAGAATGGTGACTACGAAGGCGGTGTTATCGCGCCGGGCGCCAATCTCTCCGCGGAAGCGCTGCACCAGGCCGCTGCCATGCTGCCGCGCGTCGCCATCGGCCGCATCCAGTCGGTCATCGGCAAGGACACGGTACCCGCCATGCAGTCCGGCCTCTATTGGGGATATCTGGGATTGATCGAAGGGCTGGTGGTGCGCATCCGGGGAGAGTTCGGCAAGGCCATGACCGTGATCGGAACTGGTGGCCTTGCCAACCTGTTCTACAGGCAAACCACGGCGATCGACCACTTGGATCCGGACCTCACCATTCGCGGGCTCGTGCTGATCCACGCGCGCAACGCGCACCAGTGCGGCAAGCCCGCTGCCTGATGCCGCCAGCGCCATCACCGCAGGATGAACTCGTGCTGCTGCCGCTCGGCGGCGCGGGCGAGATCGGCATGAACTTCAATGCTTACGGTTTCGGCCCGCCGGACGAGCGCAAGTGGGTCGTGGTCGATTGCGGCGTGCTGTTCGGCCGCGAAACCGAAACACCGGGCATCGATATCATCATGCCGGACATCCGCTGGCTAGCGGAGCAGCGCCAGGACGTGCTCGCCATCGTGCTGACGCATGCGCACGAAGACCACATCGGCGCGGTCGGGCATCTGTGGCCGGAGCTGCAATGCCCGGTCTATGCCACGCCGTTCACCGCGCGGCTGATCGAGGACAAGCTGTTTGAAGCAGGACTGGCAGAGCGTGTGCGGGTTCGCATCGTGCCGCTGCACGGGAACCTGAAGCTCGGGCCATTCGAGATCGATTTCATTTCCATCACCCATTCCATTCTGGAGCCGAACGCGCTCGCCATCCGCACGCCGCTCGGAACGGTGGTTCACACCGGCGACTGGAAGATCGACCCCGAGCCGCTGCTGGGCGAGAAAACCGAAATCAATGCTCTGCGCAAAATCGGCGACGAAGGCGCGCTGGCGCTGGTGTGCGATTCCACCAATGCTCTGGTGCAGGGGCATTCCGGCTCCGAAGCCGATGTGCGCACCGCGCTGACCGACCTGATCGGCACCTTGAAGGGGAGGGTGGCGGTGACCGGTTTTGCCTCCAACGTGGCGCGGCTCGACACTATTGCGAGAGCCGCGCGCACGCACGGCCGCGAGGTTGCACTGGTCGGACGCTCCATGCACCGCATCACCACAGCCGCGCGCGACACCGGGTATCTCAAGGATTTCCCGCGTCTCGTCAGCGAAGAAGAAGCCGCGCAGCTGCCGCCCAACCGCGTCCTCTATCTCTGCACCGGAAGCCAGGGCGAGCCGCGCGCCGCGCTGTCGCGGATCGCGGCCGGCGATCACTCCACCGTCAGCCTGGGTCCGGGCGATAGCGTGATTTTCTCCTCGCGCATCATTCCCGGCAACGAGATCGGAATCCACGCGCTGCACAACAAGCTCGCCGCATTGGGCGTGGAAGTGCTCACGGTGGAAGACCACTTCGTGCACGTCTCCGGCCATCCCGCGCGCGACGAGCTGGCGGAGATGTACCGCTGGGTGCGGCCGCAGATTGCGGTGCCGGTGCATGGCGAATTGCGACACATGGCCGAACATGCGCGGCTCGCGAAATCGCTGCAGGTGCCCCAGGCCGTGGTGGTGCAGAATGGGCAGATGCTCAGGCTCGCGCCCGGCCGCGCCGAAATCATCGACGAAGTGCCGGCGGGGCGCGTGTTTCTCGATGGCCGCATTCGCGTGCAGAAAGGCGAGGGCTTCGCGCGCGCCCGCCGGGCGATGGGCTTCGCCGGGTTTATCGCCATCACGCTGGTGCTGGACCAGCGCGGCCGCCTGGCTGCCGATCCAGCCATTCTCTTCGAAGGCATCCCTGATGCCGTGCATGCGCCGGTGCGCGAGGCGGTCGCAGAAGCCACCCGCCGCTACAAGCCCCAACGCGGCGATGACCAGGAATTGGCCGAAAACGTCCGCCGTGCCGCTCGCCGCGCCGCCACCGACATCTGGGGCAAGAAACCGGTGACCCGCGTTGAAATTGCCTGGGTATAGGAGCCCTGCCTGGGCAGGGGCGAGCGCCCATCTTCTCACTTTTCGCCGGCCAATTCTTATGCTTTGATGTGAAAGGGGCGTGGGCGTTCAAGCAAGGGAGGATGCTCATGCGCTTTGCCAGACTCATAGGAATCGGAATTCTCACAATGGCCGCAAGCGCGCTGCCATTCTCCTCCGCTTCTGCCCGTTACTGCCAATACCATTACTGCGGTTATCACGAGGGGCCGGTGCTGGACGTAGCCGATGCCGCCGGCGCCGTGGTAACAGGTGCGCTCGTCATTGCGACCGCGCCCGTGGCTCTGGCCGCAGATATTGTTTCGGCGCCGCTGCACACGACCGAGGCGTACGATTACGGGCCATACTACGGTGGGGAGGCTTACTATGCCGGCCCCCGCTACTATATTCCGCGACACCATTGGCGGCGTTACTATCGTCCCGCGTACTGCTGTTCGTACGGCTACTGAGCCACCACTGCTTCGTGACTTGCGGACGGCGTCGCGCTCCGCAACAGTAGCGCCTCGGGCAGATGAAGGGGTGTTCCGGTGAGCGAACGGGCAGTGGCGGCCAGTGAAATGGCCGCGGATGAGGGCGTGTCGACGCGGAAATTTATCGGTCACCCGATCGGACTTGCGTGGCTTTCAGCCTCCGAGTTCTGGGAGCGCTTCGCCTATTACGGCATGCAGACGCTGCTGGTGCTGTATCTCACGCACTACCTGCTGCAGCCTGGGCACATCGAGCAGGTCTGGGGATTCCAGGCGTTTCGCCGCCTGATCGGCTGGGTCTACGGCACACAGTCGACCATGGCGCTCGCCTCCAATACGGCGCAGCTCTACGCCGCGCTGGTGTACGTGACGCCCTTGGCGGGCGGCTACTTGGCGGACCGGCTGATCGGACGCACGGCAACCGTCAGCATCGGTGCGATCATTATGGTGATCGGCACCTTCCTTCTGGCCCTGAACCAGACGTTTCTCGTTGGGCTACTGCTGTTGCTCGCGGGCGTCGGCTGCTTCAAGGCCAATATCGCGAGCCAGGTGGGTGCGCTGTACAGCATCGACGATCCGCGACGCGCCGATGGCTTCCAGATCTACTTCCTCGGCATTCAGCTGGCTGTGATCATCTCGCCATTCATCTGCGGCACACTCGGGCAGCGGGTGGACTGGCATCTTGGCTTCGTGGCCGCAGGCGTGGGGATGGTGGTGGGGCTGGCCATCTACCTCGCGGGCCGTCGCACCTTTCCCCCAGAACCGCTCCGCACGAAAGGCGATCATGTGGAGCGGCCGCCGCTCACCGCGCGTGACTTGAAAAGCGTGATCCTGCTGGTTGCGCTGCTGCCCGTCCTTGCCGTTTCGATCATCGGCAATCAGGAAATTTTCGATGCCTATCTGGTGTGGGCGGAGAAGTCCTTCCAGACGGTGTTCTTCGGCTTTAATATGCCGATCACCTGGATCGTTTCGCTGGATGCGTTCGTCAGCGCGGTCACGATGATCGGCGTCATCGCCTTCTGGCGCTGGTTTGGGCGGCGCTGGAAAGAGCCGGACGAGATCACGAAAATTGTAATTGGCGTGGCAATCAGCGCGCTCGGACCACTGGTACTGGCCGGCTGCGCGATGGTGGCGGATGCCACGCACCATCCGGTGCCGCTGTTCTGGGCGCTCGGCTTCCATATCCTGAACGATGTCGGATTTGCGAATGTGCTGCCTGTGGGCCTTGCGCTCTACTCGCGTGCGGCGCCGAAAGGTCTGGGCGGCGTGATGATTGCCGTCTATTACGTTCATCTCTTTATGGGGAATCTGCTCACCGGCTATCTCGGCGGGCTGTTGGGCACGATGCCGAACTCGACCTTCTGGCTGATGCACGCCGTGCTAATGGGAATTGCGGCCGTGATCCTGCTTGGGGCCAAGTTTGGATTTGCGAGCGTGCTGTCACCACATGTGGAGGATCGGGCAGCCACAGAAGCCGCAGCCGCCTAGCGGGTGGTAACCTTCTGTTCGGCCGGCAAGGTCTCGGCAAAACGGGCGATCAGGCGCCGCAGGCCCGGCTCACTGATCCGTGCGATGGCTTCCTCGACTGAGCACCATCGAATGTCGCGGAGGTGCTTCTCCAGCCAGTCGCGCCGTTGGCGGGATACTTCGAGCGCGAATACCTCGACCTTGCAGGCAAGCAATTCGTCGTTCTTGCGCCGCTTGAGATATCTGAACGATCCCATTGATCTGGAACCGATTTCGCCCGACACACCGGCTTCTTCTATCGCCTCATGTCTGGCGCAGTCGGCCGGTGAGAGGCCGGGAATCGGCCAGCCTTTCGGGATGATCCATCGCCGCGTGGTTTGCGTCGTCACCAGCAGGATTTCGATTTCACCGCGGACCCGCCGCCAAGGCAAAGCAGCGTATTGGACACACGGAACCGGTAAACTCAAAGCACGCATCACAACGCCCAACTCCGGGGCCGCTTACTTCACCAAGGTCGCCAGCCCATAAAACGCCGCCCCAATTACACCCGCCGCAGGCATTGTGATCACCCAAGCGATAACAATCTCTTGCGCCACGTTCCAGCGCACCGCCGAAGCCCTTCGGGCCGCACCCACGCCAACGATCGCACCCGTAATGGTGTGGGTGGTGGAAACCGGAATGCCAAGGCCAGTGGCCAGGAACAAAGTGATTGAACCCGCTGTTTCCGCGCAAACGCCCTGAACCGGCGCAAGCCGGGTGATTCGCGAGCCCATAGTACGTACAATTCGCCACCCGCCCAACAACGTGCCAAGCGCCATCGCCCCGTTACAGCACACTACGACCCATAATGGTACGTGAAAGCTGCCGGACAGCTGGCCATGGGCGTAGAGCAGGGCAGTGATAATACCCATGGTCTTCTGGGCATCGTTGCCCCCATGACCAAGGGAATAGAGGGAAGCCGAGATGAACTGCACTTTGCGGAAAATGCCGTCCACTCGCGAGGGAGGCACTCGCAAGAACGACCAGGACACGATCAGCACGAGCAACAGAGCGATGATCATGCCCGTCATTGGGGAGAGGACGATTGCGGCGGCCGTTTTCCCCAGTCCGCTCCACACGATGGCGCCAAAACCGACATGGGCCACGCCTGCACCGACCAGCGCGCCGATCAGCGCATGCGAGCTCGATGAGGGGATCCCCAAATACCCCGTGATGATTTGCCAGCAGATGGCCCCCATGAGCGCGCCGAAAATCACCTGATCTGAAATGGCCTGCGGCGAAATGATGCCGCGGCCGATGGTATTGGCCACATGCAGGCCGAACACGAGAAACGCGACAAAATTGAAAAACGCCGCCCAGGCTACCGCATAACGGGGCGACAGCACGCGGGTCGAAACAATCGTGGCGATTGAGTTCGCGGCATCGTTGCGCCCATTCAGAAAATCGAACGCCAGCGCCACCGCAATGAGGCCGATC
>DATIEM010000026.1:0-2001 GCA_035455725.1 Rhizomicrobium sp. | reverse complement strand
CGTCCGCCACGCCGCTTTGTCCCTTGGGCCAGATTTCGGGATGCACGGAACGGCTGTCGCTCGGCGCCGGCGGCAGTATTTGGGCGGATGGAACGGGCGCTGGCGGGGGAACCGGCGGCGCGGTTTCGCTCATGCTCGAACAGGCTCCCAGCAGAAAAAAGAGGAGAGCAGCGGCACAGGTTTTCGACATTCCCCCTCTTACAGGAACCGCATCTGCCACGAAACTTGCGGCAAGCCTTCCGGGTTGCGTAACTGTGTCACCGGAGAATGCCTGTGAAGATCGCACGCCGGACAGTGTTAACCAGTGGTGTGGCCGCCGGAATGGCGGCTTCAGCGGCAGCGCGCGCGCAAACCGCGCCGGCCAAACCGGAACCGCCACTACCACCCACCGAGCATCAGCTGCTGACCGACTGGCCCGATCTCCAGCATTACCGCGAGGATAATTTTCGCGTCCGCGCCTTGCCGGCGAGCGCGCGGCGCGTGGTTTTTCTGGGCGACTCGATCACGCGCGAATGGCCGCTGTTCCATCCGGAGTTCTTCGCATCGAACGGCTATATCTGCCGCGGCATCAGCGGGCAGACCACGCCGCAGATGCTGGTGCGGCTGAGGCAGGATGTGATTTCGCTGGCGCCCGAAGCGGTGCATCTCATGGCCGGCACCAACGACATTGCCGAGAACACAGGGCCCTATAATCCGACGGCAACCACCAACAATATCATGAGCATGGCCGAACTGGCGAGAATGCATGGTATTCGCGTGATTCTGGCATCCGTTCCGCCGGCCCTTGAATACGGCTGGCATCCTGGCCGCGAACCAGTGCCCAAAATTCGCGGGCTGAACGAATGGATCCGAAAATATGCGAGCATCTCCGGCTTCGCGTATGCGGATTACACGGCCATCCTGGACAACGGCATGGGGGGCATGAAGCCCGGCCTTTCCTACGATGGGGTGCATCCCAGCAAGGCGGGCTATCAGGCTATGGAGCAGGTTGCCGCGCGCGCCATCGGCGAAGTGCTCGCCTGAATGGAGCGCAAGCGGAAGGTCGTGCTGTGCGCCGACGACTACGGCCTTTCCCCCGGCGTCAGTCGCGGCATTCGGGAACTGCTTCAGATGACGCGGCTTTCCGCCACCAGCTGCATGGTGATCTTTCCGGAATTCGCGCAAGACGGCCCCCTGCTCTCATCTTTTCTCGACAAGGCCGATATCGGGCTGCATTTCATGCTTACTGCCGACAAGTCGCTGCGCTCGGTTCTGATTGCCGGCTGGCTGCACCGACTGAACGCCGATGAGATGCGGCGCGAACTCGAACGGCAGCTCGGCATCTTCACCGCCGTCATGAAACGCCCGCCCGCCTATATCGACGGGCACCAGCATGTGCATCTGCTGCCGGGCGTGCGCGAAGCGGTGGTGGAAGCGGCGGCACGGATCGGCGCGTATGTACGGGTCACGCACGAGCCAATCACCTTGGCGATGCTGCAGCGTCCCGCCCCCATCGATTCCGCCTACCTCTCGCGGGTTTCGAAACCATTGGCGCGAATGGCGGCTGAGCGGGCCGTGCGAACCAACAGCGGCTTCCGCGGCGTGCGCAACTTCAGGGAACGCGCGCCGTGCCGCGACCTGTTTCGCGCGATGGTTGCGGGTGCTGCGAACGGCAGCATCGTCATGTGCCACCCCGGTCACGCGGACGAGATGCTGGCCACGCGCGATCCCATTCACCGGCAGCGCGAGGATGAATTTGCCTATCTGGCCAGCAGCGAATTCATCGGTGACATGGAACAAGCCGGTCTGCGGCTCGCGAGGTTACGCGACACAGTGGCACAGGCGCCCGTTGTCACTTCACGCGGGTAACCTTGTAGAGCTTCGCCGAGCCGTTCATCGTCAGGTTGTAGCTGCCGAGCCCCCCATGTGAGATCGTGACCTGGTTTGCCTGCGCGGGCGTTTTGAAGCGTGCGTGATCCGGATCGCCCTGCAGCTGGCGCCAGACCTGTCCGTTTTTCAGGA
>DATIEM010000025.1:0-7101 GCA_035455725.1 Rhizomicrobium sp. | reverse complement strand
CGCGAACGCGTTCAGCTGGTCCACCATCGTGTTGATGGTGTTCTTCAGCTCGAGAATTTCACCCTTCACGTCCACGGTGATTTTGCGGGAAAGGTCGCCGCGGGCCACAGCGGTCGTCACTTCGGCGATGTTGCGCACCTGAGAGGTCAGGTTGCCCGCCATGAAGTTCACGTTGTCGGTGAGGTCTTTCCAGGTGCCCGCCACGCCCGGCACGGCCGCCTGACCGCCGAGCTTGCCTTCCGTGCCCACTTCGCGGGCGACACGTGTCACTTCGGAAGCAAACGCGTTCAGCTGGTCCACCATGGTGTTGATGGTGTTCTTGAGCTCGAGGATTTCGCCCTTCACGTCCACTGTGATCTTGCGGGAAAGATCGCCGCGCGCCACCGCGGTCGTCACCTGCGCGATGTTGCGCACCTGGTCCGTGAGGTTGCCGCACATCGCGTTCACGGAGTCGGTTAGGTCTTTCCATGTGCCGGCCACGCCGGGCACCAGCGCCTGACCGCCGAGCTTTCCTTCCGTACCCACTTCGCGGGCCACGCGGGTCACTTCCGAGGCAAAGGAGCGAAGCTGGTCCACCATGGTATTGATGGCTTCTTTCAGCTGCAGGATTTCGCCGCGCACGTCCACGGTGATCTTCTTGGAAAGGTCGCCGTTCGCCACGGCGATGGTCACTTCGGCGATGTTGCGCACTTGGGCGGTGAGGTTGTTCGCCATCGAGTTCACGGACTCGGTGAGATCCTTCCACACGCCGGTCACTTCGCGCACCTGCGCCTGACCGCCGAGCTTGCCTTCCGTGCCCACTTCGCGCGCCACGCGAGTCACTTCCGATGTGAACACAGAGAGCTGCTTGATCATCGTGTTCACGATGTTGGCGGAACGCAGAAACTCGCCCTTCAGCGGCCGGCCTTCCACGTCCAAATGCACGGTCTGCAGCAGGTCGCCTTGCGCCACCGCGGCAATGGCGCGGGTCACTTCCGCCGTCGGCCAGAGAAGGTCATCGATCAGGGTATTGACGGAGGACTCCATCTCGCCCCAAGCACCCACCGACTGCCCGAACTTCACCCGCTGCCGCGTCTTACCCTGCTTGCCGACCTGCTCGCCCACCTTCTCCAGTTGGGTCGCCATCCGCTGGTTGGTGGCAACGATATCGTTGAACGCGTCCGCGATCTTGCCGGCGATGCCCACCTGATCGCTCCGCATGCGGACCGAGAAATCGCCGGCCTTCATGGCCTGTAGCGCCGAAAGGAGTTCCTGCAGATCGATTTGCTCGTCGTTTCCGGCCGCCTTGCCGTTGGCCTTCCGCTTGCGCGCGGGAAGAGAAGCGATGTCGGGGGTCGGATCAGAATGGGCGCTCATGACGGCTCCTCAAAGCGTGTACGCGGTTACCGGCCGGACTGGCGCAATGCGCGCCATGCGGCCTCTTGTATGAAACTGGCAGGTTGCGCTGATTAACAAAAGCTTTCCGGCTTTCACCGGAAGCGTTCCTCCGCGCCCCATTGCCGCCCTTCGAGGAGAGTCCTCGCAGTGCCGCCAACGCGGGCGGCGGGGAAAAGTTCCCCGTCTAGAAGAACGGCGGCCTGTGGGTAAGTTACCGTTCTAATAACGGGAAACGGAATAGGCATAGGAGCCCGTGCCGACCACCGGGCTGACCACCGACATAACCCGCCAGAACACGCTCATGGGCACGCGAACAACGTCACCTGGGAAAATTCGTGTCATTTGATCGGCCGGGACGGTCTCCTCCCGACTGCTGCCGTTACGCCGGATATAGATCGTGCTTTCGTTGGCCTGCTCGGTGTAACCGCCGGCCAAGGCGACCGCGTTCAGGGCGCTCATGCCGTTCACATAGGCATATTCGCCCGGCTTGTTCACCTGCCCGATGACATAGAAAGGCCGATAGGTGGTGATCTCAACACTCACCCGCGGATTCTGGAGGTAGCCGTCGGCCAGCCGCTCGGCGATCGCCTCCTCGAGCTGCGGCGCCGAGGTTCCCGACGCCTGCACGTCCCCGATGAGGGGCAGGCTGATGCGGCCGTTGCCGTCTACCTGGAATTCGCCCCCGAGGTCCGGCTCGCCATAAACAACGATCCGGACCTTGTCTCCGGTGCCGAGTTGGTAGGAATCTTCTATGGCGGCGGCCCGGAGCTGCGGCGCGTCCTGGGCGGTCGCCGAGCCGGAGCAGACCAGCGCCAAGACTAGAAGCGCTAGCGAAGCAGAGGGAAAGCGGGACATGACCGGCATTTTACGATTCCACGCCTTGAGAAATCCCTACGCGGGACGGGGCCGGCGCTGCCTTGCAAGAAATTCACCAAACCGCCGCCGCGGATTGGAACTGATCGCGGGGGCGGTGCTGGCCTGCGCTGCGGTGGGACAGGCGCTCGCCCTCGAAACAAGAGAAGGCGACTTCACCCTCCGGAATTTCCAGTTTCGCTCCGGCGAGGCCCTGCCCGAGTTGCGGCTTCATTACACCACGCTGGGAACGCCGAAGCGCGACGAGCGGGGACGCGTCACCAATGCGGTTCTCATCTTGCATGGCACGGGCGGCGACGGGCACCAGTTTTTGCGACCGCAATTCGCCGATGTGTTGTTCCGGCCCGGCGGCCTGCTCGATCCCGCAAAGTATTTCATCGTCCTGCCCGACGGTATTGGTCACGGAAAATCGTCGAAGCCAAGCGACGGCTTGCGCACACGCTTCCCCCATTACGATTACGACGACATGGTGGCTGCTCAGCACGCGTTACTCACTCAGGGGCTGCGTGTGAACCATCTGCGCCTGGCGATGGGTACTTCGATGGGGTGCATGCAGTCCTTTGTCTGGGGTGAAACCTACCCGGACTTTGCGGATGCCTTGATGCCGCTCGCCTGCCTGCCGGTGCAGATCGCCGGCCGCAATCGGATATGGCGCAAGATGGCGATGGACGCGATCCGCAACGATCCCGCCTGGGCGGGCGGCGATTACAAGACGGAGCCGCAGATGGCGCTGCGCGCCGCCGCTGATCTTCTGATCCTCGCGGGCAGCGCGCCCCACCAGATGCAGAAATCCTATCCGACGCGCGATGCGGCCGATAAATACGTGAAGGACACGGTGGCGAAGAATGTCGCCACACTAGATGCCAACGACCTCCTGTACCAGGTGGATGCGTCGCGCAATTATGATCCCTCGCCGAATCTGGAGAAGATCACCGCGCCGGTGATGTGGGTGAATTCCGCGGATGATTTCATCAACCCGCCGGAGCTTGGCATTGCGGAACAACAGGCCAAGCGCCTGAAGAACGGCCAGTTCGTTCTCATTCCGATCAGCGATCAGACGCACGGGCACGGCACACACACCTGGGCCGCGGCGTGGCAATCCGACCTTGCGGAATTGCTCAAGCGGAGCCCGCCCAGATAAATAGCGGGCATGGCCGAGAGCTCAATTCGCTTGCGCATGGCGTGCAAGGCTGACGTGCCCCTGCTTGAGCCGCTGGTGCAGCGCGCCGTATCCGAGCTGCTGGCGCCATTTCTTTCAGCCAAACAAATACGCGCTTCGCGCGAGATTATGGGCCTCGATACGCAGCTGGTTGCCGATGGAACCTACTTTATCGCGGAATTCGATGGGGAATTGGGGGGCTGCGGTGGCTGGAGCCGCCGCGCCACGCATTTCGGCGGCGACCATTCGCCGGGCCGCGATGCCCGCCCACTCGATCCTATCCAGGAATCGGCACGTGTTCGGGCCATGTACACCCATCCCGGGTTTGCGCGGCGCGGCATCGGGCGCGCCATCCTCGTCCGTTGCGAGCACTCCGCGGCCGCCGAAGGATTTAAGTCCATGGCACTGGTCGCCACGATGGCCGGAGTGCAGCTCTATCGCGCCTGCGGCTACGAAGAATTGGAGCGCTTCGACGAAATGACGCCGAGCGGAATTACCGTGCCGCTGGTTCGCATGCGGCGACAGCTGTAATGCGCTCGCTCGGCGATGTTCTCTACAATTTTCATTGGGTGGCGCCCGGCGAGGCGGCGCGCTCCGCGCAGGCCTATGCGGGATTTCTCGCACCTTTTTTGAAATCGCACGGCATCGCGACGCTAATCAACCTTCGCGGCGCCAATCCACACTGGCACTGGTGGCGCTATGAAACGCGGGTGTGCGGCAAGATCGGCGTCGCCCATCGCGATGTGAAACTGAATTCGCGACGCCTGCCGGCCCGCGCCACTCTGCTTGACATGCTCGACGCCTGCGACGCGGCGCAACGCCCATTTCTACTCAAGTGTTCCGGCGGGCAGGATCGCACCAGCTTCGCGGCGGCGCTGTATCTGCTGCATTCGCGTGGCTGGGGCGCGCGAAAGGAGGCGGAGGCGCAGTTTGCCCGCTGGCCTTATCTTCATCTGCCCAAGCGGCATCAGCGCTGGCTCAAGGTGTTCCTGCAGTTTGTCGAGGCACACAGTGGCGAGCTTTCTCTGCGTCAGTGGATTGCGCAAGACTACACGCCGGAAGAATTCAAGGCATGGCTGGAAGCACGCGGACTGGCCGGTTCGTTTCGCGGCTTGTATGCGACAGCCCCGCCAGGCGCCGACGATGTTGCCTCGTCCGCTTGAGATCGGTCCCGGCATTCGCCTGTGGCGGGAAGCGTTCGATGCCGCTACGCAGCGCGCGCTGCTGGCTGAGATTTTCGCGCGCGTACCGCTGGCGCCATTCTATCGCCCGCGCATGCCAGTTTCGGCCAGGCCGTTTTCCGTGGAGGAAACGAACTTCGGTGCCCTCGGATGGGTTTCCGATGAAAACGGGTACCGCTACAGCGCTCAGCATCCGCAAACGAGAAGACTCTGGCCCGATGTTCCGGCCACGCTCCTGCGGCTATGGAACGAGACAACCGCGTATCCCGCGCCGCCCGAATGCTGCCTCGTCAATTTCTATCGGGGTACCGCGCGGATGGGGCTGCACCAGGATCGCGACGAGGAGGCGCTGGACGCGCCGGTGCTCTCCGTTTCTCTTGGCGATACGGCGGTGTTTCGCATCGGCGGCACCAGCCGGCGCGGGCCGACGAAATCGCTCCGCCTGGAGTCCGGCGATGTGCTGTGCTTCGGCGGCCCGGCCCGGCTCGCCTTCCACGGCATCGACCGGGTGGTGCCGGCCACATCGGGAATTGTTCCCGGAGGTGGCCGGCTCAACCTCACGCTAAGGCGTGTGAGGAACCCGAGGTTCAGTGTCTCGCCGGAACCTAATAGTAGGTGAAGCTCTCGGTTTTGTCATAGGTAAAGTCGTAAGGCACGCCGGAGACGTGATAACCCAACTGGTATCCATGCACACATGGAATGGCCAGCGCCGTCGCCAGCATGTGGTCGTCGCTCGTGTCCCACAGAACAGTATTACCATCGTAGGCATAAAATTGTGGGTTGCCCCCGTTGTAATACCATCCGCAATACAGCGCGTCCATGTAGTGCCATCCCTTGGCGGGAGGCCGATCTGGGTTCTGGACATTGATTACAATACCCCCGCGATGAGCGCTAACTCCGCTCGACAGCTTCTGCTGCAAAAGTTTGTGCAGAACTTCAGGATCGGCACGCCGGCCCGAGTTCTTGGCTGGAACTGCAGTTGCACTGATAGCAAGCAATACCGCCACCAAAGCAGTCGTTTTCATGATTTCCCCCCTTGTTTCGCCCGGATTGGACGATGGCCCGAAGGGTAGGCGTGGCAGCCTTCATCGTCAACTTTGGCGTGTATCGCGCAGAAATCATGAGAACGAAAAGCAAGACGCCCGACCAGGGGGCTGATCGGGCGTCGCCTGCGCTTTATGCGCTGGGTGCCGGGAGGGGATGACCGGCACCCGATGGAAGAACGCCATCCGGCGTGCGAGCGGGGGGGCAGTGCCTGCCGGACGGTCTCCGTCCTTCCAAGACGAAAGCTATGCACCGGTGCCACACTTTGCAAGTATTTTTTTTCATTGGAGAATTCTGGTTAATTGCGGCTGGACAGTGACTTTTTTGTAACGTCTCTGCGGCCAAGGCCGAGGACGCTTGGGTTTTCAGCGAGCGGCTCCGGTAAGGGGTCCGCCGGGCTGTAATGTGGGCTCACATCCTCCCGAAATCGTGAGCGGTGCGGTCGATGGCCGCCTTCAGCCTGGCCACGATCTCCTCCACTTCCGCTTCGCTCACCGTCAGCGACGGTGCCAGCACCATGGTGTCGCGAATGGCGCGCGAGATAACGCCGCCCTGGAAGCAGTAATCGCGGCAGCGTAGACCCACGCGGCCCACCTCCGGGAAAAAGCTCCGCTCCGGCTTGTTGGGCACCAGCTCGATGGCGGCGAGCAGACCGTGGCCGCGCACCTCGCCCACCAGCGGATGCGTCTCGAACGTCTCGTGCAGACGGCGCTGCAGGTACGGGCCGATCGAACTCTTCACCCGGCCGACCAGTCCGAGCCTTTCCATCACCTCCAGATTTTTCAGCGCTACGGCGCAGGCGACCGGATGTCCCGAATAGGTGTAGCCGTGCACCAGCTCCTCGTTGGCGTGGAGGATGGTTTCCGCCACGCGCGCGCCCAGCGATACCGCGCTGATCGGCTGGTAGCCGGACGACAAGCCCTTCGCCATGGTGATGATGTCCGGTCGGATGGAATAGGTTTGCGAGCCGAACCATTGGCCGGTGCGGCCGAAGCCGGTGATCACTTCGTCGGCATGCAGCAGCACATCGTATTTGGCGCAGATGCGCTGCACCTCCGCCCAATAGGTGGCCGGCGGGAAGATGAGGCCGCCGGCGCCCTGCACCGGCTCGGCGGAAAACGATGCCACGCGCTCCGGCCCCAATTCGAGGATTTTGTCCTCCAGCGTCTTCGCCACCACGATGCCGAATTCTTCCGGATCGATGTCGCCATAGCCCGCCGCCCTGGCGCCGAACCAGTACGGAGCCGGCACTTTGGCAAATCCCGGCAGCGGCAGATCCCATTGCGGATGCATGGGCGTCAGCCCGGAGAGCGAGGCCGCCGCGAAGGTTACCCCGTGATAGGCCATCTCGCGGCTGAGGTGGATTTTCTTGTTCGGCCTGCCTTTCAGATTCCAGTAGTAGCGGATGAGCTTGAGCGCCGTGTCGTTCGCTTCCGATCCGGAATTCGCGAACAGCACATGCGCGTG
>DATIEM010000024.1:0-3222 GCA_035455725.1 Rhizomicrobium sp. | reverse complement strand
ATCGAGCTCACCGCGAAGGGCAAGGACATGGCGCTGGTCCTGGAGGCGGCAAAGAGCGCCGAGCGCGACGTCCCGGACTATGTGGACGCCGATCACGGCAAGATGATGGTGAAATTCCTGCGCACGCCCAAGCTGGGCGATGTGCCATATGCGGCGCAGATGCAGCCGCACCTGATCGTGGAGTTCTATTCGCGCTAACGCACGACAGAATTGTGAAATCCGCAGGGGCCGTCGGCGAAAGCCTGCGGCCCTTTCGCTTTCAGGGCCGAACGCCTATGTGCGAGGCAGCAATCGGCGGAGGCGGGCATGTTCATTATCTTCGGCGACAAGGGATCCGGCGCCTTTTCGGCGGAAGCGGCGCTGGCCGAAGTCGGCGCGCCCTATGAGTTCAAAACCATTTCGCTGGAGCGCAACGAGCAGCGCTCGCCGGAATTCCTTGCCATCAATCCCAGCGGCAAGATGCCTGCGCTGCGGCTCCCCGAAGGGCTGATCCTCACCGAGTCGCTGGCGATCCTGTTGACGGTAGCCGACCACTTCCCGAACGCGCGGCTGCTGCCGCCGCAGGCCAGCCCGGAGCGCGGCACCGCCTATCGCTGGCTGGCCTTCATGGCCGACGAAATCTACCCGATGGTGGAAATCTCCGATTACCCGGAGCGCTTCGCGCCGGCAGGCGAACAGGCCCAAGCTCTGCGCCAGAAAGCACGGGAGCGGATTCGCGACCGGCTGCTGATCGTCGAGCGGCAGGTGACTGGGCCATGGTTCCTCCCCAGCGGCTTTTCCATCCTCGATATCTATGCCGCGATGTTCTCACGCTGGCGCGGCAGCATCGGCCGCGACTGGCCGGTGGATCAGAACATTCCCAACCTGCTCGCGCTGGCGAAAGCCTTATCCGAGCGCCCGCGTATCGCGCCGGTGTGGCAGCGGCATTTCCCGAATTAACGGCTTCAAAGAACGCTAGGCGTTTTCCAGGGCGATACCTTTTTCGGCGAGGAAGGGCTTCAACTCGTCCGCCTCGTACATCTCGCGCAGGATATCGCAGCCGCCGACGAACTCGCCCTTGACATAGAGCTGCGGAATGGTCGGCCAGTTGGAAAATTCCTTGATGCCCTGGCGGACTTCCGGGTCCTTCAGCACGTCCACGGCTTTGAACTTTACCCCGAGGTTGGAAAGAATCTGCACCGTCGCCGCCGAGAAGCCACATTGCGGAAACACCGGCGTGCCTTTCATGTAGAGCACCACATCGTTCGAGGCGATGTCGCTGGCAATGCGGTCGTGGGTGGGATCACTCATCGTTCAATTCCTCGGCGGCTAACACCTTGACCTAGGTGCGCGGCGGCTAATCGTCAAGCGCAGTTTACCCTCCCTTGAAAAGGGAGGGTCGGATCGCGCAGCGATCCGGGGAGGGATCATCCCTCCGATCTCGGCTGCGATCCCCACCCGGCACGCTTGCGCGTGCCGACCTCCCCTTTTCAAGGGGAGGTGACTCAATCCTTCGCGGCCGTTTGCAGTTGGAGGGCGTGGAGTTCGCCGCCCATTTTTCCCTTCAGCGCCGCGTAGACCATCTGGTGCTGCTGCACGCGGTTCTTGCCCTTGAAGGCAGACGACACCACCATCGCCGACCAGTGATCGTTGTCGCCGGCGAGATCGGTCATGGTGATGTCGGCGTCCGGGAACGCTTCCTTGATCAGCTTCTCGATTTCATTCGCGGGCATGGCCATGTGTTCATCCTACTCCTAACGCACACACTGATCTCCCCCTCCCCTTGCGGGAGGGGGCAAAGTCGAGCGGCGCCAGCCGTGAGAATTTGGGGGAGGGGTCTCGCGCAACGTCAACGCCCCCTCCCTCGCGTCACTTCGCTCCGCGCCCCCGCCCGCGAGGGAAGGGGGAACCTGAATGCGAATGGGGTGGTCATCTGCATCATCAATTCGTCACCGGGATTTCTTCGGATGACATGTAGTTGGGGAACCAGGTTTCGTAGTCATCACGAAGCTGGGCTAGAGAAACTTCGCCTTCACCGGTGATGCGAAGGGTCTTCGCCGCGTGGGTTTTGCCGAGCGCGGTGACGAAGATGCCGTGGTCGCGGGCTCCGTCGAGGATGTCCTGCGTGTGCTCGGCGGGAATGGCCAGCACATATCGGGCCTGATCTTCGCCGAAGAAGAATGGAATACTTTCGGTAGTCTCGCCGGCGATGCCGACTTCCAGCCCGATGTTGCCGGCCAGCGCCATTTCCGCGAGCGCTACAGCCAAGCCGCCATCCGACACATCGTGCGCCGTGTCGCAGCGGCCGGTTTCGATCAGCTTACGGACGAAATCGCCATTCTTCCTTTCAGCCGCCAGGTTGACCGGCGGGCAGGCGCCGGTTTCGCGACCTTCAATTTCGCGCAGGTAAATCGATTGGCCAAGATGCCCGGTGGTTTCGCCGATCACGATGATCGCATCGCCCTCGCGTTTGAACGCGATCGTTGCCATGCGATGCACATCGGCCATCAAGCCCACCCCGCCGATGGCGGGCGTCGGCAGAATGCCTTCGCCGTTGGTCTCGTTGTAGAGCGAACAGTTGCCGCCGATCACCGGGAAATCGAGCGCACGGCAGGCTTCGCCAATGCCCTCCACGCCCGCGACTATCTCGCCCATGATCTCCGGTTTCTCGGGATTGCCGTAGTTGAGGTTGTCGGTAATGGCGAGCGGCTTCGCCCCCACCGCGGTGATGTTGCGCCAGGCTTCTGCCACCGCCTGCTTGGCGCCTTCATAGGGATCGGCCTTGCAGTAGCGCGGGCTCACATCGGTGGTGATGGCGAGGCCCTTGCTGGTGTTGTGCACGCGGACCACCGCGGCATCGCCGCCGGGGCGCTGCACGGTATCGGCCATCACCGTGTGATCGTATTGCTCCCACACCCAGCGCCGCGACGCCATATCGGGCGAGGCGAGAATGGTCTGCAGCGATTCCAGAATTGGTTTGCCGGACGCATAAGCGGTTTGACCATTCATACCCGCACGCTTCTCGAACGGCCGCTGGTACTTCGGGGCTTCGTCCGACAGCGCCGTGATCGGCATGTCGGCCACCACTTCGCCCTTGTGCTTCACCACCAGCCGCTTTGTGTCGGTGGTGATACCGATGACGGCGAAATCCAGCTCCCACTTTCGGAAAATGCGTTCGGCTTCCGCTTCGCGCCCCGGCTTCAGCACCGCCAGCATGCGCTCCTGCGACTCCGACAGCATCAT
>DATIEM010000023.1:0-3629 GCA_035455725.1 Rhizomicrobium sp. | reverse complement strand
GGCAGGAATGAGTACCGCCCATAAGTTCGCGTCCCCATACCAATAGACGGCACAGATGACCCCGACACACGACGCTGTCATCGCATAATAGGGCGACCGCGCCGGATTGAGATACGAAAACAGCGTCGAAGCATAACTGATAGCGGCCGAGACGACGGACATCATTCCCCCCTTTTGACAACGCCCGGAATTCTACCTGAGGTTGCACCAAAGTATAGCCAGCGTTGAACCCGGGCGCGGCGGCCGGCCCGCGGTTGTGGGGCGCGTCATTGACCTGGGGCACCGGCGAAAGGGAGTGCGCCGCCTGCCGCCGAATAGCCTACGGCAGCAGCACCGTGGCGCCGGTGGTGGCGCGGGACTGCAGTGCCTCGTGGGCGGCGCGCGCGGCGGCCAATTTGAACCGCTGGTTGATGGAAATCTTCACCGCGCCGGAGGCGATTACTGCGAACAGTTCGTCGGCCGTCTGCTGCAGCTCCTCCGGCGTGCGAATGTAGTGAAACAGCGTCGGCCGGGTGAGGTAGAGCGAGCCCTTGGCGCTCAAAATCCCCGGCTCGAAGGCCGGCACCGCGCCGCTGGCATTGCCGAAGCTCACCATCATGCCCCTCACCCCGAGGCAATCGAGCGAGCCGTTCCAGGTGTCCCTGCCGATACCGTCGTAGACAACCGGCACGCCTTCGCCGCCGGTGATGTCGCGCACGCGCTTCGGCCAATCCTGCTGGCGCGTGTTCAGCACGTGATCGGAGCCGTTGCGCCGCGCGAGCTCCATCTTGTCGTCGGAACCGACGGTGCCGATCACGACAGCTCCCAGATGCTTCGCCCATTGGCAGGCGATGAGGCCCACACCGCCCGCCGCCGCATGAAACAGAATGGTCTGTCCCCGCTGCACGGGAAAGGTGCGCTTCAGGAGGTATTGCGCCGTCATGCCTTTGAGCATCGCCGCTGCCGCGACCTCATCGGAGACGCCGGCCGGCAATTTCACCAGCTTGTCTGCCGGCACATTGTTCGCCTCCGCGTAGGCGCCAAGCGTGCCGGCATAGGCGACGCGGTCGCCCGGTTTCAATGTCGTGACGCCTTCGCCCAGCGATTCCACAACGCCTGCCGCCTCGCTTCCCAGGCCCGACGGCAGCGGCAGCTTGTAAAGCCCGGAGCGGTGGTAAGTGTCGATGAAATTGACCCCGATCACTTTGTGCTTCACCCGCACCTGGCCGGCCGCCGGAGGGGGCAAATGGGTGCTCTCGACTTTCAGAACCTCGGGACCGCCAGCGTGATCAAATCGGATGGCTTTCATCCCGTACTCCAAATCTGGTGGCGCTCATCTCTTCAAACCCAAAATCGTGACACTTGAAGTCAAGTCGCAATGGTTCGCATCTACCACGGCGCAAGATCTTGCGGTTGGTGGAGGCGCGGCGCATTTGAACGCACCCGCGTGTCCAGCGCGCGCCGGCAGAGGCGCCCGCGCGGCTGCAAACGTGAGCGCCTGCGTTCGGCCGTGGCTTTTGCGTGCGGATGCGTCATGCACCCGATTATAAAGCCAAATCCATGCTGGTAGATGGATTTATTTCGGGGTTTGATTTTGCACGCCTTTTCGCCCGCGCACTGAACTTAGCTGGTAGATGAAAGCTCCGCCTTGCGTTTGCGACGGAAGGCAAGGAACTAAACCGCGCCGCAAATCCGTTTGGTAGGGCTTGTCGTCCGCGGCGAGGCTTTATTGCGGCGGGTTGGCGAGCAGGTACGGATAGCCGCTGTTAATGGTCGCCGATTGTCCCCAGATCGTCGGATCGAAGCCCGCAGGCAGCCCTGATTTGAGTACCGCTTCGGTCACTCCGCTTGCGCCCGCCAGCTGCGCCTTGTTGCCGGCCGCTGCTTTTGGATTGTGGCGGCTGCTGTCGGTCGCCCAGTAGGTGGACTGAAACGTGCTGCTCGATCCATCGAAGCCGACCACGCTCCCGGCAAAACCGAAGCCCCCGTAAATACCCAACCCATCGTTGCTGCTGAAGGGCGGTACGCGGCGGGGCGCTGTTGCGCCTGCGGCATAGGACGCGCTGACCGAAGAGGGATAATCCGCAGCGGTTGACGTCTGTCCGATCAAACCGCCGTGCGCGATATCCCAAATGTCTCCTCGGGGAAGTCCGGTGTACGCAATGGTGTAACTGTTCCGGATGGCGCCGCCGTTCAGCGCCACCAGGCCTCCCACCAGCTGCGCTGGAAGTGTACTCCCGCGCACTGTGCCTTCTGCCCACGAGCCGTCGATTAGGCCGGAGTTGATGCCGACGAGTCCGCCCGTGTATTCACCGCCTCCAAGGCGGATGTTCACCCGAGCCGAAGAGTCGCGGATTACGCCGGTATTTTCTGCCGCCAGGCCGGCCGCTTCCAGGCCGCCGTTGCTGATAACGGCCACCTTCACCGCCACGTGTTCGATCAAACCGATGTTGGATCCTACGGCGAAAGCCGTCTTGTCGCCGCCCGACAAGTCTCCCTCGAGACGCAGATTCGAAAGCACCCCATCGTTTTCGCCGACGAAACCTGATGCCGGATAACCGTGGCCCTCCATCGTGAGGTGCGAGATGGTATGGCCCAATCCCTCCAGGCGAGCTGCCGACTGGATAAACTGGATCGGTACGTAGGTGTAAGCGCCGTCGGCCGAGGCATCGTAATCGCGGGCAAGCGCGACTGGCGTGGAAACTTCGAAGTTCATCGACTTGATGTCGCCCACCAGCGTGTAGGCGGCGCCATTGATGGTCAGCGGACTGGAAAGGCTCCAGAAGCTGAGGCTTGCCTTCGGCGCGAACGAGAGTCCGCCGTCGGCTGTCTGGATTGCGACGCCGCCGGAACCGGCAACGCTGACCGGCTTGTTCACCGTGAGCGTGTGCCGCGCGGTGAGCGACAGCGTGGCGTTGCTGGTCCAGGTCAGCGCAGCGTCAACGGCGATGTTGGTGGCCAGTCCGGCATCTAAGGAGACAGTGGGTTGCGCGGCGAGCAGGGCTTCCAGATCGCCGGCATTCATCACCGCGTCGCGCGCTGTGGCCACGCAGCTGCCGCCGGTGCAGCTCACGTTCTTCGTCGTCCTCTTCGCAATCGAGAGATCGGCATGCGCCGGAAGCGCAGGGCTCGCGAGAAGCGCAGCAACAGCGGTGCAAAGTGTTCGCGATGTCTTGGACATATGGGTTCCAGTCTGAAGCAAGACCAGAACACCACAGGCAGATTAGAACCCCGTTAACATCTGCGGCGAAATTGAAGCGCGCGGCCTGGCTTCAGCCGAGCGTCTTCTGCTCCGTCTGCACCGGTCCGTTTGCGGGCAGCACATCGAAGCGCACGCGGCCGATGATATGGCCGTCCGGCAGGTCCACATCCACCCGCCACTGCCCCGGCGTAATGTGATGGGAAAGGGTGTAGCCGCGATAGCCGCCGTCACGCCCGCCCGCAATCGCGTATGTCACGGTCGAAACCGTGCGCCAGCTGTGGCGCGCCGCGTCGTAGCGCTGCCAGCGGTGCTGCACCTTCGTGTCGAGCTTCACCGGCGCGAACACGGCGCTGTAGAGATAGAGCGGCTCGCCCGGCTTGACGTGCATCACCGCGGGCGCCCCAAAGCGCACCTTCCACGATTGCGGCTCGGCAATCGCCTGGTAGGT
>DATIEM010000022.1:0-17227 GCA_035455725.1 Rhizomicrobium sp. | reverse complement strand
CTATGTTGATAGTGGAGTCGGGGGACGATCCATGCTGCCAGAGAAAAGCGCCGCGGGCGGGCGGCTCGACTACATCGATTCGCTGCGCGGCTTTGCGCTGTTCGGCGTGTTCGGCGCGAACCTCTTCATCTTCTCCGGCCTGTCCTACATGACCGATGCGCAAAAGACCGCCCTTCCCGCCGCCGCCATCGACCGCACAGTGCACTTCCTCGAGCTGATTTTCATCGAGACCAAATTCATGGGGCTGTTCGCGCTGCTCTTTGGCGTGAGCTTCTGGCTCTTCCTCAGCAGCGTTCGCGCCCGCGGCCTCGAAGGCACCGCGCTGTTTTATCGCCGCATCTTCTGGCTGTTTGTGTTCGGTTCGATTCACGGCTGGCTGCTGTGGGCCTTCGACATCCTTCAATTCTACGCGCTGTGGGCGATTCTGCTGCCGCTGTTCCTGCGCGTCTCGCTCCGCGCCTTGTTTGCGTGGGCGATTGGTTTCGCGATCGTCGCCCCTGCGCTGGTTTCCGGCATACAGTCGGTGACGTTCTGGGGTCACCTCATAAGCACCGCTCACGCCAATGCCGCGGCGCTCCAGGGATTTTCCTCGCCGCATTACGGAGACATGCTGCGCGCCAATTACATCTACAACTGGTATCTCACGCTGTCGTTCGGCCAGATCGCTTATCAGGTAGCCGTGTTCGGCCGGCTGCTCTTCGGACTCTTTCTGGCCCGCGCCGGCCTGATGATGGATTTGCCGCGCTACCGGCGCGTGTTCGCCTGGACGCTGATTTGCGGCGGCGCCTATGGCCTTGTCGCGAATTATTTCGATGCGCGTGGTATGCTCGATCCGCCGGGCGGCGCAGGCTTCGTCTGGCCGTTTACGGCCAAGCTGATCGAAGAGTCCGGCTACCTGTCGTTGAGCCTCGCCTATGCTTCCGCGCTGGCGCTGCTGTTTCAGGCGCCGTGGGGGCGATGGGTGCGCGTGCTGCGCTCGCTCGGCCGCATGGCGCTGACGTTCTATCTCGGCCAGACGCTGTTCGGCCTGTGGCTGTTCTACGGCTTCATGCCGGGCCCGCATCTGTTTGCGAAGACCGGCGCGGTGTGGCTGCTGCCCATCTGGTTCGGCGGCTACGCGCTGCAGGTGGCGATTGCCGACTGGTGGTTGAAGCACTTCCGCTTCGGCCCGGCGGAATGGCTCTGGCGGTGCCTGACCTACTGGAAACTGCAAACCTTCCGCACGCCGGCGTACGCCGGTTGATCGCGCAAATTAGAATGCCCACTATCAAGGCCGTTGGGAGAAACCTATGGGCTTTGCCTCTTACTTCGAAAACATAGCCGAACGATTCTATGATACGCAAAAATACTTTCAGACCGAGATATCGGGCCTCAGGAAAAAGCTTCAAGATTCGGATTTAATGGACCGCAAAGACGTCGCAAACGAGATCGACGCACTCAAGAAGCGGCTCAACCGATTTCTGGATGAACTCGATACTAGGTCCGCGAAGCTATTCGAAGAAGCGAGGGAGCGCCTAAGTGACCGGCAGGTTAACCTTGTTGCGTATATGAAAAAGCGGGACTTGCAACTCGCGGACGCTCGCAAGGAGCGCGATGAGGTGAAGAAAAAGTTTGAACGTACGCGCGAACTCAACGCCAAACTCGTTGCTGAACGCGATACTCTGTCCAAAGAACGCTCGGTGTTGCGCAAAAGGCTTCAGTTATTGGAAGCCGAAAACGAAAAGAATAAGCGCAAGGCGCAGGATAGACGCGAGTGGGAGGCTGCTATGGGCGACGTGAGACGCCGCTAATATCATCCTTGTTTCTCGCGAATTGCAGCGCTTCAGCGATGTCCTCAGCTCGAAAACCGGGATAGGCAGACAGAATCTCACCTTCAGTCATTCCATCAGCGACCATGCCGACCACAGTGGCGACAGGAATCCGCAAGCGGCGGATGCAAGGCACGCCGCCCATCTGATTCGGATCGATGGTTATTCGTTCAAATCGCATGATGGACAGGCTAGCGCATTCGGCGCTTTCTTTCACCTCCCCCAACGTGGGGAGGTCGAAGTGGCGAGCGAAGCGAGACACTTCGGGTGGGGGGACTCGGAGACAATCCCCCCACCCGGAGAATTTCTTCGCTCTGCTCGAAATGCTCCGACCTCCCCACGTTGGGGGAGGTGAAATGGGAGGCTGCACGGCCTAGAATACGGAATGCTTCTCCTTCGATGTGAGTCCTCATGAGCGGGTATGCGGACCGCTATTCCGATCCGCTGGATCGGGCATTCGGCGACGAGCCGCAAACGCCCGCGGTTCCGCGCGAGCCGCCGTACCTGACGGGTCTCAATCCCGAGCAGCGCGAGGCGGTGCTCACCATCGACGGACCCGTCCTGGTGCTGGCCGGCGCCGGCACCGGCAAGACGCGCGTGCTCACCACCCGGCTTGCCCACATCTTGGCCACCCGCCGCGCCTGGCCGGGGCAGATCCTCGCCGTCACCTTCACCAACAAGGCGGCGCGCGAGATGAAGGAGCGCATCGGTCTCCTCATCGGCGGCGTGGTGGAGGGGATGCAGTGGCTCGGCACTTTCCATTCCATCGGCGCGCGGATGCTTCGGCGGCACGCGGAGCTGGCGGGCTTGAAATCCAACTTCACCATCCTCGATGCCGACGACCAGGTGCGCCTGATGAAGCAGCTGATCGAGGCGGAGAACATCGACGAGAAGCGCTGGCCGGCGCGCACGCTCGCCTCCTTCATCGATGACTGGAAGAACCGCGGCTTGCGCCCGGAAGACGTGCCCGACGGCGAGGCCCATGCTTACGCCAACGGCAAGGGGCGCGCGCTCTATCGCCAGTATCAGGAGCGGTTGCGGGCGCTAAACGCGGCCGATTTCGGCGACCTGCTGCTGGAAGTGCTCACCATCCTGCGTTCGCATCCGGAAATCCTCGCCGAGTATCGCGAGCGCTTCAAATACATGCTGGTGGACGAATACCAGGACACCAACAGTGTGCAGTATCTGTGGCTCAAGCTGCTGGCGGGGCGCGGCGGCAATGTGTGCGTGGTGGGCGACGACGACCAGTCCATCTACGGCTGGCGCGGCGCAGAGGTGGATAACATCCTGCGTTTCGAGCACGACTTTCCCGGCGCAAAGGTCATCCGGCTGGAGCGAAACTACCGCTCCACGCCCTCCATTCTGGGCGCCGCTTCCGGATTGATCGCCGCCAACAAGGGCCGCCTCGGCAAGACACTGTGGACCCAAGGCGACGCCGGCGAGAAGATCAAGGTGCAGGGCGTGTGGGACGCGGAGGAAGAAGCCCGCGCCGTCGCCACCGAAGCGGAGAATCTGCACACGAAAAACGAGAAGCTCGCGCAGATGGCGGTGCTGGTTCGCGCCTCCTTCCAGATGCGAGAGTTCGAAGACCGCTTCCTCTCGCTCGGCCTGCCTTACAAAGTGATCGGCGGCCCGCGCTTCTACGAACGCGCGGAAATCCGCGATGCCATGGCGTATCTGCGCCTGATCGCGCAGGGCGATGATGACCTCGCCTTCGAGCGCATCGTGAACAAGCCGAAGCGGGGCATCGGCGATGCCTCCGTGCAATCGCTGCATGCTTTTGCGCGGCGCAATCATCTGCCGCTGCTCACCGCCGCGCGCGAGATTGCGGAGACCGACGAGCTGCCCCCCAAGGCGCGCAAGGCGCTGACCGAACTGGCCGCCAATTTCGCGCGCTGGAACACGCTGTCGAAAAACATTCCGCACACCGAACTCGCGGAAATGGTGCTGGATGAGTCCGGCTACACCGACGCGCTGAAGGCGGACAAATCGGCGGAAGCGCCGGGCCGCCTGGACAACCTCAAAGAACTCGTGCGCTCGATGGAGCAGTATGAGTCGCTGGCGGCGTTCCTCGAGCACGTGTCGCTGGTGATGGAGCTGGAGCAGAACGATACCGGCGACCGCATCAGCCTGATGACCTTGCACGCGGCCAAGGGGCTGGAGTTCGACACCGTGTTCCTGCCCGGCTGGGAGGAAGGCTTGTTTCCCTCACAGCGCACCATGGACGAGAACGGGCTGAAAGGCCTCGAAGAAGAACGGCGACTTGCCTATGTGGGCCTGACCCGCGCCAAGAAGCGGGCGTTCATCTATTTCGCCGCCAACCGGCGGGTGCACGGCAATTGGCAAAGCTCCCTGCCGTCGCGCTTCATCAATGAGCTGCCGCCGGAACACACCGACACCGTGGTGGATGAGGGATTCTACGGGGGCTATGTGGGTTTCCGCGACAATGCGCAGGCGGCCACCTTCGGCAGCGGCTACGATTCACCCGGCTGGAAGCGGGCCCAGGCCAACCGCGCCGCCGCCGGCGCGCAACGCACCCGGCCGCCGCTGATCGAGGCGCAGGCGTACACGGTGCAGACGTCCGATCCCTCCGCCACGCAATACGCCCGCGGCGACCGCGTGTTCCATCAGAAATTCGGCTACGGGCGCGTGAGCGCGGTAGAAGGCAACAAGCTCACCGTCAATTTCGACCACTCCGGCGAGAAAAAGGTAATAGACACGTTCGTGACACGGGGCTGAGAGTTCGCCTACTTCACAGCGACGCCGAAGGGGAAGCTGCCGTTGGCGAACGTGCGCACGGGCGCCACGTTGCCCTTTGCGTCCGCTGCGAACACCAGCATGGCGCGCGTGCCGTAGCTCGCCACGTAGATTTCGCCGGTCTTGCGATCCAGCGCGAGTCCCACCGGCGCGCTGAGCTTCGTCCTGTCGCCGGAGATGACGCGCAGCGGCGCGTCCGTGCCGTTCGCATCGCTGGCAAATTCCATCACGCTGGCGTTGGCGTAGCTCGTCACCCAGATGTGGTTCTTCGGGCCGATCGCCATGCCTTCCAGATGCGCATTCATCACCTGCGAATTGGTGAGCGTCGCGACCGGCGCGACGTCGCCGTTCGATCCCGGCGCGAAGATGCGAATGCCGTTCAGGTAATCGGCAACCACGATGCGGCCCTTCCGGTCCACCGCCACGTTCTCCGGCAAGTCCAGTCCGGTATGCGGCCCACTGATGGTCGCCAGCGGCGCGGGGCAGCCATCAGCGTTGGCTGCGTATTGGCGCACGTCGTCAGACTCATAATCCGTCATCCAGATGTTGGAGTCCGCATCCAGCCCGATGCCCCATGGGCTCATACCAGCGCACTGGATCACGTATTTGGCAGCCACATCACCCTTGCCCGGCGGCAGGGTCACGATACTGCCTGGCGCGCCATCGACCTCGCGATTGGAGACGACAAGATCGCCCAAGGCCTGGCGGGCAATCCCCACCGTCGAATACATGCCGGTATCGGGTCCGGAAATCTGGGTCTGCCTGGAACCGCGGTAGATGGTGATCGTGCCCCCATCCTGCAGCACGTACACCGTCGGGCCCTTGCCGCCAGGAGCTGCTGGCCCGGCGGTCGCGGTTAATGGTGCCGACAGACCGAGGGCAAAGCAGAGCGTGGCGAGCGGGAACCCCCTGTTCACGGGCGGCATCCTGAGAGATCCTCTCGAGGATGACGAAAGCGCGCAGCCAATTATTCCAGCCGCTGGCTCGCCGATTGCACGTTCTGCTGGAGCCGGCCCGGAGCTGCTTTCCGTGTGTATGGTCCCCCTCGAATTTTCGGCGCACAATGCGGTTTCATTGGAAGCGTTGGGACGTACATGAAAGTCGGGCGGCAGGTGGAGCGGTGGCACAGCGCAGACGGCAAGCATGTGCTGCGCGTCTTCCGGCGCGACGATCACTTCTACTTCGTCGAGCTCAGCGAAATGAGCGAAGGGGGCGAAACGTTCTGGACCGTCAGCCGCACCTCGGACGAGTTCGGCTCGGCCGAAATTGCCCGCAAGGCCGCCCTTCTTCAGCTGCCCTGGCTGAAAGCGGCCGTGCAGAAAGCCTAGGAGCGGCCCGTAGCCGAGCTTAAATCTGGCGCAACGTCCCAGCGTTTCCTTCAAAGCGGGAGCGGGCGTATCCTCGGAGTTTGCCGGCGTTGGGCGGTTGTCTCGCAGCGAAGGGATCGAAGATGTCTGACCGCAACACACTTCTCAAACTGGCGCTGATCGTGTTCGGCGTCGTCTTCTGCCTGGTTTACCCGCTGGCGATGATCTGGCCTTCCGGCTGGGCATGGCACGCCGGCGCGCCCTACGAATCCGACTACTTCATGATGATCGTGGGCGTGTATGCGACGCTGGGCGTGTTCCTCATTCTGGCCTCGCGCGATCCGGCGGCGAACCGCAGCCTCATCCTGTTCACCATCGTCTCCAGCCTCGTGCATGCCGCGATCATGACCTGGCAGGCGCTGCAGATGCCGGAGCACATGGGTCATCTCTACGGCGACGTGCCGGCGCTGGTGCTGGTCGCCATCGTGCTTGGCGTGCTGCTTCCGCCGGCACACAAAATTTCGGACGCCATAGCCGCCGCTACTGGCTGAATTGAACGGCTGAGGGCTCCCCAACAGGAGCCCTTCACATTACCGTTTTGGAAGGCAGCTGCCACGAGGTTGCCACGATGGCATGCCGTACTTACCGGTGAAGGTCAGCCGACCTCAGGTGAACCGACAATGCCGACCGACTGGCGCAAAAGGGCGAGCGCCTTTTTCTTTCCGACTCTTTCACGCGGCTGGATGGTCGATGCTTCCTGCCTGCTGCTCGTGCTGGCGGGCTGCGCCATCGATCTGAACACCAATCCGGCTTACAGCCCCCTGCCCTTCTTCGTTCTGCCGATCATTTACGTGGCCTGGTTCTCTCCGCGCCAGCTGACCAGTTGGGTTTGCATCGCGCTGATGACAAGCAGCGATTTCATTGTCGCCTACAGCGACGATTTCCGCATCAGCAGTGTCGAGGGCTACAGCATTGTCACGCAGATCGCCACGGTAATGCTGGTGTACTGGACGGTGCGCCAATTGCGGGCGAGCGCCATCAACCTGCGCGATGCGAAATCGCGGCTTGAATCCTTAAATCGCGAAAAGGATTTGCTGTTCGGCGTGATCTCGCACGATCTGCGCGGCGCGCTGGGCGTGATGCTGGCCTCCTCGCGCCTAATGCATCGGGGAGAACGCTTGCGCGACGACCAGATCCGGATGATTGCGGACCGCAACAAGACGGCCGCCGAAAGATCCCTCACGATCCTGGAGGATCTACTGGAATGGTCGCGCTCCCAGATGCTCGGCACCACCCTCAAAACCCAACCTGTGCCCGTTGGGCCGGTTGTGGAACGTTGCGTGGAAGCGGCCGCCGATTTGTCGGCAGAAAAAAACGTGCGACTGAGCGCACGCGAAGTCCCGCCCGGTCTTGCCGCGTCTGCTGACGAGCGCGCCCTGCGCGTGATTTTACGTAACCTCATCGGCAACGCCCTGAAATTCACCGGCGAGGGCGGCGCGGTTGAGGTTTTCGCTTGGAGCGAAGGCGCGAATATCGTGGTAAGTGTGAAAGACAGCGGCATCGGCATTTCCGAGCAGAGATTGCGGCAGCTGCTTTCGGGCGGCGCAACGTCTTCGGCTTCCGGTGTTCGGGGAGAAGCGGGAACCGGCTTCGGCCTTTCGATGTGCCGGGACATTCTGCAGCGCTTCGGCGGCCGGATGGACGCCAGGAGTACTGCGGGACAAGGTTCGGAGTTCTTCGTGTACTTGCCCAGGACCGAGACAGCGCCGAATGTTTTCCCCGCTCAGCCGCGGCGCGACGCCGCCTAGTTGCCGCCAGAGTCGCGCGCCGCTCGGGTCAGGCTGCGAAGGCGGCCGAGAAGCTCGGCCGCCGAAAAGCCCAGTGCCTGAAGCCGCCCGTTGCGTTCCAGCATGGCGATTCCGGTGAGGGCCGCCGCCAGCAGGACCACATCGGCCTGCTCATCGCGGTTTTGCGGCCGCGATCCGGTGGCGTTGGAAAGCGCCGTCAGAGCGGCAATCAGCCGGCCGTTGAACAGCCGCTCCATCTCGCTGCCGGCCTGTGGGGCCAGCGCGCCGGACGCAGCAGCGAGGGTTTCGGTCTTGGCAAGCAGCGCCAACGCGGCTGAGGCAGCGGCGGCGAGCGGATCGCCGCCATTGGCGTTCACCGCCGCGCGCATGGCCTGGGCGATACGCGACAGATCGTCGGCCGCCAGCGCCAGCATCAACTCGTCCTTGTTGCGGAAGTACGAATAGAGGGCCGCCGGCGCGAAGCCTGCTTCCGCCGCGGCGCCGCGCAGGGAGAGATTGCGCGCGCCATCCCGCACGGCGACCCGCCGTGCCGCCTCCAGAATATCGCTGCGGACGGATTGCCTTTGGCGCGCGCGGCGCTCTTCGCGCAATGTGCTGCCGCTCATGGTATGCAGCGTTAGCGCGATTCGCGCCTGCGTCCTAACCGTAGGAGGGCGCTGCTATTTCGGGCAGCTGGATTTGTCGACGTCCTTGCGGGCGCAAAAACTCGCCTGGATGGCGTGAAATTCGTTCACCACCTTCTCCTCCATGTCGACGGTCGCATCGTAGGCATGGTTGGCCGCCTTACCGTCGGTCTGCAGGCGCGCAATCTTGTCGGCATCCTTCTTTGGATCGAGGCCCTCCAGTTGGCGCTTGTCCTGGTTGACCATGCCGTTCAGGCAGTCGCGATAGGTTTTCAGATCGCCTTGCCAGTTCTTCACTTCCGCGAAAGCATCGTGCTTGGCCGCAGTCGCGGCCGCAGGAGTCTTCTGCGCCATCTCCGCCGCCGTGGGCAGTGCGGGCGCGATCGGCGCGCTGCCGCAGGATTGCGCCAGCGCCGGGCTGGCGACCGCATAGAATGCAAGGCTTGCAAGAAGGACGCGGTATGCCATGCCGATCTCCCTTCGGTACTGGCTTCTATGAAGCACAAGCCGTCTGGCGAAACAAACTCCGCAGCGTCGCGGGGCTAGACATCTGCCCCGTACGGCGGCGCCGGATCGTACTCCATCGCCCGCTGGACGAACCGGGCCGTTTGCGCCCCATGCATCTGCCCCACCAGCCACAGCGCCATGTCGATGCCGGCCGAGACGCCGGCGGCCGTCACCACGTTGCCGTCGCGCACATAGCGTATGCGTTCCACCACTTCGGCCGCCTGGTTGCGCGCGCGCAACTGCTCCACAAAAGCCCAATGGGTGGTGACGCGCTTGCCCTTGGCAGGCCCTGCTGCGGTCAGCAGCAGCGCGCCCGTGCAGACGCTGGTGACCCACTCGCAGTGGCCGGCGATCGCTGCGATCCACGCGAGCAGCGGCTCGTTCTTGACCTCGCGCCGCGTCCCCTGCCCGCCGGGAATCAGCAGCACGTCCAGCCGCTCGCATTGGGCGACGGTGAGGTCGGGCAGCACACGCAGGCCCTTGGCGCAGGTGACCGGCACCTCGCGCTCTGCGAGGAGCTTCACCTCGTGCGCGGCAGGCTTGCCGGACATGGCGAGCACCTCATTGGTCATGGTGAAAACTTCCCATGGCCCCACAAAGTCCAGCTCCTCGGCGCCGTCGAAAACCAGAATCCCGATGCTCGTGCTCATCCCATCTCCGCTCACCGCTTCAGCAGCGCAACCGCCAGCCCTTGCACCGGCACGCCGGCTTCGGTGCGGGGCGAGCATTCCATCATGCCCGCAACCTCGAAGCCACTCTGCTCAGCCTGCTCGCGCAGATATGATGCGGCGTGCAGCCAGCGCCGCTTCGGCCCGAGTGCGAAACCTTCGCCCTCCAACTTTTCGACGGTGAACAGGAAGGCGCCCCCCGACTTTAGTGCTTTCCGCACAGAGGCGAACACGCCACGCAAATCGCCAAAATAAACGAGCGTATCGGCCGCAATCGCCAGATCATATTCAGCCGCCTGCGGAAGTGCGCTCTCGATATCGTCAACCCGGAGCGCATCGTAGATGCCGCGGGCGCGCGCCTGCTCGACCATTACCGGGCTGAGATCGATGCCATCCAGCCGCGCGGCGAGATCGCGAAAAGCTTGGCCGGAAAGGCCGGTGCCACAGCCGAGATCGAGAACGCTGAGCGCGTTGGCCTGCGGCAGCACCATCGCAGCCATCTCGCGGAGAATGCGGGGCGCGGCATAACCGAGCTCGCCCAGCATCCGGGAATCGTAAGTGGACGAGAACTGATCGAAGAGATGGCGGATATAGCCAGCATTTGAGCGTGGCAATGTCTGCATCGCGCGCGCATCTTCGACCAGCGTATGCAATTCCGGCGAGCGCTCTGGAATCGCGGCGAAGGCCTGCAGCGCTTTGTCGGGCTCGCCGGCTTCCAGCCAGGCGCGGCCGAGCATCGCGCGCGCGTCGTGCAGATCGGGATCGATGCGCAGCGCCCGCTGGAATTCGGCGATGGCTGTCGTCACCTGCCCCGTCGCCAGCATGGCCTCGCCCAATCCCAAGGCGGCCGCGGCGCTCGGATAGAGCAGCGCGGTTTCGCGCGCGAGCTCCAGCGCGTTGCCCCCTTGCCGGGCGGCGCTCAGCGCGCGCGCTAGTTCGAGCCGCGCGAGAAGGCCGGCCCGAGCGGTGGCGGCCAGGGGCTTCAGAATGGCGACGGCATCGTCCGGGCGGCCTTCCGCCAGCAGGGTACGCGCTTGGGCCAGAGGGTCGGGATCAGCCGGCCAGAGTACATTTGCCATTGTTGAGGCACACCACATCGCGCTCCTTCACCCGGGAGCGGAAGGAAGCAACGGAGCCATCCACCCATATTTCGGTGACGATGGTTTCGCCCGGAAAAACAGGGGCGGAAAACCGCGCGTCGAACCCCCTGATCTTCGCCGGATCGTAATCGCAGAGGCTGGAGAGAATGGAACGGCAGGCCGTGCCGTAGGTGCACAACCCATGCAGAATGGGCCGCGGGAATCCGGCCATTTTCGCGAATCTTGGGTCGCGATGCAGCGGATTGCGGTCGCCAGACAAGGCATAAAGGAATGCCTGGTCAGGGCGGGTATCCGCTTCATGCACCAGATCTGGCGTGCGCGTGGGCAGCGGATGCGGCTCTGGCGCGCCGTCCTTCGGCCCGCCGAAGCCGCCATCGCCGCGGCAGAAGGCGCTGCCCTGCAAGGTGCAAAGCTTATCGCCGGTTTGCTTGTCGCGGATCGTCTTCTCCGACACGATCAGCGCGCCTTTGTCCTTGCCCTTGTCCCAGGCGCCGACAATCCGCTCGTCCGCAACGACATCGCCGTATGCCGGCAGTGGCTTGTGCATGGTGAGGCGCTGTTCGCCGTGCACCAGCATCATAAAATTCACGCCGGAGCGGGCGATGGGCGAATGCCCCCAGGCGAACACCGTCGCCATGGTGGGCACGGCGCGCAGGCCGTTCTCATAGACGAAGGGAAGCTCTTTCTCGTTGAGCGGATCGCGCCCGAACCCGATTCCCAGCGCGTAAAGCATGGTCTCGCGGTCACCGTAGCGGAACTCGGCCCCCTCGGTCTTGAGCTGCATCAGCGCGTCGTAATCGATGGGCATGTTGACCTCGCCGGAATGTGTCAAGCTAAGCCCGGATCAACGGTCACGCGCAAGCTTGGCGCACGCCTGCGGAAGGGGAGTGAATCATGGCCTATCGCTGCTTCGATGTGGAAATCGACAACCGGGTCGCGCACATCCGGCTGAAGCGTGGGGACGAACTCAACACCATGGTGCCGGAGTTCTGGCGCGAGCTGCCGGAGATCGTGCAGGAGATCGACCGCCAAGCAAAAGCGCGCGTGATCGTTATCTCCTCGACCGGCAAGCATTTCTCGGCTGGCATGGATCTGGCGGTGTTCACCAGTGGACAATCTGTCGGCACCTCGGCGGCCGCCTCATCCGAAGAGCGTGGGCGGGTGCGCGCCAACCTGCGCCAGAGCGTGCTCGCCATCCAGGACTCGTTCAACGTGCTCGAGCGCGCGCGCCTGCCGGTGCTGATTGCCATCCAGGGCGGCTGCGTGGGCGGCGCTGTCGACATGGCGAGCGCCTGCGACTGCCGCTACGCCACCGAAGACGCGTTCTTCGTCATTCAGGAGATCAACCTCGGCATGACGGCGGATGTCGGCACCTTCCCGCGCCTCTGCCATCTGCTGCCGCAAGGATATTTACGCGAGCTCGCCTATTCCGGGCGGCGGCTGCCCGCTAGCCGCGCCCGCGAACTGGGCCTGGTGAACGAGTTGTTTCCCACGCAGGAGGCCATGCTGGCGCACGCGTTCGGGGTTGCCCGCGAGATTGCCGAGAAATCGCCGCTGGCGGTTTACGGCTCCAAGGTGATGATCAACTACGCGCGCGACCACACCATCGCGGATGGCCTCGACTACATCGCCACCTGGCAGGCGGGGATGTACAACCCGGAAAGCGACATGCGCGAAAGCATGATGGCGAAGCAGGAGCGACGAACGCCGGAGTTCGCCGACCTGCTGCCGCTGAAAAAGGGCCTAGGACCCAGCTGATGGCTCACCCGAACCGGTGTCGAAGCTGGACTGTTCGCCGCCGGTTGATGTCTTGCGAGACCGGCTGCGGCTCCTCTTCGCGCCGCCGCTCTCGCTGCCGCCAAGGAGGTTGGAGGCGACAACAGCTACGCCCGATGCCAGTTCGGCAACCGTGGAGGCGACAGTGGCCACGCGCTTCACCGCGCTCCGCGTCTTGCGGGTGGCTTTCTTGGTTGCTGATGGTTTTCGAGACGACGTTTTGCGGCTGCCGCCCCGTTTCGATGTTGTGCTCTTTTTGGAGCCGCTTCGACGGCTCGATGCCTTCGTTCCGCGGCGCTTTGACGACGCGCGAGATTTCTTTGACGATGCGCGATCTCTGCTCGCAGCCGATGACTTCCGCTTGCTGCCCTTGCTGCCCTTGCTGCCCTTGCTGCTTTTCCGTGTACCCGATTTGCGCGCAGCCATAATCGATCTCCCCTGTTGGCGGCTTACACCGTGCGCGCATTAAGACAGATTTCGGAACAACTGCAACGTCAAACACACAAAGAGACTACTCCGCGGCGGCAATCGGAAGCTCTTGTTGCTGCAGCGAGGGGATGGTGACGGCCGGACCGTCGGTCCAGGTATCGGTGAGCGGCACGCCTTTTTTCGCGATCACGCCGACGGAATAGGCGTAGCCTTCTGCGATGGCGCGATCGAACTTCCGCCAGTCGCGCAGGCCGATGTCTTCCAACGGCGGCTCGAACAGCAGGTCGGCGCGGTCGCGCACCAGCCGCCGCTGCGCCTCCGATCCCACGGTGCCGGAACGCATGAGAATGGAGACGATGGAGGGCGTCCGGCGCATGCGCTGCCACAGGAGCCACCACAGCGGCCGCTCACCGTAGCGGCGGTCGCTCACCCGAATGTCGAGTTCGCCGGTCACATCGGACGCGATGATGGGGCCATGCCCCTGCTGCGCCATCACATCCACCGGCAAATTGTTCATCACCCCACCGTCCACCAGCAGGTGACTGTGATGCGTGACGGGCGGCAGAATACCGGGGAGCGCAACGCTGGCCCGCAGCGCCCGCCACAAAATGCCCTCGCGATGCACGTGGATTCGGCCGGTGGTGAGATCGGAGGAGACGCAGAAGAACGGCCTTGCCAGTTCCTCGATGCGAACGTCGCCGAAATGCTCGCGCAACAGCCTGGTGACCTTCTGCCCCCGGACCAGCGCGATCAGCGGCACGGTGTAGTCGGATAGTGGATTTGTCTCGACGAAGGCGGCCCGCATCCGCGCAACGAGCTCGTCGGTGTCCCACTCGCAGGCAAGCCCGGCGGCGATCACAGCGCCGATACTCACGCCGCCGAGACGATCGAACGGAACGCCGGCCTCCGTCAGCGCCTTGATGACGCCGATATGGGCAAAGCCGCGGGCGCCGCCGCCGGCGAGCACCAGACCAACGGCACGGCCTGAAACGGCACGCGCCAGCCAACGCAAGTCGTCGGGCGAGCCGCGCCGGATGTGGTGGTGCGTTTCGAACAGTCCATGGCGAAGGGCAATGTGCTCGGGCAGCCTGGTGCGGTCGCCAGCATGAAGCAACAACAGCTGCGGCAGGCCCAAAGCGCCCTCTTTCGACACCGGCAACAGCGGGCGTCTGAGGGGCAGGGGCCGATCGGCGCTGGCGAGCAGGAACACGCGATCCGCCTGACGCAGGCAGTGATGCGTCCATGCGCTGTCCGGCGCGTCGCCCCGATAGAACACGACATCGTGCTGCGCCTCGAAGCGATTGAACCACTCGGCGGACTGGCCGGCGTAGCTCGCATCCAGCACGCGCGCCTTCGAGCCCATTTCGACCAGCGCCGCCGCCAGCCGCCGCGCGATCGGTTCCTCTTCGAGGCCATCCTGGATTGGAACAATGGCAAAGGTCCGGGGTCGCGCGCGGCCGGCCGGTTCGCGTGTCGCCTCGGTCAGCCGCCGGATCAGAATGCGCATCATGTTGAGCATGACGCGCGGATGGCGCGCAATCAGCGCTTCGAAGGCCGCGGCGCTGATGCGCAACAGCTCGGTATCGCGCAGCGCCACGATCTCCACCCGATGGGTGTCGCCGGAAATGAGCGACATCTCACCCACGGTTTCGCCGGCCGGGACATGGGCTACCAGCCGCCTGCCCTGGTCGTCATTGACGAACACACCAAGGCAGCCGGCGATGACCAGAAACAGGGCGCGGTCGTTCTCGCCTTCGCGCTGGAGAACGGTGCCCCCGGGAAGCCCGAACCAGTTCGCCTCCGTCAGCAGGCGCCTGAGGGCTGCCTCGCTGACATCGGCCAGCAGCGGCATATCGCGCAGCCGCTCGCGCATCGCCTCGGTCCACGGCGGCTCGCGGCCGCCTCGCAGGGATTGCAGGAATGCCATGCTCATGCGCCCGTCCTTTTGTTATCAGGGGGACGCCTGAACACCATCTGAATACGGCTATGTCGGCGCGTCACGCGCGCGAAGCGGCGGCCCAGCAAGCAGGATCAAGCGCCTGTTCGGGCACACGTGGCAGGTGGCGCACCACTTCGGCAGCTTCTTCCGTGCCCAGAGGCGGCTGGAGTGCAACTCGGAACGCCTCCGCCGCCGTCTGAGGCGCGTCGCCGCCAAGTTCGACCGCGTCGATCCAGTCTTGGCCGCGTACAAAAGCGAGACACAGATCGGCCACGCTTGCCCGCCCAAAAGCCGAGGCCAATTCCTCAACCCGGGAAATGATCGCGTGTGCGTCCACACCTGCGAGGCCCGGCCAGGCCTCAGGGGGCGTGAGCAACAGCCCCTGCAGCCAGGGATCGCGGGCCTGAACGGTAATGCCCGGATGCCGGTTGAGAGCCGCCACAACCCCGCATTCGCGCCAACGCCAGTCCAGCAGATTGAAGGGCAGTTCAAGGTAATGGATGTCACCCGTCTCTAGCGCGGCGAGCGCCTCCGCCGGGCAGCGGACCGAAACGCCAAGGCCGAGAACCGAGCCATCCTCCAGCAGCTCGACCAGGCGTTCCCAAATCGCGCGGCCGCAGGCGGTCAGATGGGCGGCATCGTCGAGCACCAGACATTCGAGGCGACCGCGCTTCAAGTCCGCCATGGCTTCCGAAACACGACGGTCGATGGCTGCGCGTATGTCCTCGCGCGTTGCTGCGGGGGAAAATTCAGGAAGCGGGCCGAGCCGGGTGAGGTGACGCAGCCCACCGCGGCGTTGCGGCGGTTGGGCGTCTGCTCTTCCGCCACGAAAAACAGCACCGCCGAGAATCGGCTCGCGCTGCTCGCCACCGAACCAAGGCTGCGATCTCAGCGCCAGCTGCGCCGGACCTGCACCGCGCATCCCGTTGCCCCTAAGCCCCCGCATAAAGCGTGCGCCTCAGAGCGTAAAGAAAGAGTTACGACCGCGCGCGCTCAGCATGATTTCGGCAATACTTTCGGATGCTGGAGGCATGTAGATGGTGCCCATCGACAGGTGCAGGGGTCTGCGTTGGCAGGCGACAGGACGGACCGCGTGTGTCGAACCCGTCGATAGCGATATCTTCCGCCCCGCTTACTCTCTCGCCCCTTGGAAAAGCCGGCAGCGGCACACTAGAGTGGCCGGGCCGCGAGAATATCAGGCGGCCCGCATTCAAGGCTCGGCAGAACGGGGACAACAATGAAATACATGGCGGCAATGGCAGTGGCGGTCGCGTTGACTTTCGTGGGGGCCGCTTCCGCGGCGGCGCCCAAGATCAGCAAGAGCGTGGCACCTGCCCTACAGGCGGCGCAACAGGCCGCGCAGCAGGGGAAGTGGCAGGACGCCCTCACCCAGGCGCGCACTGCCCAGGCCGTGCCCGACCGCACGCCGTTCGACGACGTGACCATCAACGATTTCATCGGGCTCGCCGCCGTCAATTTGAAGGACTTCAAGACCGCCACTGTGGCCTTCGAGGCAGCCGCCGACAGTCCCGCCAATTCCGAGATGGATCCGAACGATCGCGTCGGGCTGTACCACAATGCGCTGCTGCTCGCGGCGGACGCGCAGCACTGGCAGAAGGTTATCGCCTACGGCCAGGTGCTGGAGAGCCTCAACAAGATGGATGACACCACCGACGTGGAGGTCGCTGTCGCCTACTACAACCTCAAGGACACCGCCCGCGCCCAGCAATACGCGCAGAAATCCATCGACGCCGCCAAGGCGGCTGGCAAGCAGCCGCAGGAGAATGCGCTGAAGATCGTCATGAACGCGCAAGCCGCGGCCAATCCGGCTGCGGCGGAGCAGACTCTCGAACAGCTGGTGATGCGCACCAATTCGCCCGACGACTGGGGCCGCCTGATCGATCACACCTTCGGCGCCAAGGGCATGAACGACGTGACGGCGATGGATCTCTACCGCCTGAAATTCGTGACCAAGTCGCTCCGCAAGGACGATTCTAGCCTCGCCGGCAAGCTGGCCAACGAGCTCTACTACTACGGTGACGCCGTGCAGATTCTGGAGGGCGCGGGAATCGCCGGCGCCGATCTCAATGCGGCCCGCACCGGGGCCGCACGCGAACGAGGCTCGCTCAATGCCGAAGTCGGCGCCGCCCAGAAGGGCTCCGGCCAGGACGCCATCCGCGTGGCGGAAGCGCTTTACGGCTACGGCCGCTATGCCGAAGCTGAGTCGCTGGCGCGCGAAGCCATGTCGAAAGGGCTTGCGAGCAAAGGGAAATGCCGCTCCCATTGCGATCCCGCGGAAGCCGAGCTGCTGATCGGCATGTCGCAGGCGGCGCAGGGCAAGGGCGCCGAGGCCGTGGCCACGTTCAACGCGGTGAAGGGCAGCGAGGCCGATCTGAAGACGGCGCATCTTTGGTCGTTGTATGCGCAGCTGAAGGGCGGCGGCGCGGCACCTGCGGCAACGCCGGGGCATTAACAGGAATAGCGCCCGCGCTAGTGATTTGGTGA
>DATIEM010000021.1:0-18871 GCA_035455725.1 Rhizomicrobium sp. | reverse complement strand
TCGCGATCCTGAAGAAACGCCTGCACCGGCATGAGTTCGACGGCGGTTACACCGAGCCTGTTGAGATGCCCGATGACGCGCGGATGCCCCAGGGCAGCAAAGGTGCCCCGCTCCGGGGCGCGAACCTCCTCAATCAGCCTGGTGAGGCCCCGCACATGTGCTTCATAAATGACCGTATCGCGCCACGCTGTGTTCGGCCGACGGTCATCGCTCCAGTCGTAGCTGTCGTGCGCGACGATACTCTTCACCATCGCGGGCGCGCTGTCGCGCCGGTCGAAGCTCAAATCCGCTCGCGGCGAGCCGATCCGATAGCCGTAAACGGCGTCAGTCCACTTCAGGTTGCCGATTAGGCCTGTGGCATACGGATCGAGGAGCAGCTTGTGCGGATTGAAGCGGTGACCGTTCTGCGGCTCGTAGGCTCCATGCGCACGGAAACCGTACACCAGTCCTGGGAGGGCATCGGGCAAGTAGCCATGCCAGACCTCATCCGTGTGCTCCGGCAGATCGTAGCGCCGCACTTCCCTTCGACCCGCGGAATCGAAAATGCAGAGCTGCATTCGCTCGGCGTGTCGCGAGAAAACCGAGAAATTTACGCCAAGCCCATTCCAGGTGGCGCCAAGAGGATATGCGGCGCCGGCCTCCAGCCGCTCCGGCAGGTTCGGCATTCCTATGCCTCGGGTTTGAGGATCAATCCGGCCAATGGCGGGAGGATCAGTTCGAGGGAATATTCCCGGCCATGGGCTGTATCGGGCTGCGCGTAGACGCCCCCGGCATTGCCCAGATTGCTGCCGCCATAGAGCGCGGCGTCTGTGTTGAGCAGTTCGCGCCAGGCTCCCGCGCGCGACACTCCGACGCGATAATGGTGGCGCGGCACCGGTGTCATGTTCAGAACAACCAGCACCGGCGCCACTCCAGACGCGTGGCGTTCGTAGGCGTAGACGCTGTTCTCGACATCATCGCCGACGACCCAGGAGAAGCCGGAGGACTTGGCGTCTTCCGCATGCAGCGCCGGCTCGGCGGCATAGAGCCGGTTGAGATCGCCGAGGGCGCGCTGCAGCGCCGCATGCCCGGGATTCTTTAGGAGACCCCAATCTATCTCGGCATCGTGGCTCCATTCGCGGATCTGTCCGATTTCGCCGCCCATGAACAGGAGCTTCTTGCCGGGATGCGTCCACATGAACGCGAAGTAGGCCCGCAGGGTCGCGAGCTTCTGCCACTCGTCGCCCGGCATCTTCCCGTAAAGCGAACCCTTCCCATGGACCACCTCGTCGTGGCTCAGGGGCAGGACGAAGCGCTCCGCGAAAGCATACATGAGGCCGAACGTCATCTCGTTGTGATGCCATTTGCGGTGGATCGGCTCGTGGTGAATGTAATCCAGCGTGTCATGCATCCAGCCCATGTTCCATTTGTAGCTGAAGCCAAGGCCGCCTTCCGCAATCGGCGCGGAGACCCCGGGCCATGCGGTCGATTCCTCGGCGATGGTAATCGCACTCGGCACCCGCTCCGCGACGACCGTGTTCAGGCGCCGCAGGAACTCGATTGCCTCGAGATTTTCGCGGCCGCCGTATCGGTTCGGGACCCACTCGTTCCCAGGCCGCGAGTAGTCGCGGTAGAGCATGGAGGCAACGGCATCCACGCGGAGGCCGTCAACGTGAAAAGTCTCCAGCCAGTAGAGCGCACTGGCGATCAAAAAACCCGCCACCTCTCGGCGCCCCACATTGTAAATGTAGGTGTTCCAATCGTGATGGTAGCCCTCGCGCGGATCGGCGTATTCGTACAGGGCGCTACCGTCGAAGCGGGCCAGACCGTGCGGATCGGTGGGAAAATGCGCCGGAACCCAATCGAGGATCACGCCGATTCCGGCCCGGTGGCAGACGTCGACAAAATCGGCAAATTCGTGCGGCTCTCCGAAACGGGCGCTCGGCGCGAATTGCGACAGCGGCTGATAACCCCACGAGCCGCCGAACGGATGCTCCATGATGGGCATCAATTCAATGTGCGTGAACCCGAGATCGGAAACGTAAGGAACCAGTTTTTCCGCCAGCGACATCCAGTCGAGAATGCCCGCACCATCGTTCTCCGGACGCAGCCAAGAGGGCGCATGCAATTCATAAATCGCGACCGGCGCGTCAGGTCTCTGCCGCTCAGCGCGGCTTGCCATCCAGTCGGCATCGTTCCAGCGATACGAAAAAGCCTGCGGCACCACCGAAGCAGTTGCCGGCGGCCGCTCCGTGGCCCGCGCGAGCGGGTCCGCCTTCTGTGCAATTTCGCCATTCACGCCGACGATCTCATATTTGTAGCGCTCGCCGGCCTTCAGCCGCGGCACAAACAATTCCCAGACGCCGGCAGAATGGCGGAGGCGCATGGGATGGCGGCGGCCATCCCAGGCGTTGAAATCGCCGATGACGGACACCCGCTGCGCGTTCGGCGCCCAAACCGCGAACCGGACCCCGTCTATGCTTTCGAAGTTCGTGCAGGCTGCGCCGAAGCGTTCCGCCAGCTCCCAATGCGAGCCCTCGGAAAACAGGTGCAGATCGATGTCGCCCAGCACGAGCCCGAAGGAATATGGATCTTCAGTTTCCTGCACCGTGCCGGGCCAATGGATGCGCAGGAGATAAGGTTGAGCGGAAGAAAGGAGCCCGGAGAACAGGCCATCCTTAATGGGTGTGAGTTCGGCCAAAAGGCCACCATCCCGGCGGCTTACAACGTCCACCGCTTCGGCTCCGGGCAAGAATGCCCGCACGATCAATCCGTGCCCTGTATGATGTGGCCCCAGAAACGCAAATGGATCGGCAAGGCGCCCGCTCATCAGTGCATCCACGATGGACGGATCGGTCTCTTCGAACCAGTCCTGCGGGATTCTATTCAGCATGCTGAAGCTCAGCAGCGGCGCGCGCGACAAGTTCGCTCAGGCCGCGCAAGGGGATATCGATCCAATCGGGGCGATGGGCAGCTTCGTAAGCGATTTCATACGCCGCCTTTTCCACGGCAAAGGCCGTGATCAACCGCTTCTCCTTGTCGCTGATGGTCTTGCCCCACCCCTCCGCATAGCCGTCGAGGAATGCTCGCTCTGCCATCTGCCGGAATTCTTCCAGAAGCGAATGCGCGCGAAGATGACCGCGACCTGAAGCCGAAAGCTGACCTTCACGCTCGACGATGCCCGCGGCGTAATCGAAGGAACGCAGCATGCCCGCCACATCGCGCATCGGCGACAGCTTGGCGCGCCGTTCATGCAGCGGCTTCAGCGGTTCGCCTTCGAAATCAATGATGATGACGTCGGGCCCGGAGACCAGCACCTGACCGAGATGGAAATCTCCATGGATACGGGTGCGCACAGCGCCCTCGCCGTTTTGGACCAGTAGGGTCCTCACGATATGGGAAATAAGGTCGCGCTGCCCTTTAAGCCGGGTGAGGATTGCGCCCGCATTACCCGAGTAATTTTCCAGCGCGCGAAAGGCATCGTCGAGTTGGCGATCAGCCTGCCTTAACCAAGCATGGACCGTCGCTTCAGCGGCCGTTTCCGGCGCGAAATCGGGATTCTCCGTGGGCGTTGCGAGCACGGCATGCATTTCGCCGGTACGTCGCCCAAGCACACGGGCGAACGCTTCGTAATTTTCGAAGGGATTGCGATCCCGCGGCGCGACGGACTGCTCGTCCACAATCCGCATCAGCGTTTCTTTCGTCCAATCGCCGCCATCGCCCTGATTGGCAATGAAGCCCTGCACCACGCCAACGGCGGCGGTTGCGCCCCCGGCGTCGCGTCGGGTGACTTCCCCCAGTAGCGGAGGGACGCCGGTGAAGCCGCGCTCGGTCAGCGTTCGTCCCATCTCCACTTCAGGATGAATGCCCGTCGTCACCCGGCGGAACAGCTTGATCACGGCTTTGCGATCGACGATGCAGGATGAGTTGCTCTGCTCGGCGCGCGGCCACTCGATTTCGCCCTCGCCGCGCAGGTTAAGATCGACGCCCGGCATGGCGCGAAACTCAAGCGCGCCATCGCCAAAAGGCACATTGGTATTGCGGGCCATATTGGCGAGCACGAGGCGGGCGAATCGGGCCGAAGCGAAGCCGTCCGTCAGCAACCCAACACGCCGGCCGCGCCGCACGCGCGCGAATGCGAGGGGAACTTCAAACGGGCAAGGCTCCTCGTCCTCCCATGCAATCGAAATCGGAAATGCATAACGGCTGGTGCTTAGCGCCGTGGTGACTTCGATGGCCGCCAGCACCGCGTCCTGTTCATGGCCCGGAAGAGGTGCTGTCGCAGCGATCCTGACCCTGGATATCCTGGCGTTCTTTCCCTGGAACCAGCGCCGCTGCGCAACATATGACGGGAGTATCTCGTTCTCCAGGATTTCGCGATTGTCGCCTTCGAGCGCATCCACCAGCGATCCGCGAAGGACGAAGGTGTGAGGCTCCGTTACCATGGGGCCGGATGTGGCCGTGCTCCATTGCGGGGGCTGCGCTTCCTCGCTCAAGCCGAACCAATAGAAGCCGTAGGGCGGCAGTGTAAGCATATAGGTGAGCTGTCCGATCAGCGGAAAGGCTGAGCCGCCCAGCAATTCGACCGGCGTGCGCCCGGCGAATTCATGAAGATCGAGCTCCACCGCTTGCGCGGCGCGCGAGACGTTGATGACGCACAGAATCGTTTCGCCCTCATGCTCGCGCAAATAGGCAAGCACCTTTCGGTTCTGCGGCGTCAGAAAGCGGATTGCGCCGCGGCCGAACGCCTGATGCTTGCTGCGCACCACCAGCATGCGCCTGATCCAGTTGAGCAGCGAATGGGGATCGCGCCACTGGGCTTCCACATTGACCGCCTGATAGCCGTATACCGGGTCCATGATCGGCGGCAGCACCAGAACCGCAGGATCGGCGCGGGAGAACCCGCCGTTGCGGTCGGACGACCACTGCATCGGCGTGCGCACACCATCGCGATCGCCCAGATGAATATTGTCGCCCATGCCGATTTCGTCGCCGTAGTAGATGATCGGGGTGCCGGGCATGGTCAGCAGCAGCGAATTCATCAGTTCAATACGGCGGCGGTCGCGCTCCAGCAGGGGCGAAAGCCTCCGCCGTATACCAAGATTGAGCCGCGCCCGGCGGTCGGCGGCGTAGACGTTCCACAGGTAGTCGCGCTCGCGGTCCGTCACCATCTCCAGCGTCAGTTCGTCATGATTGCGCAGGAAAATGGCCCATTGGCATTTCGGCGGCGGATCGGGCGTCTGCCGCACGATATCGGTAATGGGGAAGCGATCCTCCTGCGCCAAGGCCATGTACATTCGCGGCATCAGCGGGAAATGAAATACCATATGGCATTCGTCGCCTTCGCCGGCGCCGAAATAGGCCTGGATGTCCTCCGGCCACTGGTTCGCTTCGGCGAGCAGCATGCGGTCTTCATAATGCTCGTCAATGAATTTGCGCATGCGCTTGAGCACCGCATGTGTTTCGGGGAGGTTTTCGTTGTTGGTGCCCTCGCGTTCGACCAGGTATGGCACCGCGTCGAGACGTAGCCCATCCACCCCCATGTCGAGCCAGAAGCGCATTACGCTCATCACCGCCCGGAACACCTGCGGATTGTCGAAATTCAGATCCGGCTGGTGCGAATAGAAGCGGTGCCAGTAATAGGCTTTCGCCTCCTCGTCCCACGTCCAATTCGATTTTTCGGTGTCGCAAAAGATGATACGGGTGCCGGCGTATTTCTTGTCGTTATCCGACCAGACGTAATAGTTGCGGTAATTGGAGCCGGACCTGGCGCGGCGGGCGCGCTGAAACCAGGGATGCTGGTCCGACGTATGGTTGATCACCAGCTCGGTGATGATCCGAATCCCCCGCGCGTGCGCCTCCTCGATGAAGCGGCGCATGTCGGAAAGCGTCCCGTATTCCGGATGCACCTCGCGGTATTCCGCAATGTCGTAACCGTCGTCCCGGCGGGGGCTCGGATAGAACGGCAACAGCCAGATAACGTTGACCCCGAGTTCGGCAATATAATCGAGCTTCTCGATCAGCCCGGGAAAATCGCCCACCCCATCGCCGTTCGAATCGTAAAACGACTTGATATGCACCTGGTAGATGACCGCGTCCTTGTACCAGAGCGGGTTGGGTGTAAGCGCCGATTTGCTGCGCCGCGGCGCCATCAAGCATCCCGTGGCGGCTGTACGCGCCAGATCGCATAGGGCGCTTCCGGCGTGAGCTGCATATGCTGCATCTTGCCCTGCCAAAGCCAACGTCCGCCCCGCAGCAGGTCTTCGCATTCGAGGGTTTCGCGATCCGCGCGGCACCATTCCCACAGCGGGATTTCAAAATCCGCCTCCTGAGGCCGATGTGGATCGAGGCTGATGGCGACGAGAAGCCGGTCGGCGTGTCCCGGCGCCTGCTTCCCGAAATAGAGGATATTCTCGTTGAATGCGTTGTAGAACGTGAGCCCCAGATGCGTTTGCAGGGCAGGCTCCGCCCTTCGAAGCCGGTTCAGTTGTGTAATTTCCGCGATGATGTTGCCGGGCATGGTCCAGTCGCGCGGCCTGATCTCGTATTTTTCGGAGTCGAGATATTCTTCGCGGCCCGGGAGCGGCGTGGCTTCACACAATTCAAATCCGGAATACATGCCCCATAAGCCCGAAAGGGTGCTGGCCAGCGCCGCCCGGATGAGAAAGCCCGCGCGACCGGAGGTCTGCAGGAAATGCGGGTTGATATCCGGCGTATTGACGAAGAAGTGCGGTCGGAAGAAATCGGCGACAGGACGCGACGTCAACTCGCGCATATAGTCCGTGAGCTCCTGCTTGGTATCGCGCCAGGTGAAATAGGTGTAGGACTGGGAAAAGCCGAGCTTGGCGAGGTGATACATCACCTTCGGCCGCGTGAAGGCTTCCGACAGAAATATGACGTCGGGGTGATTGCCCCGCACATCGGCGATCAGCCATTTCCAGAAGGGAAAGGGCTTGGTGTGCGGATTGTCGACGCGGAAAATCTTCACCCCCTGCGCGATCCAGAAGACGACGATATCGCGCAGTGCGAGCCACAGTTCTGGCACGGCGTCCCGCGCATAGAAATCGACATTGACAATGTCCTCGTATTTTTTGGGCGGGTTCTCGGCATATTTGATGCTGCCGTCGGGGCGCCAGTCGAACCAGCCGGGATGCTCCTTCAGCCAGGGATGATCCGGGGCCGCCTGCACCGCGAAGTCCAGCGCGATCTCCATCCCGTTTTCATGGGCAGCGGACACGAGCGCGCGGAAATCCTCGAACGTGCCGAGCTGCGGGTGAAGGGCATCGTGGCCGCCTTCCGCCGAACCGATCGCATAAACGCTACCGACATCGTTCGGCTCGGCCGTCACGGCATTGTTGCGGCCCTTGCGATTGGTTCGACCGACCGGGTGAATCGGGGGAAAATACAGCACGTCGAAGCCCATAGCCCGGATTGCCGGCAGGCGGTCAACGACATCGCGGAAGGTGCCATGGCGCGCGGCGCTGCTCGTTTGTGAGCGCGGGAACAGTTCGTACCAGCTGGCAACCCGTGCCTCGAGGCGCTCGCTTTCCAAATGGTAGACCGGAGTACGCGAACCAACCGGCCGCGCGTCGGCGCGCCGCATCAAGTCCACAGTCTCCTGCGCGATCAACAGCGCCGCACGTTCCCCTTCCGGCAGTGCTTCGAACCCGCGCAGGATGGTAGCGAGGGCCTGGGCGCAAGTGCCGTTGGACCCGCGGTTCGCCTTCTCGAGCAGAAGCTGGCCCTCGCGGATTTCCAGCGAAATATCCAGGCCGGCTTCACGCTTGCGCGCGAGGTCGCGCACGAAGGTGCCGTAAGTGTCAATCCAGCCCTCAATCGCAAACTGATATCGCCCTATCCGTTCCAGCGGCATGACCCCCGACCAGCGGTCGTTGATCAGCGGATGCATGCGCACGCGCTGCCAGTCGGAATGGTCGTCAGCGCGGAACTGCAGCTCAGCCGCAACCACCGGGTACCCGTCGGGGAAAATGTCCGCTTCTACCGTGACCTGCTCGCCCACAATGGCTTTGGCGGCGAAGGTACCGTCGTCCACGGTGGGCGAAACCGATGCAACGACCACGCGCGGAGAACGCACGGCGCGTCTCACGTCACGGTCTTCGGCGCGCCCGGAACGCACAATCAGCGGCATTCGGCGCGCTTCGTATAACCGCACTTCGCCGGGGCGCAGCTTGCCCTCGGCGCCGCAGAAGCCGCCGATCGGGACAAGCTTGTTGAAGGCACCCAGACCTGCAAATAATTCCGGAGCGGCATCCGTTGCGGCGATCGGGTCGGGATTGATCACCGCCACCAGGCCACGCTTGGCCGTACGCAAATCGCGCCCTTCGGCTCGGATGAGAATTGTGATGGGCGCGCCGCCGCCCGTTAGGCTGCGCAGTTGCCCGTCAATCCATTGGGTGTCGGCGACGAAATGGTTTGCGGCGCGAATAGCCTCGCTTAACTCAGGTTCTTCGTTTCCGTCGGCAGCGGGATCGGCGTAGCCGAGCGGCATCATCAGCCCCGTCCCGGTGACCAGCGCCAAGGCAAGCCTGTCCCAACGCTGGCGTGAGGAGGGTGGCGGCAGCTTCGCCGGGGATTCCACTTGCGCGATGACGGGGGCGAGCCGCGAGAGCACCTCGTATTCTTCGAGAAACCAGGTGGCCCGGGCGTCCCACCACGGCAGCGAGGACAATGTGAACTCAAATCCGGCCAGATTCGTCAGCCGATCGCGAGGCTCGCCTGTCGTGTCGGCGATGAACGTCACGCGGTTCGAGCCATGCCGAGACGACTCCGCCAACATGGCGCGGCGCAAGCGTTCCGGCGTCTCGGTCGGTTTAAGCAATCGAAAGCCGCGCACGCCGGCGTCCAGCCATTTGGCGATGTGCTCCGACCACCAGCGGATCACGGCATCGATTTCGTCGCTCTCGCGCAAATACGCGCGACCGTGGCCCACAGACGGCTCGCGGGGATCCACAACGGTGCCCGGTTCACCGATCCGGCGAACGGCGAAACTGTCGGGATGTCGCGAAACCAGCGGGTGGTGAATATCCAGTTCATAGAGATCGAGATCGAGGAAAAGCGAAAGTCCACGGCTTTGGCAGGCGCGAGCGAACGTAGGGCTTACCGCGTCGGAATTGCTTGGCTCAACCAGAATGGTGTCAAAGCCAAGACGCTGCACCCGCTCCAGGATTTGCCACGCGGTCCCGGCCTTTTCAGCCACGCCAATATGGCAGATGCGCAACGGCGACATACGATTCCTCAGCCCAGACAATACCCCGCGCGCGCCCCCGCACGGGCCCGAAACCCCACAAGGGGCTTAACTCGGTAAAATGCCCGCAGGTTCCTAAAAGAAGCCTTCCGGCAGCCGCTTTAGGGCTTGGCGCCGCCTTTCGGCAACTGCTGCGCCATCGAGAGGTGCTGCTGCAGCGTGGGCAAGGCGTCGCTGGCAAATTTCTTCAGGTCAGCATCCTTGGCGTTCTGCGATTCACCGGTGAAGAGAAGCACAGCCTGCTGATGGGCCTGCAGCTGCTGGTGGGCATAGAGTAAGTCGAAATTGGCGCCACTGGCCGAGCGCAGCCGGCTGAGCAACATCTTGTGTCTGGCATCCATGCTTGAGGGAATGGTGAGGCCAGAGGTCGACTTGACAATGGATTTCAGCTGATCGCTGGTTTTGGTGTGATCCGTCACCATCTTGCTGGCAAAGGTTTTCACATCAGCGTTGGTCGCCTTTGTCTGGGCAAGTTGGCTTGCCTGAATCTCATACATGTCGCCGATGGCCGCCTGGCGCACGAAACTCGCATCGGTGACCGGAGCGGCGGGTGAGGTCGTGCTCCCGCCGGTCTGCGCCAGCGCCTGTGCTGCCATGACTCCCGCTGACAAGGCGGTGCCGAAAATAGCTGCTCGCATGGATGATCCCTCCGCAGGATTGCCCATGGGAAACGGGCCGATTGGGGAGACCGTTCCCGATTTCCCGGTGCTTTCGGGGAACTCTTGCAGCATCATGCGGCGTTGTTAGGTCTGCAGCGCGCCCGCGCAGAACTCTGGGATGTCAATGCATTTCCTTCGGCGTTGGCCATTGTTCGTCTTGGCGTTGCTGCTGGTCCCCGGCACGGCCTGGGCGGCACGACACGGCAACAAGCCGCCGGGGATGGACGAGGCCATTCTGGTCGGCGAGGTCGTTCTGCTGGTTCTGACCGGCCGGGTGCTGGGCGAACTGATGTTGCGAGTCGGTCAGCCCACCATTGTTGGGCAGCTGCTTGCGGGCGTCATCCTTGGCCCAACCGTGTTCGGGGCGCTATGGCCCCAAGCACATACTCTCATTTTCCCCCACGACACGGGCCAGAAGGGAATGCTCACGGCGGTTGCGCAGATTGGCGTTCTGCTGCTTCTTCTTCTGACAGGCATGGAAACCGATCTTCGCCTGGTGAAGCGCACGCGAGGAACGGCGCTTGCGGTATCGCTCACCGGTATCGCCATTCCGTTTGCCTGCGGCTTCCTGCTCGGGCAATTCCTTCCGGATTCGCTCTTGCCGCCCAGCGCCCGGTTGGTGACTTCGTTATTCCTGGGCACCGCCCTCTCGATCTCATCCGTGAAGATCGTCGCCGGCGTCATCCGCGAAATGGATTTCATGCGGCGCGATCTGGGGCAGGTCATCGTCGCCTCCGCCATCGTCGAGGATTCCGTCGGGTGGGTGGTCATCGCTATCACGCTCGGTATTGCACAGACGGGAGCGGTGGATGCGATCTCGCTCCTCAAGACGATCGGCGGCGTGGCCATTTTTCTCATAATCAGTTTCACGGTGGGCCAGTATCTCGTTTTCCGCATCATTCGCTGGGTGAACGACAGCTTTCGCAGCGAGTTCGCTGTCGTGACAGCCATCCTCGTGATTATGGGCGGCATGGCCCTGATCACCTACCTCCTCGGTGTGCAGACGGTACTGGGCGCGTTTGTGGCTGGGGTCCTGATCGGCCAGTCGCCCATTCTCACCGAGCATATACAGAATCAATTGCGCGGCTTGGTCTCGGCGCTGTTCATGCCCGTCTTCTTCGGTCAGGCAGGCATCAACATTGATTTATCGATCCTCAGCCGGCCACAGCTTTTGGGTGTCACCGCGATAATTATTGCTGTTGCCAGCGTGGGAAAATTCAGTGGCGCTTTCGTTGGCGGAAAGTTCAGCGGCATGTCCGTGCGCGAGTCGCTCGCCATCGGTTGCGGCATGAATGCGCGCGGGTCGACCGAGGTGATTGTGGCGACAATCGGCTTGGCGATGGCCGCACTCACGCAAAACCTGTTCACCATGATCGTGACGATGGCGGTCGTCACCACGATGGCCATGCCGCCCATGCTGCGGACGGCGCTCTCGCGAGTCCCGATCAGCAAGGAAGAAAAGGCCAGACTTGAACGGGAGGAGGTGGATCAACGCGGCTTCGTCGCCAATCTGGAGCGGATGGCGCTCGTGCTTGACGACAGTCCTGCCGGCAAGTTCGCAGCACGGCTGGCCGGCTACGTTGCCGGTGTGCGCGGCATGCCGCTAAGCGTCTTCCACATTGCAGATGCGGTCCCGGCAGCCGCGGCCCGCGGCGAGGCCCATGAAGAGGAGATCAAACAGGGCGCAGAGCAGGCCGCTGCCGCGACGGAAAAGTCCGAAGCCGATGCCCCGCGACCGGTCGATATCAGCCGGACATCGACAGCTGCGTCCGCCGCTGCGCCGGAAGGCCTGGCGGACCTGTCGCGCAAAGGCTTCGATCTTCTCTTCATCAGTATCGGCAACGTGCGGGCGCCGGACGGCGCCTTCAGCCACCGCATTACCGAGCTGGCGAATGCTTTCGACGGGCCAGTCGCCGTGCTCGTCCCGCCCCGAGAAGGTGAGCCGAAGTTGGACTCCGGCATTCTGGTGCCGGTCACCGGAACGGATGTCTCGCGACGGGGAGCCGAGATCGGCATGGTCATCGCGCGTGCAGCGCAGCTGAGTGTGCGCGCCCTCTACGCCACGCCCGGCGAGCAGGGCCGGTCCTATGGACGGAGGCGTCGCAATCACGAAGCCGCGCTCAGGGATATTGCTGAACTTGGCGCACGCTACGACGTGCAAGTCGCGACCCAGATCGATCGTCACGAACTGCCCGAAGCACCGATCCTCAAAATCGCGATGCGGCGAGGCGATCTGATTGTCATGGGCGTGAGCCGCAGACCGGGCGAGTCGCTATTCTTCGGTAATACGGCCGCCGCCCTCATGAACCGGTGGACAGGCGCGATCCTCTTTGTTGCGAGTTGAATAGGCTTCCAGCGAGAAGTCCCTTCGTCGCAGAAGAGCGATCATCACCAGACTCGACAGGAACAGCGCGGCAAGCAGAAGCCAGCCCTCATTGAGCGATTGCGTGAGCGCCGCCCGCTGCACCATTGGCGCAATCATCTGCTTCAAGGTGTCGCTCACCGGACCCATGGCATGGCCATGAAACAGAGCGGCGGGCAATCCAACCGCTTCCGCGGCATGCGGATCGCCCGCCTGAAGGCGCGCTACCAGCGCGTTTCCGTGTCCGGCTGTGCGCTGCTGCACCAGCGTGTCCACCAGCGCAATGCCGATAGCCCCACCGAGGTTGCGCATCAGATTGAACTGGGCGCTCGCGTCGGAACTCTCAGCGTGCGGCCATCCCTCCATGGCCAATCTGGTTGAGGGAATAATGCAGAACATGATCCCGGCACCGCGCAGAATCTGGGGGATTACAAGCCCGGCAAAATCCGTATGGATGGTGCAGAAGCTGTCGGCGGCCAGTCCGGCCATGAACAGCCCGTAGCCGAGCGCGACCATCGCCCTGCCATTCATGCGCGGCTCGAGGATGGCCGCAATCGGCGCGGAAATAAGCTGGGCTGCGCCGGCCACCACCATGATCTCCCCGATCCCGAGCGCCGAATGGTGACGCACGAGCCCCAGAAACAACGGCAGCAAGTACACCGACCCGTAGAGTCCGGTTCCCAGTATGAAGCTGAGGAAACATGCTGCCGCGAATCCCCGGTCGGCGAACCGCCGCAGGTCGAGGAACGGTCTTCGGCGTGTCAGGCACTGATGGATCGCGAACGCAAAGGCAATCGGGCATACGGCCAGAAGCGTGTCCACGAAGGCGCCGGACCAATGGCGCTTCGGGCCCTCCTTGAGCAGCAATTCAAGGCTCGCAAGAAACACGGCAGCGAGCAGGACGGTGAGGTAATCGATGTTCGCGAGGGCCCGCAGGTCCGGCTTTCCCACACGGATGAGCAGCGCAACGAGGCTGCCGAACACGACGCCGGGAATCACGTTTACCAGAAAGATCGCATGCCAGCTGTATGTCTCCGTCAGGAATCCGCCGAACGCCGGTCCGATGGTGGGCGCAATCATCGCGAAGGTGCCGGCTATTACCGTTGCGGCCGTGTGCAGCCGCCGCGGGAAAAGTTCGAAGATGGTGGTGAACACTGCGGGGATCAGCGCGCCGCCGAAAAAGCCCTGCAGAGTGCGGAAGCTGACCAGTTCCGCGAAATTGGTGCTCAAAGCGCAACCGATGCTCGCCAGGGTAAAAGCATAGGTCGCGCCTGCAAACAACCAGCGCACCGTCAGGGCGCGGGTGAGGAAGCCGGTGAGCGGGATGGCGATTATCTCCGCCGTCAGATAGCAGGTCTGTATCCAGCTGAGCCGGTCCTCCGAGATGTGCAATGCGGCGCCGATATTGGGGAATGAGCTCGCCACCACCTGGATGTCGAGAACCGCCATGAACATGCCCGTGCACATGGCAATGAAGCCGACCCAGGTAAGAACGCTGACGGGTTGTTCGCTCGGCGGAGGTTTCACGAAGATGCGGCGGCGGGAATCGCTCGGCCACCATAGCCGGATTTGGGCGGCCGCGCGCCAACCGGTTCCAGGCGGGGATGCATTGTCTTGCGCCACAGCGGTGGGATGAGAGCTAGCAAAATGGCGCCGGCATAGCCGCACGGCAGTTCCGGACCGTGTTTTGCGGATCTCAAGGTGGCGTAACTGGCTGAGGGCGCGCGGTGGTGCGCGCCGTGTCGGCCCATGTTGAAGATCAGCAGATTGGCGGCGCCCGGACTATTCCAGCTGTGGTGCTCGGCCATCGGTTCATTGGCGCTCCGCCTCAGTCCGTAATGCGCGACGTAATTGAACAATTCCAGCACAACCACGGCCGCGAAGCTTTGCAGCGCCAGGAATGCGGCTGCCTTCCAGCCGGCCAAAGCAGCCAGCACGCCATAGAGAAGCATCATGATCACGATGTCGTGCAGAACGCGGCTGTGCACACCCGAAAGCCCACGGCTGTGAAGGCGATGTTGCTCGAAACGCCAGGCGAAGGCGGCCTGCGCAGGCAACGTGCGGATAAAAAACCGATAGAAGCTCTCCCCCAGCCGCGCCGTCGATGGATCGCGCTCCGTCGCTGCGGAGCGGTGATGTCCATAGATGTGCGCGATTCGGAAATGGCGATAGCCGATGCCGGTGAGCATCAGCGTGCCTAAAGCACCGTGCCATTCCACGCGGCTGTGAATGAGCTCGTGGGCTGCAAGCACACCGAATACCCCGCCACACACGCCGACCGAAATGGCGAGGCTGAGGAAGCCGTTCGTATCGGCCGCGGCTCTCGTCGCTTCCTGCAACGCCCAAAAAAGGATGATGAGATGGAACGGAACATAGAGGGTCGGCAGCAGGCGATCGATAGACGTTTTTCCGGCCGTGGCGGCGCGATCAGGAATAACGCTCGTCACCAGCAGCGCGAACAGAAGCGTCGGAGGAATGAAATACGGACCGCTTGGCGAGAGGCGGTAAAGCAGCGGAACGGCAGCGACAAAGGCAAACGGCGCGGCAAAGCGCAATCGATTCATTTCGAGCCCAATCGCCTCACAATACGCGCCGGGGCCCCAGCGCCGCCTCTTCCTCCCGAATGCGCCAAAAGAGCAGCGCCGCGTTGAGCAGCGAAAATACTATCGCCACCCAGACCTCTCCGAATACCAGAGGCAACAGCGCGATTTCGCCGGTAACTATCAAGTAATTCGGGTGTCGCAGGAAACGGTAGGGTCCACGGCGTACGAGCGGCGCGTCGGGCAGGCTGACGATGCGCGTCGTCCAATAGGAACCAAGCGACACCATCGTCCACACGCGCAAGCACTCCAGAGTCGCGTAACCGGCCAGCAGGAACCAATTCAGGGTTACCGACCGCGGCAGCGCCACCAGGATCGCCCCCAGCCAGGCAGAATGGAGAACAATGAATAGTGGATAGTGCGCCTGCCCCATTTCGATCGCGCCTTCGGTACGGAGGGCACGGGTGTTTTTCTGCGCGTACCACAATTCTGCCAGGCGCTGCACAATGACGGCCGCGATGATGGCGTAGGCAATCATTGGAGCATCAGGAAAGCGGCGGAAAAGCCCGGCCCGAGTGCGCTCATCAGCGTTCGGCCGACGATGCCGCGCCGGCGCATGCGGTGCAGCACGAACAAGGCCGTCACCGCCGACATGTTGCCATAATCATGCAGCACCGCACGGCTGTCCTCCAGGCTGCCGCGCGGCAGATCGAGGGAGTCCTCCAGCGCATCCAGCACCTTGGCACCGCCCGGATGACAGGCAAAGCCCTCGATACTGTCGAGTGCGATGTCGTTCGCCTTCAGGAATCCGTTCGCGATCGCGGGAAAGTCGCTCGCCACGAGCGAGGGGATGCTCTGGGCGAAGCGGGCCTTCAGCCCATCTTCCTCCACTTTCCAGCCCATCACATCCAGCGAGTTGGGCCAGGTGTAGCTGCCGCTGGCGCCCAATGCCGGACCGTCGCCGGACGACGAGACGATCGCACCGGCCGCGCCGTCACCGAACAGCGCCGCGGCCACGATGTTGCTCTTGGAAAGATCGTCTTTCCGGAAGGTGAGGGCGCAGAGTTCAACGACCAAAAACAATACGCGGCCACCCGGTATGACGCGGGCAAGATCGGCGGCCCGTGCCAAGCCGTACACGCCGCCCGCGCAGCCGAAGCCGAAGATTGGCAGGCGCACGATATCCCGCCGCAGCCCCATGCGCTCGATTAGCAGCGCATCGAGGCTCGGAGTGGCAATGCCCGTCGTCGACGCGACAACGATCGCATCGATATCCTGTTTGCCCAGGCGCGCTTCCTGAAGGCACGCAAGCGTTACCCTCTCCAGAAGGTCAACCGAGTTCTTCAGATAAAGTTCGGTGCGCTCCTTCCAGCCGTGGCTCTCCATGTACCAGTCGATCGGAACGCAGGAATAACGGGTCTCAATCCCCGTGTTGTCGAATACGGAAAGCAGGCGGAGAATTTCGGGATGGCCATCGAACAGCAGCGCCGCGCGCCGGGCGGCCTGAGCTTGATCTACGGGAAAAGGCGGCACCGCTGTCTGCAACGCGATCAGCCGTGGCTGCTCCGGCATGCGCTCCCTGCGTTCTTTCCATCCAAAATGACGTGGGCCAGCAAGCGTTTATTCCACGAAGGAGCCTGGAAGGCTATTGTGAACCCCTGCTGAACGCACTGCCCAAAGGAACAATTGCAATTGGCTCAACCGCGAGGAAATCTGTGAGATCCCAAAACATCAGTCCCGTCACGCTGGCCGCCCAGGCTCTGGGCCGCGTGGATGAAAAAACCCGCGCGGTCGCGCCTCCACTGCATCTTTCCAGCACATTCCTGCGGGACGAAGACAACCAGTACCGCTCGGGGCGAAACTATGCCCGCGCCGACAATCCGGCTTTCGACCAACCTGAGGCGCTGCTGGCCGCGCTGGAAAACGGCGAGGAGGCGCTGCTCTTCGCCTCGGGGATGGCGGCGGCCACAGCGGTGTTTCAGGCTTTGCAGCCCGGCGATCACGTTGTCGCGCCGAAGGTGATGTACTGGTCTTTGCGAAACTGGATTGCCGGATTTGCGAACACTTGGGGCCTTGCGGTCGATTTCGCGGAGATGAGCGATCTTGATGCCGTCCGCCGCGCAGTGCGCCCAAACAGAACCAAACTGGTGTGGACGGAAACGCCCGGCAATCCGCTGTGGAACATCACCGACATTGCCGCCGTGGCGAAGATTGCCCACGGGGCGGGTGCGAAGCTGGCCGTCGACTCTACCGTGGCCACGCCGGTGCTGACGCGCCCCATCGAACTTGGCGCCGACATCGTGATGCATTCGGCAACCAAATATCTGAACGGCCATTCGGATATCGTGGCCGGCGCGCTCGTCACGCGCGAGAAAGATGAATTCTGGGAGCGCATCGAACAGAACCGTATTCAGCTCGGCGGCATTCTGGGTTCTTTCGAATCCTGGCTGCTGCTTCGCGGCATGCGCACCCTGTTTCCCCGTGTGAAGACGGCCTGCGCGAGCGCCCAGACAATTGCGGAAGTCTTGAAGGCCCATCCGCAGGTGCGCGCGGTTCTCTATCCCGGCCTGCCCGATTTCCCCGGCCATGACGTTGCCGCGCGACAGATGCACGGCGGTTTCGGCGGCATGTTGTCCATCCGGGTGAATGGCGGTGAGGGCGGGGCGATTGCCGCCGCCGCGAACGTTCACGTCTGGAAACGCGCCACTTCGCTCGGCGGGGTGGAAAGCCTGATCGAGCACCGCGCTTCGGTGGAAGGTCCAGACACCCCTTGCCCGCCCGATCTCCTGCGCCTCTCTGTCGGCATTGAAGATCGAGACGATCTCATCGCCGATCTCGGCCAGGCGCTCGACAGGGCGCATCGCTGACCATGCCGAAGATCAAGGTCTTCACCGCAAACCTCGGGTTCTACGAAACCGCCGTGGCCGCGCGCTCAAAAAAAATGGCGCTGGCGCACTGGGGCGTGACACAAGATCTGTTCCGGGAAGGCAGCGCGAAAGAGACGCACGATCCCAAGGCGGTCGAAGCGGCGACGCGAAAAGTGGGGCTGGTAGTGCGCCGGCCCATCGGGTCCAGCGGCCCCTTCGAGGAGCGCGCAGAGGCCGAGCGCACGTTGCTGAAGCGCCTGGTTTCGAACGCACCAAAAGGAAAAGCACCTGCGGCGAAATCATCCAGGCCCAAGCCCAGCGCCAACCGGGGCAAGGGCAAGAAACGCTAGCGCCCCAAGGCGGAGCGGCCGCGTTCGCCCGCTCACGAAAAAATGTCACATCTGCGTTTTCCGCGGCGGAAGCTGCGCTAAGATGGGCTTTGGTCGACGGGAGCTGTTTCCATGAAATTCCGCACAATTTCCGTCCTGAGCCTCTCCGTTGTGGCGGCCGGTGCCGCGCTGGCCGCCACCGTTCCGCCGCCGCCCGCCACGCCCACCGACAACACCGTGGATGTCATTCAGGGCGTGAGCATCACCGATCCCTATCGCTGGCTGGAGAACTGGAGCGACCCGAAGGTACAGGCCTGGAGCGACGCGCAGAACGCGCGCACCCGCGCCTATCTGGATGTGCTGCCCGACCGCGAGCCGATCCAGGCGGAGCTGAGCCGGCTCATCAAGGCGACATCGCCGTCGTTTTCGGAAATCGAGGCGCGCGGAAACCGCGTGTTCGCCATCTACAACAATCCGCAATTCCAGCAGCCGATGCTGGTGACGATGAACGCGGCAGCCGATCCGAAATCGCGAAAACCGCTGCTCGATCCCAACCAGCTTGATCCGAAAGGCCTCACCGCCATCGACTGGTTCGTGCCGTCGGGCGACGGCAGCAAGGTGGCAATATCGCTGTCGAAGAACGGCAGCGAAGACGGCACCCTGCATGTCTATGATGTGGCAAGCGGCCGCGAGATCGATGGGCCGATTCCGCGCGTTCAGTATCCGACGGCCGGCGGCAGCCTCGCCTGGGCCGCCGACGGCAACGGCTTCTGGTACACCCGCTATCCGGGCCTGGAGGCGCCTGCCGCCGACCAGCATTTCAACATGCAGGTCTACTTCCACAAGCTTGGCACGGACGCGACCAAAGAC
>DATIEM010000020.1:0-3540 GCA_035455725.1 Rhizomicrobium sp. | reverse complement strand
CGCCCGCAGCGGTTGCTCTGGGCCTCTACCAGCACGAAGAACAAGGCCTATTCCGACGTGCTGTATGTCGACACGCTGATCGGTGACGACACGGTCAATACCATGCCGCAGGAAACCATTGAAGCCTTCCTTGACCATGGTACGCCGAAATCCACGATAGAAGATGACATTCCGGAATCCATTCGGCAGCTGGAGACGCTGCATGCGTCCGGGATTTCGCTCGACGACATCACGGCGGAATTGGTGGAGGAAGGCGTGCAGCTGTTCGCCGATGCCGCTGACAAGCTCTATGGCGCTTTAGCGGAAAAGCGCGCGAAAATTCTGAGCGGCAAACTGCTGAGCGCCGATTCACAGCTGGGCAGCGCCGAAGATGCTGTTGCCGCAGAGGTGAAGACGCGCAGCGGCGATGCGCGACGGCTGTGGGCCAAGGACAAATCGTTGTGGACGCGCCACGACGAGAACAAGTGGCTCGGCTGGCTCGATATCGTCGAACGCGAAGCGGCAGACAAACAGACCTATGACTCGTTTCAGCGCTGGGTAAGGGAAAACGGCTTCCGCGATGCGGTGCTGCTTGGCATGGGCGGTTCCAGCCTGGGCGCGGAAGTGCTGAATCGGGTATTCGGCGGAGAAGCGGGTTGGCCGAAGCTGCACGTGCTGGATTCCACCGATCCTGACCAGATTCGGGCGGTGCAAGACGCCATCGACATTGCGAAGACCTGTTTCATCGTCTCCTCAAAATCCGGCACCACGCTCGAGCCCAACATCCTGATGGACTACTTCTTCGCGGAGAGCGGCGCGGGCGCCGAGAAACGATTTATCGCCATCACCGATCCGGGATCCGCGCTGGAGAAGACAGCGAAGCAGAAGAGCTTCGCGCATATCTTCCACGGCGATCCCGAAATCGGGGGCCGCTATTCGGTTCTCTCGAAATTTGGGCTGATCCCCGGCGCCGCCATCGGCCTGGATATTGGCCGCCTCTGCAATCGGACGAGAGAGTTCATCCGCGCCTGCGATGCCTTCGTGCCGCCGCCTTCCAATACGGGGGTTCACCTTGGCATCGCTCTCGGTATCCTCGCGACCAAGTTCCAGCGGGACAAGATTACCATCGTCGCGACACCTGAATTCGCAAGCCTGGGCCTGTGGCTGGAACAGCTGATCGCCGAATCCACCGGCAAGCAGGGCAAGGGGCTGATCCCCATTGATGACGAAGCCTTGGGTGATCCGCAGGTGTACGGGAATGATCGGGTGTTTCTCGAGATCGGCTCCAAACACGGCGATGCGAATGCCCGCAAACTGGACGCCCTGGTGAAAGCCGGCCACCCCATCATCCGCGTACAGCTGGATGACAAATATCAGCTCGGCCAGGCGTTCTTCCTCTTCGAGATGGCCATCGCCATGGCCGGCGCCGTGATCGGCATCGACCCATTCGATCAGCCGGACGTGGAAGCCGCCAAGGTCAAGGCGCGCGAGCTCACCGATGCGTACGAGAAAAACGGCGATGAAGGCAGGGAACAGCCGGTCTTTTCGCACAACGGAATTGCGGTGTTCGCCGAGAGCAACAATGCCGTTGCGCTGCGCGGCGCCAACACGCTCGCCCAAACCATGAAGGCGCACCTCAACCGGATTGAGGGCGGCGACTACTTCGCCCTACTCGCCTTCATGCAGCACGATCCTGAAAGGGAAAGCATCTTGCAGGACATCCGCATGCGGGTGCGCGACACCAGGCGCGTGGCAACCTGCCTCGAATTCGGCCCGCGCTATCTGCATTCCACCGGGCAGGCCTACAAAGGCGGCCCGAACTCGGGCGTTTTCGTGGAGATCACCTGCGATCACCAGCGCGATCTGGACATTCCCGGCCGCAAGGCCACATTTGCGACCGTGGAAAAAGCTCAGGCGCTGGGCGACCTCTCGGTGCTGAACGAGCGGGGCCGCCGCGCGTTACGCGTGCATCTGAAAGATCCCGCCGCCGGCCTCGCGTCGCTGCGCGAGGCCTTCGAAGAAGCTCTCCAATAGGTTCCATCATGCAGCTTGGAATTGTCGGACTGGGGCGGATGGGTGGCAACATCGCGCGCCGGCTGATGCAGCACGGTCATGGAGTCGTGGTCTACGACCGCAATCCGAAAACGGTGGACGAGCTGGCAAAGGACGGCGCGCAAGCGGCCCGCTCGCTGGACGACCTCGTGCGCCAACTAAAGTCGCCGCGCGCCATCTGGGTGATGTTGCCGGCCGGCGACCCGACGGAATCCACCCTCGCCTCGCTAGGTGATTTGGTCGAGAAAAACGATGTCCTGATTGACGGCGGCAACACCTTCTTCAAGGATGATATTCGCCGCGCCAAAATGCTGCACGCCAAAGGCATCCATTATGTCGACGTCGGCACCTCCGGCGGCATCTGGGGTCCGGAGCGGGGCTACTGCATGATGATCGGCGGGGACAAGGAGGTCGTCGACCGGCTCGATCCGATCTTCAAGGCGCTGGCGCCGGGGCTGGGAGAAATCCCCCGCACGCCTAAGCGCGAGGGCCGCGATCCGCGGGCGGAGCAAGGATACATCCACGCCGGCGGCAACGGCGCGGGCCATTTCGTCAAGATGGTGCACAATGGCATCGAATACGGATTGATGCAGGCCTATGCCGAAGGCTTCGACATCCTGCGCGGCCGCAAGCACGAAAACCTGCCGCAAGACGAGCGTTTCGATCTCAATCTCGTTGACATCGCCGAAGTGTGGCGGCGCGGCAGCGTGATCTCGTCCTGGCTGCTCGATCTCACGGCCATAGCGCTTGCCGACAGCCCGGACCTCGATAATTTCGAAGGGTATGTGGCGGATTCCGGCGAAGGCCGCTGGACCGTGAACGCCGCCGTGGAGGAGGCGGTGTCGGCCAACGTCATCACCGCGGCGCTCTATGCCCGCTTCGCCTCGCGGGTCGAGCACGATTTCGCCAACCGGCTGCTCTCGGCCATGCGCAACCAGTTCGGCGGGCACGTGGAATCGCCCATCGTGAAGGGCACGGCGGAAGGCAAGCCGCAGGGCCCGCGATGAGCAATCCGCACGTCTCTCGCCGCCAATGCCTGCCCTGCTGCGCGCTGGTGATTTTCGGCGCTGGTGGGGATCTGACCCGCAGGCTGATCGTCCCCGCGCTCTACAATCTGGCGCAGCAGAATCGCCTGCCGGAGCGCTTCGCCATCATCGGCCTCGACCACAACGAGAAAACCGCAGAACAGTGGCGGAGCGAACTGCACCAGTTTCTCGAAGACACAGTCAAATCTGGCAAGGGTGAATTCGAGGACAAATCGGTCGATGAAACGATCTGGAACCGCCTTGCAAAAAGCATGAGTTATGTGGCTGGCGATTTCCTGGAATCGGACACCTATGCGCGCCTGCGCGACCACCTGCAGCAGCGCGACCGCGAAGAAGACCTCGAGGGCCATGCCGTCTTCTATCTTGCCGCCGCCGACCGCTTCTTCGGCCCCATTGTGGATGCGCTCGGCCATGCTGGCCTGGCCAACGAGGAAAATGGCTGGCGGCGCGTCGTGATCGAAAA